>CASFWX010000080.1 GCA_949298545.1 uncultured Verrucomicrobiota bacterium | reverse complement strand
TGTCCACACGAGGTCGAGGTCGCCGTCGCCGTCCATGTCGCGCAGTTTAGGCTGGGCGAAAACTCCCGGCATCTGAATTTCGTGGCCTGCCAGATCCTGCATCTTTTGGGGTGGGGCGAATTTAAAATCCCCGAGGCCTTTAAAATATTGAGGAATGGTTATCCAGGAACCGGCTATAATGTCGTCTATGCCGTCTCCGTCGACGTCTCCAACTTCAAAATCGCTTGTAAAAAGCCCGAGTTCGCGCATTCCGGGAAGCTCTATGTTTTTGGAATTTTCGGCGTCGAATGCCAGATCGCTTTTGTCTTTGCCGACATTCCAATATATTTTTTGGCCCATTAGCAGGTCGAGTTTACCGTCCCCGTTGAAATCCCGGAAAAACCCACGCTCGAAGTGGAAATCGGTGCGGTTTTTTACAGGGGGAACGCGGAAGTCTATTTTGTGGAATTTCGATATTTCGGGCTTTCCGTTTTTCATATCGAATTCCGCCCAGAATTGTGTCGCATAGGAAAATATGATCACATCTTTTTTTCCGTCGCCGTCGACGTCCTCGATCTGAATGCTTTCAAGCCCTGCAAGCGCACCGTATGGCGTCAGGCTTTTGGCTATCAGCTGGGGCGCTCCGAATACGTTGCTGCCCAGATTCTCCATATAGTAGTGCCCGCGCATGAGATCTGCAGAGCCACCGTTTTCGCCGCCGCCGCTTATCCATAAATCGAGGTCGCCGTCTCCGTCGGCATCCCACAAGTCGAAAAGACCGCGTATGGAGGCAGACATTATGTGCGCTTCGCCCTTTTGGCCTATTTTTACGGCGTCTCCGGTCCCCACCAGTGGAATGTTTTTAGGCGAAGCGTCCTTATGCGGCGCGTTTCCGTCGTAAAACAGCGAATATGCCGCTGGAAGATCGCCGTCGTGTTTGAATCTCAAAATGCCAGATCTTCCCCACGACAACTCGTCGGAGCATACAAAGGGAAGGTAATATTTATCATCGCCCGTTTTCGAGGAGTCGGCAAGCATAGGCTCGCCCGTCTTAGGATCGAAGCGCACAAGCCTCATTGAGAGTATTGCGCGCATCCTTTGCAAGGGCGTCAGGTAATCCCAATCATTCCCGAGATCTATTTCAAATCTGACAGGTTGTCCGGTCTTGTCCTTCGCCGGGGTTTTCGGTTCATTTAGGACGAAATCGAGCCTTCTTTTATTCATTCCGAGCCAGGGGGCGTTTGCGGGAAATTCAATTTGCGCCTCGAGCTTTGGAAGACGGGGCAGGGGTTCGGTGTATGCTTTGGCGTCGATTTTATCGTCGCCGTATATGCGCAGGTTTTTCAGCTCACCCTTGAATACTCCGCGTGGGCCGTAGGGGCCGGCGTCTATCTGCTTGGCGTTTCCCCCAATGAAAATATCCATTATGAATTTCGAGTCTATGTCGGGAACAGTGTTCTTCTTGCTCTGTTTCTTGTATGAGCCTTCGCACTCGAGTTCAAGCGTGTCGGTTTCGGCGTTCCAACGGGCGAACAATGTGTTCCATTGCTTGTTCTTTAATTTTTCGAGCGGCAGTCGCAATATTTGCGGAGACTTTGGGGTAGAAGTCCAAAAAACGAGTTCCTTCGGGTCGCGAGTGGCGTCTATGTAAATGTAGAACCAATAATTGCTCCGTATGCGGGAGCTGATGAGATAATGAATGCGTGGAGTATCCGTCTCGTCGAAATCAGGCTTAAATTGCAGGGCGAGGGTGCCTTTGCGGAAATTTATGTTGTCTTCGGCATCAAAGCGCATCCAGTGGTAGTCGGCGAGTTTTGCGCCGTTTCCGCCGAATGGATATTTTTCGTGGGCGTATATCTTTCTATTGCCCGATGCCCATTCAGCATTGCTTCGTTTGAGAGAAGCCCCGAAAAGCAGATCTTGGGTCAGGGCGGATCCTCCCGACTTTGCGCTTTCATTAGCCGAGGAAGTTTCGGAAGCGGCTTTTACAGAAAGTGCAAGCACTAAAAGTGAAACGGGTAAAAGAACGCAATATTTTATCATATTTGGCTTGATCATGACAAATGTAGGTTAAAAGGTAATTGCAAAGTGTGATAGACGTTCCAATAAATTTGTTGCTTGTAATTTGTAAAGGTTAAAAGGGAAACTTTTCTGGCAATTATGGAGGAGTAGGGTTAGGCGTTTTTAATTTTTCAGGCTTTACCCGCCAGAGTTCTTCCTATGCCTTGATAATAAAATACCACCCCTCCATTAGGCCTGTTTGTTTTTTTTTATGCAGCATATCGGGAGATATAGCCCGTTTAAAAGTTAAGCGTTGTTGTAAAAGTTATTTTTGCCCGTTTAGTTCCTTTAATTTTTCAAAATAAATATTTCTATTATTAGTTTGAGTTATAGACCATTTGGGCTCGTTCTTTTGGTCTTTAAAATCGAAAACCCAGACTGCGCTTAATTGAATTTTAGCAGATTTTATTGCGCCTATCATTTCTTCCATGCATTTTATATTTTCGGCGTCATTCATGTCGTTGGGTATTCCCCATTCACCTAAAAATATCGGTTTCTTAATTTTATCGGATACCTTTCCCAGAAATAGGAAGGTATGCATTATGCTATTTGACCATTTAAATCCAAGCACTCCATCTTTATAGGCGTGTATGGTTATTGTATCTATGGGGTCTGGATTGTCTTCTATCAATATTTTTTCAGACTCTTCAATTGAGTCTTTAACCCATTGGTTCCGGTATTTATTATTATAAGCATTCGATCTAATAATAGAATCCCCGGTAAAGACAGGCCTTGATCTATCCAACTCCTTTGCTATTTTTGCAAATTCCACGTAGGCAGGGTAAATATCTGTCCGCTTTAATTTGTCATTTATAGTCCTCACTGCCGGCATTCCCAAAGAGGTTATAGTTTTGGGCAATCCAGCTTTTTCTCCGGGCAGGTCGCAAGCTAAAGCAAACTCATTGCCAAATTCCCAGCCCCATATCGCCGGGCTGTCCTTGTAGCGAGTTATAATTTCCCTTGCATAGGAACGCATAAATCTTCGAGTGCCGGAATTTTCATCTCTTATTGAGTTTACAGGTTCTTTTAGCAAGTCTTGAATCGTGTGGCGCATCCAAAAAATAGAAGGAATAAGGCCTATATTTAATCTTTCTGCTTCTTTTACTACTTTGTCTAAATTTGCAAAATAAGCTTCCTTGTCGTCAAAGTATAATTTCCAATCTATGGGATAAAATGGGAAAACCGAAAATCTTATAAATGGAATGCCGTTTTTTGATAATGTCTCCAGGCCTTTCTTCCACGAAAGGTCATCGGGGACGCCTTTGATTGCAGCGCCGTTTATTCTCAAAAATACGTCGAAATAATTTACTCCGTGTGCGTTTACAATCTTGCCGCCCTTATAAAAATATCCATCTTTTATATACAATCCCTTTGTGGATCCGTGTAAAACACCGCATTGAAGTGTTAGAACTATAAAGAGGAGATGGAATATCTTAATCATTTTTTTTCTATGATATGGTTAGAAGGGCGCGGATTAGCTATCAGGGAAATGCTTTGAGGCTTTGTTTTGATTGCAATGTTTAGGATCGTAGTCGCATCATTGGTAAAGCGCCTGTATATGCCATTTACTGTTTCTATTCCTCTAATTTGCGTTTTTAATGTTTGCGAGCTGTTTCTCGATTTGGTTGAGGCCCGCTTCGAGAGTTTCGTCCTTTGAGGATTTCAAAACTTGCCTGGTGGTTTTTAGTATGTCGAAAGTCTCGTCGGTTTTTCCGGCTTTGAGTAGGGCGTTTATTATCGGCACGCAAAGCCCGTGGAAGGTCATGGCGCCGTCGCTTTTGAAGGAGGACAGAAGCCGCTTGTACGACGAGATTAGCTTGTCGTGGTCGCCCGATGCAATATCGGCTTCGAGCTCATTTCGGGCAAAAGACATTGCTAGGTCCGGGCGCGACGACTTCGTCTTGACAATGATCGAGCTCGAAAGTTTTTTGGCGTTTTCGGCGTCTCCGCTTTCAGTCAGCCAAGATATGTATTCGCGGCGGAATTCGGCGTCTGTATCGGGGTATTTCGAGAAGCTTCTCAGTGCGGCGTCGTATATCCCGCGCAGCTTCCCCGTTTCCCCGGACGATTTTGCGCAATCTATGAGTATACGCCATGTTTCCGCGTTGCGGGCGTCGGCCGATATCGCTTTGCGCGCGGCCGATTCGGCTTTGGAAATATCTCCGGAGTCAAAATATTTTTTTGCGAAAATTGTGTGGAGTTCGTTGAGGGCGTATTTTGGGCCGTTGCGGAAGCCCTCGCGCATTGATTCGAGGGCGTGGTCGGAAGCGCGCTCCCAGGTCTGGGGATCTATGGCGTCTCCAGTCACAAAACGGGCGCCTTCATATCTGCCTATGTCAAAATTCCAATTCCCGACTTTTGTCATGCAGGCGGCCCATGCGTGGAATCCGCTCGCTCCGGCTCCGGAAAAAATAAATGCCGGCACCCCGCGCGATTTGGCGATTTCGCTCGTATAATATGCTTGGTCGACGCAGATTCCGCCGGCACTTTTTATCGTTTTCAGGGAATAGTCATCGCCCTCCCACGAGAAGGCGTTGCGGGCGACCCTCCCGTGGTCATAGCTTATTGAAGCATAGAGTTTGTCCAGGTTGGAGAGGTTGACTTGCACGCTCTTTTGTGCCCATTGCCTGTCTTCGTCCGAAGCGGGCGAGGCGACGAGAAACCTCAGCTCAGATATGGACAGCCTTTCCGTTTGAATCAGGCATTTTCCCCTTTCGCGCATATCCGTTATGCGCTTGAACGCGAGCTCGGGATTCGGAAGCTTCCGCGGAAGAACTTTGGGGTTGACTTGGGCGTGAGGCCAGGTTTCGGGCGGAGGGGCGTCGTAGACGATTGATATTGCCATAGCCACTCTCGGATATTTTTTGAACTGCCCGGAATCGGACTGCCATATGCTGCCGAGAATTTTAAACGCGTTTTCCAGATTGTCCTTCGGGGAGATTGCAGAATAAAATTCCGCACATAAATCCGGATTTAAAAGCAGCCATTCTTTGAGGCCTCCGGGCAGGTTCTTTGCTTCGGAGGCGAAAGATGCCAGAAGCAGCCCCGAGAAGTGGTATTGCGCGGCGTCGTCGAATTTCCCGTCCGCATAGGCGCTTCCTGCGAGGCTGTCGAATTTTTTAGATTCGTTTAACATTCCCTCCGCGTCGAGGCGGGACAAAAACGCGGACGCTTCCTTTTCGTCAAAAAGGCCTTTAGATGCCGCTCCAGAGCTTTGGAGTGCCGTTATGGTTGTCAGTGCCGATAATAAGATAACGCGGAATGTCATAGGAAAAAACACCTATAACATTCTTTTTTACCCGGCGCCGCTTTACAAGGGTTTTATTTTAAAACTTTTCGAAGTTTTCCTCCAAAGAGGCGAGGAGGGCGTCGAGTTTTTCCTTTGCGCCCTTTTTTGCGGCATCGAGTTCGGAACGGTTTTCCGCCCGCTCAAAGGCGAATGCGTAAAACTTGATTTTCGGCTCGGTGCCGCTTCCGCGGACGGCGAAGCGGCAGCCGTTTTCGAGATCGTAGAGGAAAAACTTTTCCTTTGGCATCTCGATTCCGTCGGCGTCGAGTATCTTGTCGCGCGCGAAGTTTAAGGATTTTATTACCTTGGCTGAACCCACTTGGCTGAGAGGGTTCTCGTCGAGCGCATTTAGAAAATTTTGAATTTGCGCGGCCCCCGCGGCGCCCTCGCGGTATATGCTTTTTAATTCCTCGAGGTGGTAGCCGCATTTGATGTATATCTCGTCGAGATATTCCTCCACGCTTTTGTTTTGCGATTTGAGCCAGGCGAGCATCTCGCTGAACATAATGACGGCGGCGTTGGCGTCCTTGTCGCGGACGGAGTCGGTTCCGAGATAGCCGTAGCTTTCCTCGCCTCCGAAGACGAAAAATGTGCTGTGCTTTTGCAGGAGATCCGCCCTTTCAGCATAAGGAAGACTTGAGCAGTCCCTCTTTTCGGCCTCTTCGAGGAGTTTCTCGTAAAGCGTCAGGCGCCCGCCTATCCACTTGAACCCTGTGAGGGTGTTGACGCATTTTAAGCGGTGCGATTGCGCAATCCTATCCTGGAGGGGCGTCGTCACAAAGGTTTTTATTATCGCGCAGCGCTCGGGATTTTTTATCAGGGACTTGCGCTCCATCTGCGATATCCTGTATTCGGTCAGCAGGGATCCAATCACATTGCCGGTTAAAAGTTTTGCTCCGCCGTCTTTCGTCCGGATTGCCGCCCCCATTCTGTCGGCGTCAGGGTCGGTGGCAACGAGGCATTCCGCGCCGCTTTCGAGCATTTTTGCTATTCCCATCGAAAGTGTTTCCGGATATTCCGGGTTCGGCTGTTTTACCGTGGGGAAACGCGGATCGAAATTCATCTGCTCCTCCACAAGAACCGGATCCAACCCGAAATGCCGCATGATTGACGGGCAAAGCGCCCCGCCCGTGCCGTGGACGGGGGTGAACACTATTTTCGGCTTGTTTCCAGCCATCACATCTTTGTCTATCACGCAGTTTTCTATGGACTTTACATAGGCGTCTTCGGCCTCTTTGGGGACTTGTTTCACCCCGCTCAAATCCGCTTCGAGAAATTCTCCGACCAGCTTCCAGGGGACTTTGGATACCGCCTCGACTATGCCTTCGGCGTGCGGCGATATCACTTGGGCGCCGTCGTTGAAATAGACTTTATATCCGTTGTCGTGCGACGGATTGTGGCTGGCGGTTATTACGATTCCGGCGTCGGCGCCGAGCTTCCGCACTGTAAAGGACAGCTGCGGGGTCGAGCGCGGAGAGTCGAATATGAATGCCTCGCCTCCAAGCCTTGTCCAAAGCGATGCTGCCAGATGGCAGAACCTTTTTGAGAAATGCCGCACGTCGTAGGCGATTGCAAGCCTGGGAGTCCCGCCGCCGTTTTGGGATTTCCACTGCTTGCAATAGTTTAAAAGCCCCATCGTCGCTCGCACGACAGTAAAGTCGTTCATGTTGTTTGCGCCCGCCGCGGCATGCTCGGGAGTGCCCAGCGGAGAGGGATTGCCGAGTTCTGCGCGCGTGCACACCTTGCCTATTGTTCTTCCGCGCATGCCGCCGGTTCCGAAGGCGAGCGGCTTGAAGAACCTGTCGTTGATTTCTTCGTATTGGCACTCCGAAAAGAGTTCAATGAGGGAATCCATCGCCCATTCCGGAAGAAAATCCTCGTCGAGCCAGGATTCGAGATTCCTCGCGGAACTGTCCAGGATTTTTCCTTGGCGTTCGGCGTCGGTCAAAAATTTTTTCAGTCGGTTGGTTTTGTCTGTCATAGCGGAGGCGTTTGTTAGTGGTGTTGTAAATAAAAAGCGCAATAAAAAAAAGGGGAGGCGCCGCTTAACGTCGCTTCCCCCCTGCCTAAATTAGAATTTTGCGGAAGCGGCTTAATATGGGAGCGGGTGTTCAAGGCAAAGTTCTTGCACACACGCCTTTGCTTTGGCGATGGCAGACTCGTCTTCTGGCGCGTTGAGCACAGTGGACACTGCTTCGGCAACCTTCTCCATATCTTTCTCGTCAAAACCCCTGCTTGTCACGGCTGGCGTCCCGAGCCTTATTCCGCTCGCTTTGAACGGGGAGCGAGTCTCGCCGGGAACAGTGTTTTTATTTGTTGTGATATTGGCTTTGTCCAGAGCGTTTTGGGCGTCTTTGCCCGTGAGGTCTGGGTGGCTCTTGCGGAGGTCTATCAGAATTAGATGGTTGTCGGTTCCGTTTGACACGAGCCCGAACCCGCGTCTCTTTAGTGCTTCGGCAAGGGCCTTGGAGTTGTTGACTATCTGCTTTTGGTATTCTTTAAAGGAATCTTTAAGCGCTTCGTTAAAGCATACGGCCTTTCCGGCGATGACGTGCATGAGAGGCCCGCCCTGGTTCCCCGGGAATATTGCGGAGTCTATGGCTTTGGCATACTGCTCTTTGCACATGATGACGCCTCCGCGGGGCCCCCTCAGAGTCTTGTGCGTGGTCGAGGTGACGAAGTCGCAGTAGGGCACGGGAGAGGGATGCACTCCGGCGGCCACGAGCCCGGCTATGTGGGCTATGTCTGCCAAGGTCATGGCGCCGCACTTCTTGGCGATTTGCGCCATGCGCTCGAAATCTATGATTCTGGGATATGCGGAAGCTCCCACTGTTATCAATTTCGGCTTTTCCGCGAGGGCGATTTGCTCGAGCTTGTCGTAGTCGATGTATCCGGTATCTTCCTCCACGCCGTAGTTTACGACGTTGTAGAGCATGCCCGAAATATTTTTCGGATGTCCGTGCGACAGGTGCCCGCCGTGTTCGAGCGACATTGTCAGGATTTTATCTCCGGGGTGCAGGACGGCGGTATATACGGCGACGTTCGCTTGCGTGCCGGAGTGGGGCTGGACATTGGCGTGTTCGGCTCCAAAAAGCTTTTTGAGCCTGTCAATCGCCAGCTGCTCGACTACGTCGACGAACTCGCAGCCGCCGTAATAGCGTTTTGCCGGGTAGCCTTCGGCGTATTTGTTCGTGAGAACGGAACCCATAGCCTCCATAACCGCGGGTATTACGAAATTTTCCGAGGCTATCAGCTCGATGTGGGTTTGCTGGCGGTTCTTTTCGGCTGCTATTGCGTCGAAAACCGCAGGATCTACTTCTTTGAGGGGTGCTGCCTTAATTGCATTATTCATAAGCGAGTGGTTTTTATGGAATAAAAAAATATCGAGATGTTTGAAGTTAAAAAGTCTTGTTTCCCCCGCGCGCTTTGCAAACTTTTTTTATGCATGGGGAAAGCTTTTGCCGCCGTTTGAAGGGCGCGTCGCAAACATGGCGCCCCGCGCCTATGGATTTCGGGTGGGCGGAGGTTCGTCTCCGATTGGCGCCTCTGATGGAATCTCGTCCGATTTGCGCTTGGGAAAGCAGATTTTTTCCACGGCGGATTCGAAATCGTCGACGCCGGAAAGTATTTCTATCTTGAGCTTGAGATAGAACAGGGGAATGGGCGATTTGTAATTCTGCCTTATCCTGACGGCGTCTTTTTCCGTAGTCGCTGCGATATCCGCCCCGGCGGCTTTGGCCTTTTTGAAGAAGGCGTCGAGCTCAAAGTCCTCGAACCTGTGGTGGTCGAGAAATCTCTTGCGGTAGACTATGTTCGCTCCGAGCTGCCTGAGCAGGGACTCGAAACTCTCCGGGGCTGCTATGGCGCAGAAGCAGGCGACTTTTGCCCCGCGGAAAATTGACAGTTCCTCCCTGTCTCCGCCCTCGAAGTTTACGGCGCAGTCGGGCTTGTGGGTGCACTCTATCATTTCGGCGGCGGGATTGTATTTGCGTATGAGGCGCTCGAGTTCAGGGTCTTTCTTGCCGTCGGACTTTGTGAGGAAAATATACGAGGCGCGCTTGAGGTGGGATACCGGCTCACGCAGGATTCCCCGCGGAAGAAGGCTGAGGTTTCCGAAAGGGTTTGTCTTGTCGACGAGGAGGAGTTGGAGCTGCCCGTGCAGAGGGAGGTATTGGAAGCCGTCGTCGAGCACGAGGGTGTCGGCGCCAAGCTCGCTCACGGCGTAATGTCCGGCTCTCACCCGGTTTTTGTCAACCACCACGCACACTCCGGGCAGGTTGCGGGCGAGCATGTACGGCTCGTCTCCCGCAAGCTCGGAATCGAGAAGGATATTTTTCCCGTCCGATACGACTTTGGGCTTTGGGGGCTCGCCGTGCGTTATCCAGCGTATGAATCTCTCGACGGGGCGGTCCGACTTGCTCTTGTATCCCCTGCTCAAGACGGCGACCTTCCTTCCCCTTTCGGCGAGAGAGCGGGCGAATTTTTCAACTATCGGAGTCTTTCCCGTCCCGCCTACGGTTAAGTTTCCGACGACAACCACGAGGCACCCGAGCGGGGCGTCCCTCAATATCCTTTTGGCGTAAAGGGCGTGGCGGAGGCGAACTATCCCGCTGAATATATAGGACAGAACTTTCAGAAATGCCCCGTACACCGATGCGCCAAGCCCGTCCCGCCTGTCGTAAATTACGTCTGCGGTGTAATTGACGAACGCTTCGCCGGCTCTCGACAATTTTTTTCTTATGTCAGAAATTATTTCCAAGATCTAAATATTTTTTATATTGGAATATTTCCCGGCAGGGGCGCATTGTACAGCCTATTTTTTTATTTCTTTCTGGAACATGGCGCAACGGCGCGGATTTTTTTAACTTAACCGCGCTATTGCGGCTGCAACCGTGAATGCATGCCTTGCTTTTGCCGTTTGAAAAATTTGCTCTAAAAGAAGCGCCGGCGCGGATTGGCAAAAGAAAAACCCGCAGCCTTTTAGGCGTGCGGGATTGTTTTTTAGCTTTCAGCCGCTTTCCAATAGATTTCCGCAGGGGCATATCCACGGGAAAGGATGGAGTTTTCTCCATCGCAATGCGGGAAGAATGACTAGTGGTTCTCGTAGCGCTGGCGCAACATGTTGTTGAATGCTGCAACTTTATTTTTGCGGCGCTTGATTTCGCTGGGCTTTTCGTAGTAGCGCTTTTGCCTGATGTCGCGTATGACGCTTTCCCTGTCGAGCTTCTTCTTGAGCCTGCGCAGGGCTTTTTCCATTGCCTCTCCTCTGCGGAGTTTAACTTCCACTGACATTTACATTCACCTCCTTGCGGATTCGCCTAATGCGAAAATAAAGGCGGCACAATTGCCGATTGGCGCGTTTCGGTCAAGTAAATTTGTTGACAAATTAGCTCTCCGCTAAAAAATTTATAAAAAAATATTCGGATTTTTAATTAACATGAGGCATGTAAATACAATGAAAAGCAAAAAAATTCTCGCAGCATTTTTTTCGGCGATAATATCCTGTTCGGTGGCGTTTGCCGCCGCGGAAAATCTTTGGCCCCAAGGGAAGATGCCCGGAAATGCGTGCACTGACAAGAAAGAGGATATCGGGAAGCCGAACGACAGGCGCATAAGCAACATTTCGACGCCTACTTTAGAGTTTTTTCCCGCCGAAGGGGCATCAGGAAAGACGGGGCTTGTGGTGATATGTCCCGGGGGCGGATACCAGATTGTCTGCTACGACAAGGAAGGCACGGAGGTTGCGTCCAAGCTTGCCTCCGAGGGGATATCGTGCCTCGTCTTGAAATATCGCGTCCCAAACAATAAGCAAGCTGCGCTGATGGACATTCAGCGCGCAGTGAGGACGGCCAGGGCAAACGCTGACAAATGGAATATAGACGCCGGAAAAATAGCCGTGATGGGGTTCTCAGCCGGCGCGAATTTGTCCGCCCGTGCGAGTACTCTTTACGGCGAGGACTCGTATGAAAAGATAGACGAAGTTGACAAGTATTCAGCCAAGCCCGACTGCACGATTCTCGTGTATCCGGCTTATTGCGACGAGCCCACCTTTCAGCGCTATTGGGGAGACCGCCTCAAGCGTGGCAGTTCCGACTACAACGCCGATTACCAGCTCGCCAACGATTTGAAAGTCGATTCTTCGACTCCTCCGGCGTTTATCATACAGACGCAGGACGACAGGGACTACGTAAATGCTTCGCTCGCATATTATCTCGCCTTAAAAAAAGCGGGGGTTCCTGCCGATTTGCACATGTTTTCCAAAGGCGGCCACGGATTCGGAATCCGGAACAAGAAATTTCCAGTGAGAGCGTGGATAGACCTTTGCATCGATTGGCTCAAAGCGCGCGGATTTTCGGGCGGGGAATTTTAAGATGAAAATACTTGCGTATCCGCTCGGGCCGCTCGAGACGAACTGTTATTTGCTCTATGCCGACAAAGGCGGCGGGGCTGTGCTCGTTGACGCTCCCCAGGAAGCGGCGGCTTTCATTCCCCGGGAATTGGAAAAAATCGGAAGGAGCCTGGAGGCAATACTTCTGACTCACGGGCATTGGGACCACATTTGGGACGCCGGGGAGCTTTCAGCCGCCACGGGCGCCAAAATTTACGCCGGCGAGGGCGGGAGACGCCTGATAGAGGAGGAGGGCTTCCAAAGCGCGAACGCGTTTTCTGGATTCGGCTTGAAGCCCGCGAAAATAGACGCGGTAGTCAAAGACGGCCAGCAGCTCGGCGTGGCGGGGCTTGAAATTTTGTGCCTCGAGACTCCGGGGCATTGCCCTGGAAGTTTCTCCTACTATATTGGAGATGCGGGTGGAGAATCGCCGAAGCGCGCCCTCTTTCCGGGTGATTTGCTCTTTGCCGGAAGCATAGGCAGGACCGATTTGTGGGGCGGGGATTTTTCCCTTCTTGAAAAGTCTATCCGCGAGAAAGTGTATTCATTGCCTGCCGATACTGCTGTATATCCTGGGCATGGGGAGTCCACGAGCATCGGATTGGAGGCCCGCTCGAATCCTTTTGTAAGGGCTTAGTTCGCGCGATGGAGGACGAATACTACATGCGCCGCGCGCTCGATTTAGCCAGGCGCGGCTGGGGAATGACATCGCCAAACCCGATGGTCGGCGCCGTCATTGTCAAGGGCGGCCGCATAATAGGCGAGGGGTTCCATCGTTTCGACGGCGGCCCCCATGCTGAAATAGAATGCTTGCGCTCCTGCTCCGAATCTCCCGAAGGGGCTGCGATGTACGTCACCCTCGAGCCGTGCAGCACGCGCGGAAGGACGGGAGCGTGTACGGACGCCATAATAAAGGCGAAAATTTCCTCCGTCAAAATAGGCGCTTCCGATCCAAATCCGGCACATTCCGGCAGGGCGGGCGATATATTGCGCGCGCATGGAATCTCGGCGGAATTTGGCATACTCGGGGACGAATGCGAAAGCCTCAACTTTATATATAACCACGCGGTTGTCCAAAAAAGGGCGCTCGTCGCTTTAAAGTGCGCCGCCAGTTCCGACGGAAAAATAGCTTCATCACGCGGGGTGCGGACGCAAATAACCTCTCCTGCCTCCATGCGCGAGGCAATGCGGTGGCGCGCCAGATTCGATTCGATAGGGATCGGCTTCGGCACTCTCGTATCGGACAACCCGAAATTGAACGTGCGCGGGTTTTCGCTCCCGGATTATCCGGGCCCGAAGTCTCCTGTGCGCCTGATATTCGATTCCTCGCTGAGGCTCGCGTCGATGGATAATCTCGGGCGCTTTGAGGTGTTTTCCGACGCGGACTCGGCGCGCACGCGCGTGGTGTGTTCCTCCGAAGCATCAGATGCGGACGTGGGCGCTATCCAATCGCGCGGAATTTCAGTCCTTAAAATACCAGCCGACAAGAGCTCGAAAGGCTTTTGGGAACTCCTCGCCGGGCGGCTCTACCGCGGCGGAATCAGCTCTCTATTGCTTGAGGGAGGCGCAGGGCTGTGGGAGAGCGCATGCGCGGCGCGCGCGGTCGATTATTGTTTCGAATACAAGGCCGTAGGGCTTTCTCTCGGCCCAGATGCATTCCCGGCATTCCGCGGCGGAAGACCCTTTTCAATAGCCGGGAAATTCGCCGAATTCGGCTCGGATACGCTTGAGATGGGGCGCCCAATATGGATCCGGAATTCGTAAAAAAATATTTCGACCAGCCGCGCGTTGTGGCGGACTATCTCGAAGCGGCGGAAAACGTCGGCCTCTGGGAATCAGAAAAAATTGTTTTTGGGAAGTACATATCCCGCGCTTCGCGGATATTGGAACTCGGTTGCGGGGCGGGGCGAATTGCGCTCGGAATGTGGGAAATGGGCTATTCCGACATCACCGCTACGGATTTTTCTCCGCTCATGGTGGGCGCGGCGGCAGCTCTTGCGGAGAGGAGAGGCGCGAAGATTTCCGTTTTGGAAGCGGACGCGCGCTCGCTTCCGTTTGTGGATTCGTCTTTCGATTCGGTAGTGTTCGGCTTCAACGGCTTTATGCAAATACCGTCGCGCGCCGGAAGGAGGAAGGCCGCTGCTGAAGTCCGGAGGGTTCTGCGCGGCGGAGGAATTTTTATATTTACCGCGCACGACCGCGACAATCCCGGGCATCGCTCCTACTGGGACTCGGAAAGAAAACAGTGGGCATCGGGCTCGCAAAATCCGCTTCTCGACGAGTTTGGAGACATAGTTTACGGCGGCGAACACGGGAGGGTTTTTATACATTCCCCAGACGAGCGGGAAATACTTGAGGATATTGGCGGGGCGGGGCTTTCTTTGGCTTTTCGGGCGCGCCGCTCCGATATTGCAGACGAGCCAGAGAGCGTTTTGAAATTCTCGGACGATTGCTTCTTTTATGCCTTTTATAAAAACGAGCAAAAAGTCCGATAATATTGACGAATCGGAACTATTTGTTTCCGAAACCGGTCAATATTCCGGCGAGTAAATATTGCATAAAAAATCGGCTGGATATAAGAAAATGGCAGTATTATGAAAATTGCGGCATTTATAACGATGGCACTGTTAATGAACACTATTGCGGCACAAGCCCTCTTGGAGAGGGATAGCAACTTGCAGGTCGAGAAATTGGACAACGGAATGACAATCGCCGTTTATAGGAATCTCGAGCCTCCCGGCAGAGTGTCGATGCGCCTCCTAATTCGCAGGGGGTCTCTGTGCGAAACCGAATCCGAAAAAGGGATAGCCCACTTTGTGGAGCACATGGCGTTTAACGGCACAAAACGCTTCCCGTCCGGGGATATGGTCGAGTATTTTCAGCGCTTGGGAATGGCGTTTGGAGCCGATACCAACGCCCATACCGGTTTTAGCGAGACTGTTTACAAGCTCGATATGCCTGATACTTCACAGAAGCTCATATCGGACGGGCTCATGCTGCTGCGCGATTACTGCGACGGCATACTTTTCGAGCCGGCGTCCATAGATTCCGAAAGGGGCGTAATAATTGCCGAAAAAAAATCGCGCGACAATCAGGATTACCGCAGGGCGGTCAAGGAAATAGCGCTGTATTTTAAGGGGACGCGCTTTGCCGACAGAATGCCCATCGGCGACGAATCCGTAATATCGTCTGTGCGGCGCGAGGATTTTCTCAAGTTTTACGGCGAGGCTTATGCGCCCCAAAACGCGGTTCTGGTAGTTGTCGGCGACGTCGACCCTGCGGAAATTTTTGCCGCGGCAAAAAAGGCGTTCGCTGATTTCAAGGAGCGAGGCGGGCAAGATTCGCGGGCGGATAACTTCGGCGCTCTTGAGACGGCGGAAAATCCCTTCGCGTTCGCGGAAGGGCTGGGGGATTTCGACGCGGATTACGATTGCACTCCAAACGCCCCGAAATCCTATTCTGCCGTTGCGGTTTCTGGCTGGACGGCGGGCGAGAAGGATTCGCTCGAGCGCAGGGTGCGCGAAATCAGGATAAGGGTTTTGGCGAGCGCGATTACAGCCAGATACCTGAAGATATCTGAGAGCCCCGGCTCAAAAATATCTGGCGGTGCCGCTTCGGCATTCAACTTTGAAAAGTGCTGCCGCACTTTCATGTTTACGGCGGAGGCTCCCGTCGGGCGCGGGGCGGATTCGCTGGCGGAAAATTTCAGGCAGATTCTTGGGGCTGCGGAAAATATCAGCCAGGCTGAAATAGACAACGCAAAGCAGAAGCTCATCGATTCAATAGAGAGCGATTTGAAATCTTGGAAAACCCGCAAAAATCCCCAGGTTGCAAACGAGATAGTTTCCGCTTTTTCAAACGACGAGGTGTTTACCAGCCCGGAGACGGATTTAAAGATTGCCGAATACGCGCTTTCCGGGTTTACCGCAGCCGACGCGAAGGCTCTGCTTAGAGGCTTGTTCGACGGCGCAAAAATGAAGGTGTTTATTTCTGACGTATCCGGCGCTCCCAAAGGAAAGGAGCTCGGGGAGATCGTTTCCAAAGCCTATTCTGAGGCGCTCGAAAGCGGATACGATTCCGAAATTTTCGCCCCGAAAAATTTAATTTTCGATAAATTTTCCGGTTCTGGCGAGGTAGTCGAAAGGGAGCAAATAGAGGATCTTTCCATTTTGCGCTTGCGCTTTAGGAACGGGGTCAGGCTGAATTTGAAAAAGACAGACTTCTCAAAAGATGAGATTCTAATGAAAATTTCTTTCGGAGACGGGCTTCTCGATATACCTGCGGACCGTTCGGAATATTACGTCGGCGTTTACGCGCTGGCGTGCGGGGGAACGAAGTATCAAAGCTTTGCTGAGATAAGCGCGGCGCAGTTTTTGCTGAAGATGTCTCTTTCAGCGGGGGTTGACGGCAATTCGTTTTTTGTTGCGGGCGGGAGCACCCGCAAAGACTTTGGCAGCTTGGTGAGGCTCTCGGCGACTATGTTTTCGGCGCCGGGATTTCGCGGGGACGGGTTGGAGTCCCTCATGAAATACGCGGAGGCTTTTTATCTGGACTACAGGTCCGAGCCGATGTCCAAGATGCGGTTTGCGCCGATTCGCCTGATCGCCTCTCCCATTGCGGAAGTTCCGGGGTCTTTGGAAAAAATGTCGTCAGTCAAGATGGAAGACTTAAAAAACTGGCTGAGCCCGATATTGGCGAAGTCGTACATGGAAATATCGGTGGTCGGCGACATAGACTTGGCGGAGGCGGAGAAACTGTTTTCCGAGACTTTTGGAACGCTTCCCGCGCGGGATCCCGAAAAGAGGAATCCGTATGCGGCGGTCGAAATAAAAAAATCCCCGCTCAAAATGGACTTGTTTTACGACACGGTGGACGAACCGAGATCGGTTGCCTCTGTAAGCTGGTTTAGCGGGGGCAGGGAAGACGTAAAATCAATGCGCGTGGCAAATGTTCTGGGCGCCGTTCTCGACGACGTTTTGCGCAAAGACATACGCGAGAAGGGCGGGAAGGTTTACAGCCCCTTTGCCTACAATGCGCCGAGCACGTGGATGAGGGGAGTTGGATTCATAAACGCGGCGACATTCGTCGTTCCCGAAGCGAATTCCGAACTCCTTGCGGCGCTTGAAAAATGCGGAAAAAAGCTTCTCGATGGTATAAGCGAGGACGAGTTCGAGCGCGCGAAGATACCGCTGCTAAAAGGCGTCGAGGCGAATTTGCGCCGCAATTCCTATTGGCTGGAGGCAGTGATGAACCTGTCGCAGGCGCGCCCGGTAAACATAGAGCTCGCCAGGACGATTGTCGGCGGTTACGAAAGCGTGTCTCTCGACGACGTAAAAAAGGAGGCCGAAAAAATATTTTCCCAGCCATCTTACTCAATAAGCGTCATGCCTGATAGCGCAAAAGCTTCCACCGAAAGCAGGGCTTCAGATGCCGGCAAGCCCGGAGGCGTATCCGGATCGGAAAAATAACATACCGTTCCGCTCTCTCATAAAAAACTCGCATCGTCGGCTCCTTTGATGGGCCGGGGGAGCGGATTTATCCGTGAAAATCGGAATTGTGGATATCCGGAGCAAGAAAAGAGTTGAAAGGCGGATTTGAATTTGCGAAGTTGTGGAGTCGTATTCACATGAAGGCAAAATACAAACGCATTGTGCTTAAATTGAGCGGGGAGGCTCTAAGGGACTCGGGAAGCGGAGATTCGCTTTGTCCTGCCATATTGAACAAACTCGCAGTGGAATTGAAGGGAGTCCATGCCGCCGGCGTGCAAATATGTCTCGTCGTGGGAGGGGGCAACATCTTCCGCGGACTCAGCGGAGCCAAGTCGGGGGTGGATAGAACTACTGGCGACTACATGGGCATGCTCGCCACTGTGATAAACAGCCTGGCCTTAATGAACGCCCTCGAGAAGGAAGGCGTAGCCGTCAGAGTCCAGACAGCCATACCCATGGAGAGGATTGCAGAGCCCTTCATTTTGCGCCGGGCTGTCAGGCACCTCGAGAAGGGCAGGATTGTGATATTCGCCGCCGGCACGGGCAACCCATATTTTTCAACCGATACTGCCGCCGCATTGCGCGCGAGCGAGGTAAACGCCGACTGCATATTAAAAGCGACCAAAGTAGACGGAATATACGATAAAGATCCCAAGGCGTTTCCCGATGCCGTCAAATACAAGACGGTATCCTATCTTGAAGCCATTGAAAAGCGTCTGGCTGTTATGGATTCCACGGCGTTTTCAATGTGCATGGACAATAGGATTCCGATAATAGTGTTTAATATGAACGGGGACGGAAACATACTCAGGGCAGTTGCCGGCGAGGAAATAGGGACTCTTGTGAGTTAATTTTGCAAAAAAAAGAAAGGCAGTTATGGATATATCTACCGCATTGAAACAGGCGGGGGACGCGATGGCGAAGGCCGTTGCGCACGTCTCGCACGATTTTGAAAGCGTCCACACGGGGAAGGCGTCGCCTGGCATGGTGGAAAACGTCATGGTGGACGCCTACGGAACGAGTACCCGCTTGCGGGACATCGCCGCCATTACGACGCCCGACAGCTCGACAATTCGCGTCCAGCCGTGGGACAAGAGCATTCTCAAGGACGTCGAAAAGGCTATCCTGGCGGCTAATATCGGATTCACTCCCGTGGTAATGGGGGACGCCGTGCGCTGCCCCGTTCCGGCTCTTTCCGGCGAGCGCCGCGAGGAGCTCGCCAAAGTTTGCCGCGATATGGCGGAGCAAGGCAGGGTGCGCGTGAGAACCATTCGGCGCGATTCAATAGACGCCGTCAAAAAGCTCAAAGCTTCGGGCGGAGCGACCGAGGACGAACTCAAGAAATTTGAGAAGGACGCCCAGGCGCTTACGGATAAAAGCATTGCTTCTATAAACTCAGCCCTCGCCGCAAAGGAAGCAGAAATAAAGCAGGTGTAATTGGGCGATGTCGAAAGGCAGGCGTTTGGTTGTTAAGCTCGGCACGGGAGTGCTGACTCAAGGCGTTGGACGGCTCGATTTGCGTCGAATGTCCGCCGTATGCGCCCAGGTAGCGGAAGCGCGGCGCGAGGGTTTTGAGGTCGTGCTGGTCAGTTCGGGGGCGGTAGGCCTCGGAATGGGCCAGCTCGGGATCGGTGTGCGCCCAAAAAAAATAAGCTCAGTGCAGAAATGCGCGGCAGTCGGGCAGGGCATACTCATTCAAACTTGGGGCGAATTGTTCCGCCCTCACTCCATTACCGTAGCGCAAATCCTCATAACCCGCGACGATTTGGACGTTCGCCAGCGCCACAAGGCCATGCGCGAGCTATTGGACGAGTTGCTCGCATGCGGAATAGTCCCGATCATAAACGAGAACGATTGCGTAAGCGCGGCGGAATTGAATATTAAATTCGGAGACAACGACGTTCTAAGCGCTCTCGTCGCCGTCCTGTGCAAGGCGGATTCCCTCGTGATTTTGTCGACTGCCGAAGGGCTCGTCGATATAGGCGGAACTAACAAGGTAATACCGCTCGTGGAGAAAATAACTCCAGAGATCCGCGCAAAAGCGCTTGGGACGAAGAGCGCTACGGCGGTCGGGGGCATGGTCACTAAAATAAAGGCCGCCGAAATAGCGACTTCGTCAGGTTGCCAAACGCACATAGCCAGCGGATTGGCGGAGAATTCTCTAATAAAAATAATACATGGCGAAAATATCGGCACGCTTTTTACTGCCGCGCTTGGCGGGGGGGGGAGAAGCTCCAGAAAGCGCTGGCTGGCATACTTCGGCAGAAGCATAGGAAAAATTTATGTCGACGGCGGAGCGGCCGATGCCTTGCGCAAACACGGCAGTTCCCTATTGCCGGCCGGCGTATTGTCGGTGGCGGGAAGGTTTCAGGCGGGGTCCCTCGTCGAAATTGTGGATTCGAGCAGGGGATTTGTCGTGGCGCGGGGGTTGGCTGAAAAATCGTCGGAGGAAATTTCGGCGCTTGCGGCGGCGCCGCATTCGGAAAAATGCGGGCACAAAGAGGTTGTCGTCCACCGCGACAATCTCGCAATTGTCTAGGGCAAGATGTTTGGCGGCGGTGAAATTTCTCTTCCGGCGGATTGCCCGGCAACTCTCGTGCCTTTTGGCATGGGGGTGATTCTGTCTAAAGGAACGCTGCTTAAGCTGATTGAGAAATCGGAGTCAGGCGCGACCGTTTCCGGGCTGTTCGGAGTCGCAAGGATAAACTCTGAACATTCCAAAGCCGTGCTCGGACAGTTCATCGGAGAGCTTCTCGAGCCTGCGGGCGGATCTCCCGAAGCCGCATCTGCCAATTCCGAACCGGCTTTCGACGTCGATGAAACCGAGCTTTGGGAGGCAGCAAAAACCGTATTTGATCCGGAAATACCTGTCAATATAGTCGATTTGGGATTGCTGTATAGGCTCGAAGTAAAAAGAGACGCGGAGGGAAGGCGCATTGTGGAAGCCGATATGACCCTCACCGCGCCAGGCTGCGCCATGGGGCCGGCAATAGCCGAAGATTTGCGCCTGCGCTTATCGGCTGTGCCGTGGGTTTCTGAAGCGGTCGTCAATATAGTCTGGGATCCCCCGTGGAATTGCGACATGATGAGCGAACAGGCGCGAATGATTTTAGGCTTGGCATGAGCCAAGCGCGACTTATTGTATAATTTTATAAAACTTTTTGCGGCCCCCCGCACGAGGTGTTCGCTTTGCTCCTAATGGAGCTGAATCTCCACTATATATTCAACATGAAAAAAATATCCTTGAGACTACTTTTTGCGTCGGCGCTCTTGGCATTCTCCGGAATCGCCTTCGGGGCCGAAACTATTCTCCTTTGCGGCAGCGACCTCATGGCGCCCATATTGAAAGATGAAATACTCAAGCAGGCAAAAGAAAACGGCATCGGCGTCAAGCTGGATATGGTGGGTTCCTTCGGGGCTTTGGAGAAAATCAAGCGCGGCGAATGCGATATCGCTGTTGTCGCAATTCCGAAGGGTTCTTCCTTCCCGAAAGACTGCGCGGTGATGCCGTTCGCCTATCAGGCGGCAATAGTGGTGGTCAACGTGGTCAATCCCATAGAGGAGATATCTTTAAACCAGCTCTACGACATATTTTCCAAGAATTCCAATTCGCGCGCGGAGACTTGGACTCAGCTCGGTGTTAAAAATATCGGCTTGCGAAACATACTTCCGCTGATAACTAGCTTCTCCGACAACGTCGTCGTAGAACTTTTTAAATATTCGGCGCTCAAAGGTACAAACATCGGCTCATGGGTCAACGTCGCCGGCGGAAAACAAAACATGTACAACATGATAAAAGCCAATAATTCGGCAATAGGGATTGTCGGGAAATTCGACGGTGACAATATGCTTAAGGTCGTGGCTGTATCAAAATCGTCCGATGGGGGCGGAAGGGGAAATTACGCGTTCCGCCCGGATTCAGACAGCATTCACAACGGAGATTATCCCATGTCGCTCGGCTTTTATATAGTTTGCCGGAAATCGGCTCTCGAAAAAGTCAGGCCATTGGCGGCAATTTTGCTTTCAGACTCGATGGCTCGAACTGTAAATTCCACCGACTTCTTTAGCGCGCCGGAAAATTCCAGAAAAAAGTCAATTTTAGAACTTGACATGGGACGATAGAGAAACACTATCTCCCTTTACTTTTTGCGGGCTTAGCTCAATTGGCAGAGCGCGACCTTGCCAAGGTCGAGGTTGTGAGTTCGAACCTCATAGCCCGCTTTTTTTTAGCCATCTATCATTTTTATGCGGGGAATATTTTTACTGTTTTTTCTTTCACTTAGCTGTTTATTTTCTACTGAGAAAGTTTTTAGGATTTCCGATTTTGGGGCTTTGCCTGGAGGCGGCGACGCCTCAAGCGCCGTAGCAGCGGCGATGAAAGCGGCAAGCAGTTGCGGCAAGCCATCTAAAATTTTATTTGAAAAAGGGACATACCATTTTGGCTGCGCCGGGGCCCAGGAACGGTACTTATTTGTAAGCAACAACGACTCCGGTTTGAAGCCTGTAGTTTTTCTCATTGAAAATGCTGATTCTATAACTATAGACGGCGGAGGATCACGTTTTGTATTCCACGGCGACATTAGCCCTTTTGCGGCGACAAATTCAAAAAATATAAAATTTAAAAATTTTTCAGTAGATGTAAGCAGGCCGCTTGCGAGCGAGGGAAAGATACTCGAGGTTGATGCTGATAGCATAGTTGTGGAGTTTCCAGAGCAATTCCCATATTCGGTAAATCGCGGGACTTTGCAGTTTAGGGGCGTTGACGGGGACCCCCTTGCCCCTTATGAGAATTTTAACAGCGTATATCCATATCGCTTCATGCTGGAATTTGATCCGTCCAAGGGGGCGTTTGCCCGAATGGGGCGCGACTATCCGACTTTTGGCGAATTGCCCGCAAAACAGCTCGACGGCAGGAAAGTCAGGGTGTACTGCGAAGGCGTCAAGGCTTCGCCTGGAAACATAATGGTATTTTGGGGCGGCCATAGAAAATATCCATCTTTCATAATTTCAAACTGTTCGGGCGTGGATTTTGAAAAGGTCTCGATACATTCGAGCTTGGGCATGGGAATAATTGCGCAAAATTCGGAAAATATAGAGATATCCGATTGCAAAGTGACGCCTTCAAGCGGGCGCTACATCAGTTGCGCCGCCGACGCCACGCATTTCGTCAACTGCGGCGGAAAAATAGTTTTGCGCGGCAACCTGTTCGAGCGCCAGCTTGACGACGCCACAAATATCCACGGCGTATACGAACAGATTGTGGATATAAAAGGGAAACGCTTAACAAGCAGGCTCGCGCATAGGCAGCAGCGGGGTTTTGAAACTTTTAAGGCTGGAGACGAAGTCGAGTTTGTAAAGGCTTCAAACATGGCATGCTTGGGCAAGGGAAAAATAAAGTCTCTTGAGCGCGTTAACAGCCGCTAC
>CASFWX010000079.1 GCA_949298545.1 uncultured Verrucomicrobiota bacterium | reverse complement strand
GTATGCGCCGACGGATCGTGCACGATACCCCAGGATATATACGATGTCGTGAGCGGAAAGGATAAGGCTGTATCCGAATTCGAGCGCGCAAAAGTTCTCTATGATATGTTCGGCTATCCCCACGAGCTTGTCAAACTCTCGAAAACCGACAAGCAGGCAGCCGCGGAACTTGAATCGGTAGTCGAGGACTTGCGGGCAGCCTCAAACAAATCGAACGGCTTCGCGAGAATGCAGCTGGCGCTCATATATTATTTGCAGGGCGATTTTGAATCTTTCAGGAAATATGCAACCCCTAAAAGCGCATATTACATGTCGAAAATACTCGACCAGTTCGGCCAGGCGTTCTTCGACTTTGACACGATGGATAATATATTAAGTTCCAACGACTACAATTCGATTTCGAGCGCTGTCATGAACTCTTTAATAAATACGAATAAATACGATACTGCCAGAGAGTTTTTTGAATCCCGCAAAGACAATAGATTTACTTGTAATTCGTGGCAGGTCGTAAACATGTATTGTAATATCTACACGAATAACAAAACTCCGGAAATACGCGAAAAATTTATAAAATATTTGGAGGAAAATGACATTTCAAACTCCGGGAGTTCAAAAGATGCCATCATCTATGCGCTTTGTTCGGACGATAAGGCTTTTGCGGAAAAAAGAGACGCTGCTTGGAAAAATTTGTTAAAGCTTCCGGAAAGGCGCCGCTGGCGCGAAATATATAATGCCGAAAACAGGTTAAATACTGAAAATAAATCAGCGGCGCTTGAGAAACTGGTTGAATTTGGGGATTGCGAGGATTGGGAAAAGATCTCGTATATAAATGGACTCATTTTTGGCAATAGCAACGTTTACCATGACCGGCTTCCCAAATCTGTATTAAAACATCCGAAATTTAAAAATATCATAGCGCTGTTGGAGAGCATTCGCTACAAGAATAACAATAGCACACGGGTTGCATATTTGTTGCAAATATACAAATGGCAGAATAACCAATCCGCGTACGACAAGATTCTCAACGAGTATGTCTCATCTTTTAGTAGAATGAGCAAGTGGCAAATTATAGAAACTGCCAAATCTTTTGCACTTGGAATTAGCCCGTTTCCCAAAGATGAGAATATTTTTATGAAGCTCGTTGCAAATCTTACGGAAGACGAGAAACAAGACTTGTTTAAGCAGTTGTCTGACTCGTTAATAAGCATCAATAATTATTATGCTGTTAAAAGGGATTTGAAAGAAGCGGATAAATATTTGGATCTTTTACTTGCAGGCGAATGCTTCGATGCATTGGCGAACAAGGAAAATTTCCTTTCATATGGCGACATGCTTGCAACATTTGACAAGCATTCAAAAAATAGGCTGGCGCGCTTTATGAAGGGCAGATATCTTGACGAAAATTCCGAAACCGATGCGGCTTTAGCGGAATTTTTAGAGGCGGAAAAACTCGGGTGCGGACGTGTGCATGGAGTGTTGTACGGCCTCCGCCTCACTGGTCAGGGCCTACCGAAGGATAAGGAAAAAGCCGAATACCATCTCGACAAGTTTGTGAAGAGCATAGGGGATCCTTGTTCCACGAAGAAGCTGAATGTTTACGGTGCGATAAGCATAATAAAGGGTAAATTCGGAAAGTCATCTGAACCGTATTTTGGGCTTCTTATGAAGTTGCGTGAAATTCCCAAATTTGCCTATCAGGCAAATGAAACTTTGCTTTTCTCTCCTCCCATGGAGAATCGCGAGCAAATCGTAAAGGAAAGCTTGGAATATTTTAAGAAAGACGACTCGAATAGGGATAATGCTAGCGTTTTATACCGTTATTACTCCCAAATCCCATACTTTAACCAAGAATTGGCAGATAGATACTATGAGATATATACCAACAATTATAATAACAAATTGGAGAAGCTTATCGATCTCTTCACTGGCAGACGCGGCGAAAAAGATGAGGAAAAAGCGTTTAAACTTATAGATGAAATAAAATACGACAGCAACTTTAGAAAAATTCTAAAGGCTTATTGCTACCAAAATGGTATCGGGGTTGAAAAAAATGCTGAAACGGCTGCAAAATTTAGAAATGAGGTAGGCGTATATTCCACAGACGCACTGTACATAGCACAGCAGTATTTATCGTTTGGTCCAAAGGAGGCAAGGGATGCGGAGGTCAACAGGTACATTGAAATGATGCTGTCCAATATAGAATATGGAGATATTGATCTCAGAAATAAGATTTATAATTTGAAAAGGGTAGCGAGGTTTTACAACAGATCTGACAATGCGTTTGCCGATCCTGCAAAGTCCATAAACCTTATAGAGCGCATGATAGAGGAGGATAGCATTCACATTTTTGATCTAATAAATATATACGCCAATGGCAAAGCCAAGGACGATAAAAAGTATTTTGACTCATTATGCCGCGCGGAAGAGCTTTTGAAGGGCAATTTGACCAATCGTGAGAGGGTGGATCTATACTTAAAGCTGGCATTCTGCCACTTGAACGGAAGGGGGACGGAAAAGTCGCCCGAAAAAGCGTACGCGTTTTTTGAAAAAGCCAGTGGCAAGCCTTATGTATACTGGGTGACGGTCAGGGCGATGGAGGCTCTTGCGTTTTGCACAGAACGCGGAATAGGCGTTCCTGCGGATCCCGCAAAGGCCGCGAAGATGCGCGATGATTTGAGGCGCACGATGCTTAAAAACGTAAGCCCCATAAATATAGATTCTGCGATCGCAGTCGCCAATCTTTACCGTTACGATGGCTTTTTGGGGATGGACAGGAAGCTCTATGAGGAATGGTTGCTTTTTGCCGTAGAGAATGCGCCGTTGCAAAGCCATTTGGAGTCTCTCTATTCGCTTTACACTTTAAACCCGAAGTTCCGCGATTTCAAAAAAGCTGCTGCCGCAGTGGAAAAGTATGCAAAATTATGGCCGGATTATCCTTTCCCCGCTTATGTCTTCGGGAATTTTAAAATTTTCGGAATAGAGTGCGAAAAGGATCCCGAAGCGGGTGTGGAGCTTCTGAAGAAGGCAGCCAAAATGGGATATCCCATGGCCGCCGAAAGGCTGTCGTATATTTATTCGAGGGGAATAGGCGTCGAGAAAAATCCTGCCGAGGCGGAAAAGTGGCTCTCAAATTTCCAGAGCATGAAGAAAGTCTCCTACCGCCGCGTGGCAGACAGCTATATACGCGGGGACTACGGGGTTTCCGACATGGAGCGCGCAAAATTTATCTATGCTCTCGGCGCTCAGAATGGGAACGAAAGTTGCGCTGAAACTCTCGATAAATTTGACGAGCACGCCCAAAATCTTCTTGAAAAGGATAAGTTTTAAAGTTTTAGAGCTTTAAACTTTTCCTGCGCCGAGGCGCTGGCTTAATCTTATGAGGCTGGTGAGGCTTGTGAGAGCTGAGGCAGGTGAGCTTGGCGCATTGGATTTTATCGGGCGCTTGAATGGCTTGCGGTTTGTTGCGGATCTGAAGCGTTTAATGTTTTAAATGAAAATAGTGGCGCTGAAACTAAATGCGCGGGACACAATAGATTCTTTTTGGCATGTAGATGCAAAAATGCTTGATTTAAAGGAGGCATAGGGTAATTATGAAAGGATAATGCGTCAGAGCGTCTGCGGTATTTCGGTGAAAACGGGGATATGCGCGGTTCGTTCCGCGAAACTTTCTTTTGTATTGAAAGTTTGAGACGGCGCGTCCGGCGGGTTGCTGGGTGCGCGGTTTGACGGGCGTCAAATCCGAAAATTCGCGCGATTAGAAAGAAAGACAAATGTCCAAACATGCGATAGCCAATAAGGCTGATATAATAAAAGAATATGCCCTTGGAGACAAGGATACTGGGTCTTGCGAGGTTCAGGTAGCGCTTCTCACTGCGCGCATAGCCCATCTCACAGAGCACCTCTCGTCGAACAAGAAAGACTTCCATTCGCGCCGCGGGCTTTTGGCGATGACGAGCCGCCGCAGGAAGCTTCTCGATTATCTCAAGAAGAACTCTCTTGAAAGGTACAACGACCTCATATCGAGGCTCAAGCTCCGCAAATAGCTTGCAGTCCCTTGCCGATAGGACATCGGGGCGCCCGATGTCCTTTTGTTTTTTATAAATAGTCATTTTTTTCTGGAAAATCCGCTTGGGAGAATTCCGGGAAACGCGAACGCCGCCAGAGACGTCCCATCCGTAATGCGGCAAAATAAAGAAGAAAGAGAATAGACACAATGGAACAGAAATTCAGCGTAGAGGTCCCCGACCTCGGAATAAAAATATCGACCGGCGACATTGCCAAACAGGCCAACGGTTCGGTCGTCATAAGTCTCGGAGAGACGAATCTGCTCGTGACTGCCACCGCGGCCGGCGCGCTTCGCGACGGCCAGGACTTTTTCCCTCTGACGGTCGACTACCGCGAGACATTTTCCTCCGCGGGAAGATTTCCCGGAGGATATTTCAAGCGCGAGGGCAGGCCCAGCGAAAAGGAAATTTTAACTTCCCGCCAGTGCGACAGGCCTTTGCGCCCGCTTTTCCCGAAAGGGTTTATGAACGAGGTTCAGATAATAGGGCTATTGCTCTCGGCGGACATGGTTCACGATCCCGACGTTCTCATGGTAAACGGGGCAAGCGCGGCGCTGCTGATATCCGACATACCGTGGAACGGCCCCATTGGTTGTGTGAGGCTGGGCGAGATAGACGGAAAGTTCATCGTCAACCCGACCCACGAACAAATGCAGGATTCGATACTCGACCTCGTCTACGTCGGCAACGAGCGCGAGATGATGATGATAGAAGGGTCCGCCGAAGAGTATCCGGAAGAGCGCTTCATAGAGGCTCTCGCTTTTGCGCAAGAGCAAATACAGAAAATTATAGGCGCCCAGAGGGAGCTTGCGCGCCTTTGCGGGAAGCAAAAGCGCGAATTCCCGCTAATCGTATGCCCTCCGGAGATCCTGGATATGTGCAAAGAATATGTGGGCGGAAGGCTTTTGGAGGCGGTATTCCAAAACGAGAAGCTAAAGCGCCAGGCGGACGTCGACGCGCTGATGAACGAAACTGCAGAAGTCGTAAAATCGAAGGTCGGCGAGGAAAAGTTCGATCTTGCGCACGTCAAGATGGCATTTGAGGTTCTCCAGGAGGAGGTGTACCGCGACAATATACTCGATGCCGGCAAGCGCTGCGACGGCAGGACATTTGTGGATTTGCGCCCAATATCCTGCCGCACGGGCGTTCTTCCGCGGGTTCACGGGAGCGCGATATTCACTCGCGGCGAGACTCAGGCGATGGTTATTACCACTCTCGGGACAAGCCGGGATTTCCAGGAATTGGACGGGCTCACCGGCGGAACGAAAGAAAAGTCTTTCATTCTCCACTATAATTTTCCGCCGTATTCGGTCGGTGAGACTGGTCGCTTCGGGTCTCCGGGGCGCAGGGAGATCGGCCACGGCGCGCTCGCGGAGCGCTCCTTGCTCCCGGTGCTTCCCTCCGAGGACGAATTCCCGTACGCGATACGCGTGGTTTCGGAAATTATGGAGTCCAACGGATCTACATCTATGGCGTCCGTATGCGGCGGCTGCCTGAGCCTCATGGACGCCGGTGTTCCAATCCGCACGCCCGTGGCGGGCATAAGCTGCGGGCTGGTCACGCGCAAGGACGAAAGCGGAAAAATAACAAAACACGTGGTTCTCACCGACATTATCGGAGCCGAAGACCACTATGGAGACATGGACTTTAAAATTTGCGGCACGAAAAACGGCATAACCGGCTTCCAGCTCGACCTCAAAATCGAGGGGCTGCCCGCCGATATCGCCCGCGAGGCAATCCTTCGCAACCGCGAGGTCCGCATGAAGATTCTCGGAATAATGAAAGAGGCGATAGCAGAGCCCAACAAGGATCTCAAGCCCTGCGCGCCGAGAATAAAAATCATGCAGATAGATCCCGAAAAGATAGGCATGCTCATAGGTCCCGGAGGCAAGAATATCCGCCGCATTGTAGAGGTTTCTGGAGCGGATATCGACGTAGACGACGACAATCCCGGGCGCGTTCTGATATACGCCAAGAGTGCCGAGAGCATGAACAGGGCGGTTTCGGAAGTTGAGCTCGTGACTGGCGAGATTGAGGTCGGGAAAACCTACCGCGGGATTGTCCGTTCTATAAAGGAGTTTGGGGCGTTCGTCGAATGTCTTCCCGGAAAGGAAGGCTTGGTGCACATTTCCGAGCTCGCTGATTTCCGCGTTAACAAGACTGAAGACGTCTGCAAGCTCGGCGACGAGATTCTCGTAAAGTGCATCGGAGTGGACGACAAGGGCAGGGTGCGCCTGTCGCGCCGCGCTGCTCTTTGCGAGCAGCAGGGAATTCCCTACGAGCCGAGGCCGCGCGACGAAAAGCCGCGTGGCGGGGACAGGGGAGACCGCCGTTTCCGCCGCGAGCGCGGAGACGACGAGGACCGCCGGCGCGAAGACTGCGAATAGGATTTGAAAAACGCATTTCTTCCTAAAAGCGCCCCGCTGCAAAAGTGGGGCTTTTTTATTTGCTTTGGCGGAGGCAAGCTGCAATCAGGGCGAATCTAAAAATTTTCCGCATTTCCTATGTTTGATTTGTGCCGATTTTGTTTTTATTGGGGAGTGTGGTTTCCGATATCCGTTCCGTGGAGGTTTTGTGCGGAGAAACCGGGCATGGGTAAATTTCTGGCGGGTCTTGAGGGAATTCTTTGTCGGATTCCCCGGTGTGGATATTATGCGAAAAAAGCGGAAGGCATTTTGTTTGACTATTCTATCTCTCGAGCTTACTCAAATACTATGAAAAAGTTTTTCTTGTATATTTCGGTCATTTTAATGTCTCTCGCCCCTTTTGCCTTGCAAGGGCAGTCGTGGGCAAATTACGGCAGGTACGCAAAAGCGAATTCTGAAATAAAAAAATCACCTGAAATAGTGTTCATGGGGGATTCAATAACCGACGTTTGGGGAAACCGTTTCGGCGCATTCTTTCAGAAGAACAACTATGTCGGGCGCGGCATATCCGGACAAGTGACGAGCCAGATGCTTCTTCGCTTCCGCGACGACGTGGTTAAACTTTCTCCCAAGAAGGTTGCGATATTGGGCGGAATAAACGACATAGCCGGGAACCAGGGGCCTATCGCCCTTGAAAAGACGTTTGAAAATATAGTGGCAATGTGCGATATCGCCCGCGCAAACGGAATAGAGCCTATAATCTGTTCAGCGCTTCCGGCAAACAGGTTTTGGAAGCCTGAAAATCCTTCTTCGAAAGTGAAAAAGCTCAATGAAATGCTTAAAAAGTTCGCAGAAGATAATAATTTCCTGTATGTCGATTACTATACTCCGCTCGTGGACGAAAATGAGGGCTTAAAGGCCGAATATGCGCGCGTTAACAAGGACGGCAAGCCCGACGGCGTGCACCCGAACGAGATGGGATACAAAGTTATGGAAAAAGTATTCGAGGACGCTATTAAATCTTCAAAGTAAAATTATTAAATCCGCGGAAACTGCCCGCGGATTTTTTTATTTTTTTTATAAAAAATATTATTGGAGTTTGATGCATGCACTAGCTGCGTTTGCATGCAAAGCGTTTGAGCGTCTCGGCTTGAATAAATCGGCTGTTTGGCGGTTTTGCAATGGAAGGCAAGATTTTACCTGCTATAAAATGAGGGGGGATTTAAAAATCCCCCTCCGCTTCTAAATGGTCTAAAAGCAATGCAAGCTTGAAGCTTATTCAAAGATTTCTTCGCCCTCGTGAATCGCCAAGCCTATGCGCTCGAGATGCTTTGTCCTTCCGTTGTACCAGAGAAGCCATTTCTCGCCGTCAAATATGGCAAAGGGTTTGTAAGTTGCGTCCGAATCCCAACCTCCCGGAGTGGGTTCGATTATGGGATTGTTCTTATAGCGTTCCCAAACGATGCCGTCTTTCGAGCGGGCGAGCCCTATGCGGGCTGTATGCACGTCCTCAAAGCCTATGTAAAACATATACCATGTGTCTTTGTGCTTTGTCACTTGGCAGGCGGTGGTTCGCTCTTGCTCCCACTTAAAATCGGGATTATTTTTAAAGATGGGATTGGCGGGATATTTTTTCCAGTTTATGCCGTCTTTGCTCGTCGCGTATCCTATGGCATTGGGCTCATAGTTTTCACCGCCGGAATACCACATCTTGAATATCTTTTCCGAATCGTCCCATACGACGTGCGGGCACATTACAGAAGGCTTTTCCCAATCGGCTTCAGCTTCCATAACGGGCTTGTCGGATACGCGCTTAAAATGGACGCCGTCGGTGCTTGTGGCATAGCCTATCTTTGAGATCTTTTTCTTTTGGTTTTGTCCAGTGTACCACATGTGCCAGATGCCGTCCTTTTTCAAGATACCGGGGCGGTTTACCAATATCTCCCAGTCTGATTCGGGTATGCCGTTGAGGACCAGCTCCGGCTGAGTCCACGTTTTTCCGTCTTTTGAACGCGACAGCGCTATTCCTTTTTTGGGCCTCCACGAGGAATACATTTCATATTCATCTCCGTCTTTCAAGACGGCTATGTCGAATATTGTCCCGAGATCCCCTCCGCCAAGCACGGGATTTTTATCATATTTTACCCAGCCCGGCTTTCCAGTGTCTTGGCAGGTGCATGCCGCGCAAAGGGCAAGCGATGTCATGGCTATAAAATTGGTGATGTGCATTTTCATAAAAATTCTTTCTTCCTTTACTCATACGTTTGCAGCGATGAATGTGCTTGTCAACTTTATTTATAGGCGGCAAATGTATTTCCCCATTCTTGGCGGAATTTTGAGTAAATGGAAGCGCAAGCATTGATAATCCGGTTGCGCGGGCGGGACGGATTTGGCAAATTATCGAAACGGGCGGGAATTCTCAGGCATAGCGGGGAATGATGGGGTTATCGCTCGATTTTATATGTTTTGGGGATTATACCGAGTTTTGATATTTTATAATTTAATATGCGCCTTGAGACTGAAAGCTGTCTGGCTGCCGCCGCGGCATTGCCGCCGTTGGCGGCTAAGGCTTCGACAATAATCTCCCTTTCGAAGTCCGACCTCATTTTTGCAAAGTCGATATTCGAGTTGCTCTTTAACTTTGACGTGTTTGTCGATTGCGGGGTTTGCAGAGAAGGAGGCAAGTCGGATTCGATTATGCTTTGCCCGGCGCATATGAGGACCGCCCTCTCAATGCAATTTTCGAGTTCCCTGACATTGCCCGGCCAGTGATAGGTGCACAGCATGTTCATTGCTGCCGGGCTTATCGATGATATTTTTTTATTCTGTATGGCGGAGTATTTTTGGAGGAAGAAGCGAGCGAGAGCCTGAATATCTTTTTTTCTTTCGCGCAGAGGGGGTATGTTTATAGAAAAAGTAGTAATTTGATAGTAGAAATCCGGGCGTATTATTCCGCTTTTCATTCTGCTTTCAAGGTTTCCGGAAGTTGAGGCTATGATGCGCGCGGAGGATTTGACGCGCTCGCCCCCTGGGCCTTGGAAGCTTCCGCCGCTCATATATCCGAGCAGTTTCAGTTGCAATTGCGGCCCTATCAGCCCCATGGAATCGAGATAGACGATGCCTCCGTCGGCGCGCTTCAAAGCGCCGGGTTTTGAGGCGTCCGAAGATCCGAACAGAGCTGAATCTATAAGCGAGTCGCGCATGGAGGAGCAGTCTATGATTTCAAGTGGCTTGTTTCTCCATGCCGGGGTGGAGGCGATAGCGCGCATTGTAAAATCTTTTCCGGTGCCGGCTTCTCCGCGGATTAGTATATGGGACATTCCAGCGGCGGCCTTGTCTATAAGCTCGTAGACTTTTAGCATTGCAGAGCAGTTTCCGATGGCGCTTTTCGGGCGCAGGCGGCTGTCGATGCGTTCTCGAAGCCGTCGGTTTTCCGCGGTCAATTTTTCATTTTCCGCCATCTCAAGGTACAGCACGCCGACGGCTTCGGCTATTATGTTTGCGATTGTTTCGAGAAGGCGCAAGTCGCGCCGCAAAACGTAAGGCGATGGGTTTATGCGGTCTATGCTCAGCGTCCCTATGAGGGATTCGCCTGTGATTATCGGAACGCATATGAAGGCGGTTTTGGAGTTTATCTCCCTGCTTCCCGTGCGGTTTAGAAAATCGTCGCTCTTGGAAATGTCGGGCACTACGCGCGACACCCCGCGCGCGGCGACATCTCCGGTGACCCCTTCGCCCAAGCGGTAGACTCCGCGCTTTATTTCGTCGTCGCTCAGCCCGTGGGAAGCGCAAATTACCAGAAAGTCCCCGTTTCTGAGAGTCACAGTGCCGCGGGTGAGATTCATCTGCCGGTGCAATATGTCGAGCACTTCGCGCAGAAGGGCCTGGACATCTTTCATTCTTACGACGGCCTTGCTTATCTCGTGGAGTACGCCGACTACGAATCCGCGCTCGCCTCCCTTGCCGGTGGATCTGTTTCCGCTTTCAGACACGCGAAAGGATATTGCACAGCCGCCAGTGATCCGCAATATAAAAAACCCTAAAAAACTTGTTCTTCCAACCGGCTTTTTGCTCGACTTGCCGCGCGGCTTGGACGATAACTTAAAACATGTTTGAAACTGGCGAGACGGAACGCGCCTACGAGAAATGTCAGCATCTGGCCGACGCCCATTACGAGAATTTTCCCGTCGCGAAACTGGTGTCCAAAAAAATAAGGAGGCACGTCGCGGCGGTTTACGCATTTGCGCGGACGGCAGACGACATAGCGGACGAAAAACATGAAGAAATCGGCGCGAGCGATCCGAGGCGGCTCTCCGAGCTTGCCCGCTTCGAGGCGCAGCTCGACATCGAAGATCCGGACATGCTTTCCCCTGAATGGAGGTGGATTTTTGTCGCCCTATCCGACACGATCGAGAAATTTTCCATACCCAAGCAATTATTTAGGGATCTCGTCAGCGCGTTCGCTCAGGACGTGGTCAAGAAGAGATATTCGGATTTTCCGGAATTGCTCGACTATTGCCGGCGCAGCGCCAATCCGGTCGGCAGGCTGGTTCTCATATTGCACGGATTGCGGGACGAAAAGCTTTTTAAATTGTCCGATGACATTTGTTCTGCTCTACAGCTGGCAAATTTTTGGCAGGATATGAGCGTGGACAAGAAAAAGGGGAGAATATATATTCCCGTTTCCGATTGGAACGGAATAGGGGAAGAGGAGATATTTTCCGGCTCCGCGGATTCAAGGGTGCGCGCTCTTGTAAAATTTCAAGTGGACAGGACGCGCGCCATGTTTGACAGCGGAGCGGGGCTCGTAAAATATCTTCCTTTCCCCCTCGGACTTGAAATCGCAATAACCCTTGCTGGAGGCAGGGCGATACTCGACAAGATAGAATCGCAAAATTGCGACACTCTTGTAAGGCGGCCGGCTCTGAACGCATTTGACAAACTAAGGCTTTTGTTTTACGGAGCAGCATCGTATTGTTTTTGGAAAATCCGCTTATGGGAGAAATAAAGTCCGAGTCCCACGACAGCCGGCGCAACGCCGCCGAACGCAAAAAGTCAAACCTGGCTTTTGCATTTTTTTGTATGGACAGGGACCGCGCCCGGGACATGGAGATATTCTACGCTTTTTGCCGGCTGATGGACGACATCGCAGACGACGCCTCGGAACCTCCAGAAGTCCGCCGCGAAAAGCTCCGCGCGTGGAAGGACGAAATATCGAGAGCGTATGCCGGCGGGGAAAATTTGTCTCCGCTCGGCTTGGAGATGATGTCATTGGTCGGGCGCAGGAATATACCGCAGAAGTATGTTCAAGATATAATTGACGGGGTAACGAGGGATACTTTCGACAGGGATTTTGAAAGTTTTGAAGATTTGCGCGGCTATTGCTATGGCGTGGCGAGCGCGGTCGGGCTCGCGTCCATACACATTTTTGGATTTAAAAATCCGCGCACGATAGAGTTCGCCGAAACTCTCGGATATGCGCTTCAGTTTACCAACATTCTCCGCGACGTGCGCGACGACGCTCTCAGGCTCGGGCGCGTTTACATTCCAGTTTCTGAAATGAGGCATTTCGGGGTTTCAAAAGAGGACCTGAAAGACCCGTCGAGAAACCCGGCGTGTAAAAAACTTTTTAAGCTGATGCATTTCAGGGCTAAACATTTCTTCAATAAGGCGCGCCGGCTCGTCGCGCCCGAAGACAGGAGAGCGCTGGCGCCGGCTTTCATTATGTGGGGCATTTACGAGCGGATACTCGACCTGATTGCCGCGCGCGATTTTGACATCCCCGCCAAGCCGCTTAAAATATCAAAGCTTGAAAAAATCCTTCTCGCGCTTTCAGCAATAAGGCGTTCAAAAATTCGTCAGCCCGAGTTAAAATCGGGGAAAGCGGTAGTAGTCGGCGGGGGCGTGGCTGGAGCGTGCGCCGCCCTGCGCGCTGCGCGCGAAGGATTCGACGTCGAGCTCGTCGAGGCGAGGGGAGGCTTTGGAGGACGGGCAGCATCTATCGAATGGCTTGGAGCCAGGCTCGACAACGGGACCCACGCCCTCATGGGCTGCTATGAAAATCTATTTGAATACCTGGAGCTGCTCGGATCGGACGGCGCCGATTTCTTTAAGCCGGTAAAGGGAATGAATTTTTTCTTCCCGGGAGGAAAAAACTTGGCCGTCAAGTTTCCCGGAAAGCGCGATGGAATATTGAAAAAACTGTTCTCGATTCTCCGCTTCCGGAAACTGGAAGGTTTTTTCTCATTTGCCAACCTGTCTGTCCTGTTCGGGCTAAAAACTGGAATCGGATTGCCGCACGACAACGAAACGGCGCTCGAATTCCTAATGCGGAAAGATGTTCCGCGCGCGGCCATCGATAACTTTTGGGAGCCTTTTTGCGTTTCCGCCCTCAATACTCCGCTCGATGCCGCCTCGGGGCAGCTGATGGCAAATACGGCTCGAAAGTCCCTGCTCGCCGGAGGCGATGCGGCTCTGCTCTATTTGCCGGTGCAACCTCTTGCCGACGCGTTCGGCAATCTGCCGATTTTTATCGAAGGTGTCGGATCCCGCGTGCGCTTCGGCGAAAAAATCGAAAAATTCGGCTTTGAAAAATGCAGAATATCCGCGGCTGTCACTTCAAAGGGAGAGAGAATAGAGGGAGATTTTTTCGTTTCGGCTCTGCCGCCGAAAGCCATGTCAGCCTTGCTTGGAGATTCGCCCCTTCATGAGGTGCTGGATTCGCTCAGGCAGAATGCGATCTTGAACGTGTATTTTACATCGCAAAACAAGCTTTTCGATTGCGACTACGCATGCCTTATAGGCTCCCCGCTGCATTGGATATTCGACCATTCTGAAAAGCTTCCGCAATCCTTGAGGAATGGGGGACTCTCCCTTTACGGAATAACCGTGAGCGCATGCAAGCTTGATTCGGATAAAAATTCCATTCGCAAGCTTATTTCCTCTGAGCTGGAAAAATTCTTCGGAAACTTTGAAATCGGAGAAATTTTGCCGATGAGATTTGCCGACGCGACATTGGCGTGCAGCCTCTCCGTCTGTGCGTCGCGTCCGAATTCCCGGGACGGAGAATCTGTAGCTTCCAACTTCTTGCTTTGCGGGGATTGGATTCAGACCGATCTTCCCTCCACTCTCGAGGGGGCGGCTTTGAGCGCCAACGAAATTGCGCTATGAAAAAAAATATCCTTATAATTTTTCCCATGGTCTATGAGGCGAAGCCCGTATTCGCAAAGTTTGCAAAAGGTAGAAAAGCGAAAGTGGGAGAAATGGCGGATATATCCGGAGAAGGCTCGGACTCTGACATTCGCGTGCTCGTTTCCGGATTCGGTTGCGCAGCGAGCCAAAACCGCATTCGCCTCGCTGTCGAGAAGTTCAGGCCGGATTGGGTTATTTTGGCTGGATATTGCGGAGCCTGTCGCCCGGGCATATCGGCGGGAGATTTGCTGCTCGATTCATCGTGCGGAGAGCTTCCGCCCGAGCTGAAGTCAGCCCTCGGCGCTTTGGATTTTAAGGTGGGGAAAATAGCTACAACTTCCGGAATAGCCGAAGCGGATATGAAAGCGGATTTAAATGCTTCTGGCTATGCCGGAGTCGAATTGGAGGCTTCCATCGTCCGCGAAACATTGAAGGAATTGGGCGTCAGACCAGTGTTTTCACATATGCGATGGGTCAGCGATGCTTCGGATTGCCTAATGCCTATGCAATTTTTTGCGGACATAATGGATTTCTCGTGCGGAGAGATAAAAGTTTCGTGCGCGGCGCTCGTGCGGTCTCTTCTTAGAAATCCGAGGGAATTTGTTGAGTTGTGCAGATATGCCAAGGCGCTATCGCCCGTACAAAAGCGGTATTCGGAGGAAATTGTGCGAATTGTCGGCGCCTTGCGCGGATAGATGAGGGCAGCTATCAAAAAAATATTGACACTTCATTTGAAATCAGGCAAATTGCCGTTTCTTAATTTTTAGTGATGTTCAGTAGCTCAGCGGTAGAGCAGGTGACTGTTAATCACTTGGTCGCTGGTTCGATCCCAGCCTGAACAGCCATTTTAATAGCCCGCTATTCTGCAATAAATGCAGATAGCGGGTTTCCCTTTATAACGGAATCGCGCGGATCACATATTTGGCGTTCCTACCATTTGATAAAAACTATTCTGCCTTCATGCGGCGCCTGCGTTATAGGCGCTTTTGAGGGAAATATGCGGGGTTGCATGCGAAGAAGCCGGCTGGCGGCGAACCATGGGAGAGAGAAACTAGTCAGTTTTTAAAAACTTCGACGTTCTCTGTAAAATTTCCTATGTGTACATCTTTAGAATTTGATTCCTGTTTTTTGCCAAAGTATCTTACGGAGGAAATTTCGATATTTTTCACGCCGTATTTATTGTCGAATCCCTCAATCCATACCTCCCCGCGGAATTTGCCGCGCTCGCCGTAAACAGACACGTTTTTCATCTTGAAACCGTCTATAAAGCCTGGAGTTTTCGAGCAATGGACAATTCGCGGATTGGCGATCGCGAGGGGGAAATCTTTTCCGTTCGAGCGAATTTGGAGCCCGTCGATTTCGACGCCGGAAATCTTCATGTCCTGCGATGGCTGAAGCCAGACTATGGCGTTGCTCCAATATGCTTCGGGCTTGAAATATTTTCCGTACGACGGAATTAAAATGTTTTTTATTTTTATATTTTTGAAATATGGGGCGTCGCATTCGTAGCCGATGCGGAAAATATTGGCGGCGTCCGTCCAAAATATGCAGTCTTCAATGAGAATATTTTCAACCGGAAGGTTGTTTGCCTTGTCCATGGGATCTTCGGTCAGATTTCTTCCGATATGTTTTCCGCTGCCGGGTATGCCCTTTATGGCGATTATGTCGTCCTGTGCGCGCGCAAAGGTGTTTTTTATTGTGATATTCGACGAATTGCAAATGTCTATGGCGTCGTCGTTAATCATGCGCGATCCGCAGATTTTGATATTGTTTACGTCAACATTATTGCAGTTGCGGATATCGAGAGTCCAGTTGTTGGAATCTTTGATTATGACGCCGTCGAGCTTGGCGTTTTGGCAGTTGTTTATCAGCACTCCGTAATTTCTGAAGCGCCCCCTGTTGTCGTACGATATGACGCCCCGCCCGCGTATGGATATATTTTTTGCATTCCATGCGCAGATGGGATAAAAATTGGGGCATGCGCTTTTCAAGTCATTGTTTCCAATTTCATAAAACATGTCTCCGCGGTTCCACGCTTCCAATGGAAATTCGTCGGGCAAAAGGGATTTTATGACTGCGCCTCCGGCGATGTAGAGAGTTTGGTTGTCTTTTAGGCAGATCGGCTCTTTCAAGTAGTGGACGCCGGGGCCGAAATAGATGGTGTTTTCGTCTTTCGGATTCGGAGCGTCTTTTTCAATGGGGTTTCCGAAAATTATCAGAGGCATGATGAGCTTGTTGCGCAATACGACCGCTTGAAAAGGCTTGTTTTGTTTAAAGCTTATTTCTTCGGCGCTTTTTTTCGCCCTAATCGAATCGGGCAAGACCTCGGCTATTACCGTATTCGCCAATTTTTCCCTTTCGGCGGGATCCGTAACGGTGTGCGACGCGGAGATACCAAAACCATTTTGAGATTTTATTTTTACCTCGACTTCCCCTTCAAAATCAAAATAGCAAAAGTAGTATTCCGCCCCGAACATTTCATGTATTTGGGGCGAGTGCGCGCGATAGAGGTCGACTGGTTTCCCGTTCACACTTACCGCGTATTGGCTGATGGCTTTTTCAGATTCCGGAACGGGATATATAATTAGCTTTGTTTCGTCGGCGAACGACGATGCCAGCGCGAATAGAAAGCTCCAAAAGAGCAATAGATTTTTTAACATAGTTTTCCTTCCCCAAAAAATGTTGCGGCGAATATAATAGATTGATTATATAAATAACTTGCGATGTCCGTCAAGCGTTTTTCATGTTAATTTATATTTTATATTTAAAAAACGCAAAAGGCGATTGAAAAGGAAAAGAATTAAGCCGTTAAAGCATGCTCGCGTGCTTGAAATGTTCCGCGTTAATTTTTAGCTTTGCGTTTTTTATTTATGCGATGTTTAGTCCAATTTTTAAGCGGCGTAAAGTCATGTATATTTTTTCATGTTTAGCGGAAAGGCTTTTCGGGCGATATAATGGTTTAAAAAATGAATGCAATTGGTGAAAACGACAAATCAGAAACACAATGCTGTTGCAGCGCAAGCCGCCCATTTAACCGCGATTTCCAAATACACGAAAATTCCTCCCTCCCGGCTCCTCGCCTTGAGGATTTGAGGGAGGTTGAAATTTCGGACGCCTCGGAAATACGCGCTCTTATAGGTGAAAATCCGCCGCATAGCTGCGAGAGCTCCTTCGCAAACATCTACATGTGGGGCGGGGCGTATAAGACGAAAATTCTGAGGTGGCGGGGCAGGATTGTCCTTTACAACTCCGTGGACGGCCTTTTGCGCTATCCGATAGGCAAGGCGCTTCCGCCCGACGAACTGTCCGAGCTTGTAGATGCGTTTGCAAAGGCGTCGCTGATAGCCGTGCCGTATATATACGACATGCCACCTGACTATCTTTCCATTTTTCCCGACGCCCAAAGCCGTTTCCGCTTCGTTCCCGATGCAGCTGATTTCGACTATCTTTATTCGATTCCGCACTTGATAGGGCTAAACGGAGTCAGGTTGAGGAAGAAGCGCAACCATATAAAGCACTTTCTTTCGGGAAATCCCGGAGCGCGGGTAGAGCCTGTATCTGGTGAAAATTTGGGGCGGGTTCGCTCTTTCATGCTTGAAATCGACGAGCGGCGGGGATTTCTTGCGGAGATGTCAGCCATAGAGCGCGGCATTGAGAATTTTGAAGCTCTTTCGTTGAAGGGCATTTTGCTGTATGCCGAAAGCGGCGATATTGCTGGGGCAGCAGTATTCAGCGACCTCGGAAGCGGCGCTTGGACGGTACATTTTGAGAAGTCGGTCCACGAGATAGAAGGAGCGGCGCAGTTTCTCGTTAAAGAGGAGGCAGATGCAATCGCGCGTCTTGGCGGAAGCGTCATGAATAGGGAGCAGGACTTGGGAGACGCAAATTTGCGCCATGCGAAAGAATCGCTCGATCCGTTTGCGATGTATAAGAGAATGCGGGCGTATTTTAATCTGTGAGAGCCATGTTAAAAATCGAGGAGCTTAATCTAAAGGAATCTGCGGAATACGCAAGCGGAGTAGCGGAGCTGTATGCTGCGGCTGGGTGGCTCGAAGAGGAGCGCCCAGATGCGGGAATAAAACTCCTGAACAAGGCTTTGAAAAACTCCTATTGCGCGTACGGGGCTTATAAAGACGGGAAACTCGTAGGGTTTGTGAGGGCGCTGTCCGACGGAGTAGGAGACGCTTTTATAATAGACTTCACCGTCGCTCCTGATTTTCGCAGGCAGGGGATAGGAACAAAACTCGCCGATGCGATAGTCGGCAGGTTGAGAAGCGACGGGATTGCTTGGATTACCGCTATAGCCGAAAAGGACTCGCAGGGTATTTTCCTCAAGATTGGGGTCCCCATGAAGGATTGTTTGCCCGTGAGATTTTGATGTTTTTTTATTTTCGAATGCGCATGGCAGGTGTGAATTTTGCGCAACATGTGGCGCAATATCTTAATATTATCCTTAAAATAAAAGGTTGACAAGGCTCAAACGTTTGAGAATATCGCCCTTATGAAGAAATTCATAAACGATGATTTTCTGCTAAACAATAAATACTCGAGGGATCTTTATCACGGCTTTGTTGAAAAACTTCCCCTGATAGATTTTCACTGCCACCTTGATGTAAAAGAGATTTGCGAAGACGCGCGCTGGGATAATATCGCCCAGGTATGGCTCGGCGGAGACCACTACAAGTGGCGCCTCATGCGCTCCAACGGCGCCGACGAAAAATATTGCACGGGCGAGGCCCCCGACAGGGATAAATTCCAAAAGTTTGCCGAGGCTATGCCGTACATGCTCGGCAATCCGATGTACCATTGGTCGCACTTGGAACTGGCGAGATTTTTCGGAATAGACGACAAGCTTCTCAACGGCGACACTGCCGGCGAGATTTGGGACAGGGCGAACGAGGTTTTGCGTTCCGGAGATTTTTCCGCGCGCGCATGCATGATAAAGAGCGGCGTAGAAGCGGTTTGCACTACAGACGATCCCGTGTCGGACTTGTCGTGGCACAAAAAGCTTTCGGAAGAGGCTTTTCCCGTAAAAGTGCTTCCGAGTTTCCGCCCCGATAAGGCGTTTGCGATAGACAAGTACGAAACCTACATAAAATATCTCGAGGAGCTTGAAAACGCTTCTGGAATCGAAATACGCTGCTATGACGACCTTCTCTGCGCCCTTAAGCGCCGGCACGACTTTTTCCATTCGATGGGCTGCCGGGTGTCGGATTACGGCATGGATACCGTGTGGTTTAAAAACGCCTTTTACTACGAGGTGGAAGACACCTTTAAAAAGGCGATATCCAGCAGCGAGTTGATAGCTCCCGACGAAGTTGCCGCATTTAAATCTGCTCTGCTCTTGGAGTGCGCCGCCATGGACAGCGAGAAGGGCTGGGTGCGGCAGATGCACATAGGCGCCCTTCGCAACGTAAACGTGCCGATGTACGAAAAGCTCGGTCCGGACGCGGGGTTCGATACCATGGGCGAGTCGAATTGCGCCGAGTCTATCGCCTCGCACCTTAATTCGCTGGCGGCGTCCTGCACTCTTGGCAAGACCGTCATTTACAACAATAATCCCAAGGATAACGACATGCTTGCCGCCATGATAGGCGCTTTTCAGGATTCCGAATGCGCCGGGAAGATTCAGCTTGGCGCGCCGTGGTGGTTCTTGGACAGCCTTTCCGGAATGCGCAGGCATTACGAGGCGCTGTCGTCGAACGGGCTTTTTGGGAGATTTGTCGGAATGGTGACGGATTCCCGGTCTTTTCTTTCGTATGCGCGGCATGAGTATTTTAGGCGCGCCCTGTGCTCCACAATAGGCTCCGAGATGGAGGCGGGAAGGATACCCCAGGATATAGAACTGGCAGGCTCTCTCGTCAGGGGCGTGTCGTATTTCAACGCGAAGGGATATTTTAATTTTTAAAGGGAGATTTTTTAACTATGACGAAGATTGGAATAGTTGGCTTGGGTCCCATAGGCGGCCTTCATGCCGACAATCTGTTGCAAAATAAGATACCGGGCGCCGAATTGGCATGCGTTTGCGAACAGCGCCCGGTCGACGAAAAAAAATTCGCCGGGCTCCGGATTTATAATGATATGGACAAAATGCTTTCGGCCGGAGGTTTCGATGCGCTGATAATAGCCACGCCGTCCTTTACGCATTTTCCTCTCGCCAAGAAGGCGCTCGAGCGGGGATTCCACGCGCTCGTGGAAAAGCCGATGGCGCTCTGTTCGGAGGACGCATTGGAACTTGCCGATATCGCAAAGCGGAGCGGAAAAGTTCTCGCGGTGATGCTCAACCAGCGCACTGCGCCCCTCTATTCAAAGATACGCGAAATGGTTGAAAGCGGCGAGATAGGGCGCATAAACCGCGTTTCTTGGACGATGTCGAACTGGTACAGGCCCGACATCTATTTTGCGTCGAGTTCCTGGAAGGGGACTTGGAAGGGCGAAGCCGGGGGCGTTCTCATAAACCAGTCCATACACAACATAGACATATGGGCGTGGATATTCGGGCTTCCCAAGACCTTGAGGGCGTGGTGCCAGTTCGGGAAATACCACAATATAGAGGTGGAAGACGAGGTTTGCTGCCGCATGGAGCTCTCAAACGGCGCGAGTTCGACTTTTATAAGTTCCACGGGCGAATATCCCGGCTCCAACAGGCTCGTGATTGCGGGCGACAAAGCGTTTGTCGTTGCGGAGTCGGGGAAGCTGAAGATTTTCCGCTTTGTCAACGAGACTCTCGAGTCATACACTTACGGCACGAAGTACATTTTCGGCTCTCCGGAAGTCGAGGAGGAGGAAATAGAATTTTTCGGGGCGGGCGAGCAGCACGCCGGCGTGGTCTCGAATTTTGTGGAGGCCATAAACGGCGACGCAGAGCTGCTTTACACGCCTGAGCAGGGGGCTTTAAGTTTGCAGATGGCAAACGCCATGCTCATGTCTGCCTGGACAAATAAGGACGTTTCTTTCCCGTTCGACCATGCATTGTATAAAAAAATGCTATCTGAAAAAATCGCCTTCTCCCACTTGCGCGAGAATCCCAAGACGGATTTTATCATAGATTTTGAAAAATCGTTCAAATGAGCGGCCATAGCACAGGATACGACTACGTTCCGGACGGCTCGTCAGAAAGCGTTCTCCGCCCCGGCGAGCTTTCATTCGCCGCCGCCGGGCTTGCGCACGGCCATATTTATGCGATGTGTTCCGGGCTCGAGAGCGCGGGCGCGCGCTGCAAGCTCGCATGGGATAGCGACAGCCATAAGCTTGCAGATTTCCTCAAACGTTTTCCGGAGGCCCGCCCAGCAAAATCTCTCGAAGAAATTCTTTCCGATCCGGAAGTAAAACTCGTTGCGAATGCCGGAATTCCATGCGAAAGGTTCGGTGTAGGGGAGGCTGTTTTGCGCTCGGGAAGGGACTTTTTTGTGGACAAGCCGCCGTTTACAAAGCTGGAACAGCTTGAGGAGGCGAGGAAACTCGTCGCCGAAACTGGCAAGAAGTACATGCCCTACTACGCCGAGCGCGTGCACAACCAGGCGGCGGAGACGGCGGCCGAAATGGTGAAGGGCGGGGCTATAGGCAGGGTTTTGCAAGTTCTGATACTCGCTCCGCACAGGCTGTCCAAATCCGCGCGCCCGGACTGGTTCTTCGAAAAGGAGAAATACGGCGGGATACTCTGCGACATAGGCTCCCACCAGTTCGAGCAGTTTCTCGAGTTTTCGGGTTGCGACCGGGCGCGGGTAATCAGCGCGCGGGCGGAGAACTTCAACAATCCCGACAAGCCCGGGCTCGAGGATTTTGGTGAGGCGCTTGTCGAGACTGAAAACGGGGCGTCGTGCTATTGCCGGGTGGACTGGTTCACGCCTGACGGCCTCCCGGTGTGGGGCGACGGGAGAACTTTTATTTTGGGGACGAAGGGCTATTTGGAAATAAGGAAGTACATAGACTTCGCGCGCGCCGGAAATCCGCCGCAATCGCTTTGGATATGCGATTCCGAAGGCGTGCGCAACATCGACTGCCGCAATATGAAATTTCCGTTTTTTAAGAATTTTGTTCTCGATGTGTTGAGCAGGGGAGAGACAGCGATGTCGCAGTCGCACGCCTTTGCCGCCGCCGAACTTTCTTTGAAGGCGCAAATGGCGGCGGATTCGGCGCGTTTGCGGAATTTGAAATGAGCGTTATGGAAAAAAATGCAGTGGAGGTTCAGCGCGCGGAGTTAAAGGCGGCGCGCGGAAGGGGATTTTGGGCTAATTTGTCGGTTTTTTCGAGGCTTTCCGGGCCGGGCTGGCTTCAGAGCGCGACGACGCTCGGGGGGGGATCGCTCGCGTCCGCCCTATATCTTGGGGTGCTTGGGGGCTTCGGTTTCATGTGGCTTCAGCCCGTGGCGATGGTTTTGGGCATCATAATGCTCGCGGCGATTTCCTATGTGACATTGTCGATAGGGCGCCCCCCGATGAAGGAGATAAACGCCCATATCAGCCCTGTGCTCGGATACGGCTGGGCAATAGGCTCGCTGCTGGCGTGCCTGGTGTTTGCCATGCCTCAATTTGCGTTGGGAGTTGCCGCTATAACCCAGAACATCTGCGGAGCCTCAGGGGCCTCGAAAGGCGCGGAGTGCGCGATTACTGCTCTGATGTTTGCCGCGGCGATGGCGGCGGTTTGGCTGTACGCCCGCGGGGGGAGGGGAGTTAAGATTTTCGAGCTGCTCATAAAAATTTCGGTGGCGGCGATTGTGGTGTGCTTTTTCGGGGTTGCCCTCGTGCTGTGGCTGGACGGAAGGATAGATGTCTCGGAAATTTTGGCGGGATTCGTTCCGAACCTTTCGCTGCTTTCGTCTCCGTCGGCGGATTTTCTCGACCGCCTGTCTGCTCTTGACGCTGGCGGCGTGGAATATTGGTCTTCAATGATAGTCTCGCAGCAGAGGGACGTCGTCATATCCGCCGCGGCGATGGCGGTGGGGATAAACATGACTTTTCTGCTGCCGTATTCGATGCTGAAAAAGGGCTGGGACAGGGATTTCCGCTCCCTTGCCATATTCGATCTCTCCACCGGGCTTTTTGTTCCGTTTCTGATTGCCACAAGCTGCATAGTTGTTGCTTCGGCTTCGCAGTTCCACGCCAAACCGGCGGAGGGGCTGGCGGAGTCTGCCGTTGTTGGCGGCAGGCTCGTTCTCCCGGCTAGCGCTTCCGAATCCGCCTCGGCGGCGCCCGCTCCGAATCTCGTAGCCCCGTACATTTCGCTTCTCGAGGACCGCGTGAAAGCTGGGATCGGTGAGCGGAGATACTCGGAGATGTCGCGGGTCGAAAGGGAAGCGGCAATAAACTCGCTTTCAATTAGCGAGAAGGAAATGGCGGCGATGCTCGTCAAGCGGGACGCGTCGAATTTGTCAGAAGCCTTGGTTCCGCTGGTCGGGGAAGATATAGCACGCTACATTTTCGGATTTGGCGTTCTCGGCATGGCGGCTAACGCACTTCTGATGAACATGCTCATATGCGGAGTGAGTTTCGCGGCGGTTTTCGGGCGGGACGGGAGCACGAAATGGCAGCTGTGCGGATCGTTGCTGATAGCTGCGAGCGCGGTGGCGTCGGTATTTTTCAAAGGGGCGAAGATGTGGCTTGTAATATACGCGGGAGTGGCGGCAATGGTTTTGCTCCCGATAGCTTCGGGGGCGTTCCTGCTGATTATAAATTCCAAAAAAATATTGGGATCGGAACGGCCGTCGGGAGCGAAGCGGATTTTGTGGACTGCGCTGATGGCCATTTCCCTTCTGGCGGGGGCTTTGGCAAGCCTCTGGGTGCTTTGGAGCAAGCTCGGAATTTTCGGGCCGCTTTTGTTCGCTGCATTTCTGGCGGCGGTGTGCGCTTGGCCCATCTTCTTTAGAAAACAAAACGGATAGGATGGGGCAATGGCGAAGGATATGTTTAGTTTAAATGGCAAAGTGGCGGTCGTCAGCGGCGCGACCGGCGTCTTGGCGGGGGCGTCCGCGCGCCATCTTTGCGAGCGCGGCGCAAAAGTGGCGTTTCTCGGGCGCGACGAGAAAAAACTTTCCGAGGCGGAAGATTTCGCATCGAGCGGCGGATATTGCGCCATTGCCTTAAAATGCGACGTGCTCGATAAAAAGTCGCTCGAAGCGGCGCGCGAAAGGATATTGGGCGAATGGGGCTCGGTTGACATATTGGTGAACGGGGCTGGCGGAAACGCTTCCGGGGCGACTGTACCTCCGGATTCCGACGTGTTCTCGCTCGACATTTCCGCCTATCGCGGTGTGGTTGATTTGAATTTGACGGGCACCCTGCTGCCTACTCTCGTTTTCGGGGAATGCTTTAAAAAATCCAAGATGGGTGTCGTGGTGAATTTTTCGTCGATGTCGGCAGACCGGCCGTTGACGAGGGTATTGGGCTATTCCAACGCAAAGGCCGCAGTGGAGAACCTAACCAAGTGGCTCGCGGTTGAGTTCGCCCAAAAGATTGGCGAGGGCGTTCGCGTCAATGCCATTGCCCCCGGGTTTTTCCTGAGCTCCCAAAACCGTTCGCTGCTTTTAAATCCGGATTCCTCTCCGACTTCTCGCGGGCGAGACATCATTAGGAATACGCCTTTCAGGCGCTTTGGGAATCCGGAGGAAATATTCGGCGCGCTCGTCTATCTGTGCTCCGACGCTTCAAAATTTGTCACGGGTGTGGTGATACCGGTCGACGGCGGATTCTCGGCTTTTGCCGGCGTTTGATTTTTTGGGGTAGCTTCTGGTTGTAAGGTTCGGAAAAAAAAGGACAAGTCATGCGGCTTTTAAAAGAATCGTTCAGATGGTACGGGCCTGGTGATTGCGTCGGGCTTTGGGAGGTTGCCCAAAGCGGCGCTTCGGGCGTGTTTACATCGCTGCACTCCATACCGTACGGAGAGCCTTGGAGCGTCGGAGAAATAGAGGAGCGCAAAAAGCTGCTCGGCGAATGCGGGCTCGATTGGGACGCGGTGGAATCTTTGCCGGTGTCCGAGGACATAAAATTGCGCGGAGGGGATTTCGAGCGCCATATTGAAAATTACAAGGAAAGCATTCGCAATCTCGCCTCTTGCGGAATCCGCCGGATTATTTATAATTTCATGCCCGTTCTCGACTGGATAAGGACGGATTTGAATTACCGCATGCCCGACGGCTCGACTTGCCTGCGCTTCGATCCCGCGCAATTCGCGGCGTTCGAAATATTCGTTTTGAAGCGCGCCGGCGCGGAGTCCGACTATTCCCCGGAAATTGTCAGAGCGGCGGGGAACTTTTTTTCCTCCTTGACTCCCGAGGGGCGCGATAGGTTCGGGAAAAGCATAATAGACATGTTTCCGGGCTGCAAAATGGGGCTTGAGGTGGGCGATGTAGTAAAAATGCTCGCGCGCTACGAGGGCTTCGACGCCGAGCGCCTGAGGGAAAATTTGCGCCTGTTTCTCGACGAAGTGCTTCCCACTGCCGAGGAGTGCGGGGCGGTTTTGGCGATACATCCTGACGATCCCCCGTTTCCCGTTCTCGGGCTTCCGCGGATAGCGTCGAGCCTCGAAGATTTTGAATGGATCTTCACCCGGTGCCGGAGCGAGTCGAACGCCATGTGCTTTTGCGCGGGATCGCTCAGCTCGTCTCCGCGGAACGATTTGCTGCGCATGGTCAGGAGGCTTCGCCGCAAGATATGCGCCGCGCATCTCAGAAGCACGCAAATAACTCCAGACGGGGGGTTCTACGAGTCCGGACACCTCGAAGGCGGCGTTCCCATGCTCGACATAGTTGCGGAGCTCTTGGACGAACAGCGCGGGCGCCTGGCGAGGGGGGAATGCGAGATCCCATTCCGCCCGGATCACGGCCGCGTGATGGCCGGCGACCTTCTCAAAGCTCCGCCGGATAATCCCGGATACTCGTATATAGGCAGAATGAAGGGTTTGGCTGAACTCAGGGGGCTCCAAACGGCATGTGCGGCTTTTCTGGAAAGAGACTGGCACTCACAAAAAAATGCGAAAGGGCTAAAGCAATGAAAGTGACACAAAAGGATATAGCCCAGAAGATGGGCGTTTCAACCTCTTTGGTTTCCCGGGTGCTTTCCGGGCAGGCTTACAAAATAGGCGTAAACCAGCAGAAGATAGACGCTATAATGCGCGCCGCGCGCGAGATGAATTACGTCCCGAGTTCCGCCGCGCTCGTCCTGAAAGGAAAAAAGACGCGCACGCTCGGGCTCGTAGTCTACGATTTCTACGACCCGTATTTTTCGACCCTCATCTACGAGCTTCAAGAACAGGCGCATATCCACGGCTACTCTACATTGCTCGTGGGATTCCTCAACCGCCGGGCGAAGCATTCCGATCTCCTGCCGCTCTTAAAGCATTCCGTCGACGGAATAATAGTTTTGGGGTCTTTTGGAGACTTGTCCTGGACGGACGCATTTTCAAACATACCTATTTTGCGGATCGGGCACGGCGAACACAAAAACATAAGCTTTTCAGTATCGGTCGACGAAAGGGACGCAATGGGCAAGATACTTTCCCATCTGAAGCGCGATGTCGGGGCTGAAAATGCCGCTTATGTTTCAACGGGAGAAAATACGCATGTCGCCAGGCGCAAGGCTTTTGAGGCCGTGGCCGGAGAAATGTCCATGAAATTCTCCAATCTGATAGTCGGAACGGAGGGAAATTCCTTTAAAGCGGGCTGTCTTGCCGCGCGCGAGATGCTCAAAAATGGCGCAAAATCGCTTCCCCAGTCCATAGTCGCCGCCAACGACACCATCGCCATGGGGCTTATCAAGCAATTTGTAGAATCGGGGGTGAGCGTGCCCGGAGATGTCGTAATTGCCGGCTTCGACGATATTCCAATGGCGGCAAACTACATTCCCTCGATAACATCGTTCCGCCAGCCCGTAAAGATTTTTGCGCAAAAGTGCTACGAGCGCATGGCTGACGAGTCGCTTCCGTCAAGAAACGAGCTGGAGGGAGAACTTATCGTCCGCAAAAGCACCATGAAAAAATAGTGGAATTTTGCGGCTGGCGAAAAAAAAGCTTGCCGCAGGCGGCACTATGGGGTTTATTCATACTTTTTGACAATCGCACGGTGCGCTTGTCGCAAAAACTCAACCCTAAAATCGGAAAGAATATCCCAGGTTCGCCGTTCGTACGCCGAATGCGCGGATACGGAGCAACATCATGAATATCACAGTAAAAGACCTGCTCGATGCCGGAGTGCATTTTGGGCATCAAACCCGCCGTTGGAATCCCAAGTCTAAGCCCTTTGTTTACGATCACCGCGCGGGGGTTTCGATAATAGACTTGGAAAAGACATACGCGCAGCTCGAGAAGGCGGCAGCGTTTGTCGAGGAGGTTGTAGCCTCCAACAAGGACATAATTTTTATAGGCACAAAGCGCCAGGCGCAGGACATCTTGCGCGAGGCGGCCACGACATGCGGCATGCCTTACTGCGTGAACCGTTGGCTCGGCGGCACACTGACCAACTTCGAGACAATTCTCACCAGCCTCAAAAAATACAAGAAATTCTTGGCGATGGAGGCCTCTGGCGAACTCGACAAGCTCTACGCAAAAGAAGCCGCTGCGATTCGCCGCGAGATGGACAGAATGAACCGCAATTTTGAGGGCATAAAAGACATATCCAGGCTCCCTGGAGCCGCCTACATAGTCGACATCAAGAACGAAGAGATAGCGGTGTCTGAATGCCGCAAGCTCGGTATACCTACAGTGGCGATTGTCGACACCAACTCCGACCCGTCTCTCATCGACTATCCGATACCCGCCAACGACGACACCGTAAAGAGCATTCGCCTAATAACCGAGATTTTGCTCGATGCGGTTCAAAACGGGCTGAGCAGGAGAGTTGCGCAGGTAAAGAATCCCCAAATAATCGTTCCTCAAAACGAGACGCAGGAGAATCCGGTTTCCGACGACAGCGTTTCGGTGAAGGGCGTCGATGTGGATTCTATTGAAGAACCGAAAGAATAATAATAGGGAGTTTTAATTATGGAAATTACGGCACAGATGGTAAGTGCTTTGCGCGCGCGCACGAGCGCCGGCATGATGGATTGCAAAAAAGCCCTCGTGGAGGCGAACGGCAACGAAGACGAAGCGGTTGAAATACTCCGCAAAAAGGGAGTTGCCAGCGCGGCGAAAAAAGCCGGGCGCACGGCTGCCCAAGGGCTCGTGGCCTCTTATATACACTCGAACAACAAAGTTGGTGTTTTAATTGAAGTCGGCTGCGAATCCGACTTCGTGGCAAAGAACGACGATTTCAAGGCTTTTGTAAAGGATCTCTGCATGCATATCGCCGCGGCGTCGCCGATTTGCATAGCGCCCGAGGACGTTCCGGCGGATATCCTCGCAAAAGAGCGCGAGATTGCCCTCGCCCAGATGGCGGACGACAAAAAGCCTGCGGAAATCAAGGAGAAAATCGTGGACGGAAAAATGAAGAAATTCATTTCTTCGGTCGCGCTTCTCGAGCAGCCGTTTGTCAAGGACGACAAACTTACCATAAGGGACCTCCTCACCCAGAAGATAGCTACAATCGGAGAAAAGATAGAGATTCGCCGTTTTACCCGCTACCAAATATAGCTCGGGCTTTGTCCGGCAAAGATTCCGGGTAGGATTTCCGTTTTTTGAGTCTTTAAGCTTTCTCATTGGCGAGCGCACATGAGACTTGAAAATGGTTCCTGAACGGAATTTGGCTTTTTAAAAAAAAGGCGCGCCTAAGACTGTTTTTGGGAGCGCCTTTTCTCTTTTTTGGAGGTTCATCTCCCGTCCGCAAATTTCTTTGCGGGATTCAATATTTGAAAGGTTGCAATTTTTGTTGCGCAATCGGGATCCGCGAATGCGATGAAATCAACCTCAAAAAAATGCGCGAGAAATCCGCCGCGGGAAGAAAAAGGATTCGCATTTTTGAGTCTGCATGAGCGCCATAAAATAGTTGATAATTTTCGGATTCGGGGATATAAAGCAAGGCTTATTAAAAAAATACGATGGACAAAAAATACAGATTGAGCGTTGCGGAAGACGCGGCGGGATTGGGTTTGGTAGGCGGATTTAAAGTTGCAGGAGTCGCCTGCGACATTCGCGGAAACGGGGATATGTCCAGGCTCGATATGGCGCTGATAGTCTCGGACAAGCTTTCAAGCGCCGCCGGAGTGTTTACGACAAACGATGTTAAGGCAGCTCCGGTGCTTGTTGACATTTCGCATTTGGAGCAGAGCGAAAAAATAAAGGCGGTAGTTGCCAACAGCGGCAACGCCAACGCCTCCACGGGCGCGCGCGGCATAGAGGACGCCTTAAAGGAATGCGCTCTGGTCGCCGAGAAGCTCTCCGTCAAGCCCGAGCAGGTTCTGGTTTGTTCGACAGGCAGGATAGGCGAATTCCTCCCGATGGAAAAGATATCCGACGGTATAGGGAAAGCGTGCGGCGGATTGTCGTCGTCACCGGAGCAGAGCGAGGCGGCCGCCCGGGCGATTATGACTTCAGACACTCGTCCGAAAACGGTTCTCGCCGAAGTTTGCGTGAAGGAAAAATGCTTTAAAATAGCGGGAATGGCAAAGGGCGCCGGAATGATAGAGCCGAATATGGCAACCATGCTCGCATTCATAGCAAGCGACGCAAAAATATCGCAGCCGCTGTTAAAGCAGATTTTGCGCTTCTGTGTAAACAAGACGTTCAACCGCATAACTGTCGACGGCGACATGAGCACCAACGACACCGTAATATCCCTCTGCAATGGAGAGAGCGAAGTTGAGATAGACGCCGACGCCGACGCGCAGGAGGCATTCAAGGAGGCGCTGCTGGCAGTGTGCCGCTCCCTCGCCAGAAAGATCGTGGGGGACGGGGAGAAAATTACAAAAGTAGTAGAGGTGAAGGTGGAAGGCGCGCGGGACGAGGAGCAGGCTGAAAAGATCTGCCGCGCGATAGGCAACTCTCTGCTTGTAAAGTCGTCGTGGTACGGGTGCGATCCAAACTGGGGGCGCCTTGCCGACGCGGCCGGATATGCCCGCACCGGCCTCAACCCGGACAAGCTCGACATTTTCTACGACAATGTTCCCGTTCTCAAAGGCGGCTGCCCGCTTTCAGAGTACAAAGAGCAGTGGCGCGATATCGTAAAGCGCAAAAATTTTACGGTCACGCTCAACCTGAACTTGGGGAATGCCTCGGAGTCGATACTTGCTGCCGACCTCACGGAGGGGTATGTAAATTTCAACAAGGGAGAATAGGGATAGGCTGAGGGAAGCCCGTTTATGCGGCTGAGTGCGGATTTTTACCGGCGAAATATTTTATTTCTTTTTGCGGTTTTTTAAAAATATGGAATTGGACGAAATTACAAAAAAGGCGGGAATTCTGATAGAGGCGCTTCCGTATATAATGCGGTTTAAGGGCGCGACCTTTGTCGTCAAGTACGGAGGTGCGTTTATGGACGATCCCGATCCGAGAATGCGGGCTATGGTCGCGCAGGATATTTCGTTTTTGGCGGCTGTCGGGATAAACGTGGTCGTCGTGCACGGAGGGGGGAAGGCGATAAGCCGCGCGATGTCGGAATCGGGATTGCGCGCGGAGTTTAAAAACGGGCTGCGCGTTACCGATGAGCGCGTCGTAGGGATAGTGGAATCGGTTTTGAACTCTCAGGTGAATCCGGAAATTTGCGAGTTGTTGAAGGAGCAGGGCTGCCCGGCGCAATCGCTGCCCGGCAACGAGGTGCTGAGGTGCCGCAAAATGCTGTCCGCAGACGAAAGCGGAGCTCCGCTCGATTTGGGGTATGTGGGGAATGTCGTCGGCGTCGATGCGGAAAGCATACAAAAAATTCTCGACTCAGGAAGGACGCCGGTAATTTCCCCGATTGCCAAGGGCGAGAGCGACATGCATTCCTACAATACGAACGCAGACGCGGCGGCCGCTGCGGTGGCATCTGCCCTTAAGGCGCGCAGGCTCGTGTTTTTGTGCGATGTCCCCGGCCTGATGAGGGATCCCAAAGACGCGGGCACGCTGATATCCCACCTCAAAGTCGGAGAGGTGGGCTCCCTCAAAAAATCCGGAGTGATATGCGGAGGCATGACGCCGAAAGTCGACAGCGCAGTCGAGGCGATAAGAGCCGGCGTCCGGAGGGTGCATTTTGTCGACGGGCACATGCCGCACAGCATACTTTTGGAGATTTTCACCGACAGCGGAATAGGCACGGAGATCGTGCACGAGTCGGTCGCAAGATAGAATTTAATTAAATGCCATGACGACGAGAGAAAAACTTTCAAAATATTACGTTCCCGCGTTTGGGGAGAGAAGCTTTGTGGTGTCCCGGGGCAAGGGCTGCTGGATTTATGACGAGGAGGGCAGAAAGTATCTGGATTTCGGGGCGGGCATAGCGGTTGCGAGCATAGGGCACTCCAACCCGAATTGGATAAAGGCTGTGGAGCGCCAGGCGAGGACACTCGTCCATTGCAGCAACCTGTACTGCACTAAGCCGCAGGCGGATCTCGCCGAAAGCCTTGTGGATAAAATAGGCCGCGGCCGCGTATTTATCTGCAATTCGGGGACCGAGGCGAACGAGGCCCTCATAAAGGCGGCGCGCCTGTACGGGGCGGAGCTTGCCGGGGGGGAAGGCAAAAAGTACAGGATAGTGACTGCCGTGGACGGATTTCACGGAAGGACTTTGGGCGCTCTGGCGGCCACCGCGCAAAAGAAAATACAAAAGGGTTTTAAACCCATTCTCAAAGGTTTTTCATATGGCAAGTTCAACGACGCTGCGAGCTTTGAAAAGCTTATGGGCGACGATGTCGCAGCCGTGCTCGTCGAGCCCGTGCAGGGCGAGAGCGGGGTCACGCCTGCTAAGCCGGCGTTTTTGCGCGCTTTAAAGAAAATGTGCAAAAAGCACAAAGCGCTTCTTCTTTTCGACGAGGTTCAGTGCGGCTTCGGAAGATGCGGAAAGTTTTTGGCATCGCAAAGGCTGGGGGTCTCTCCCGACGGAGTATCAATGGCAAAGGGACTCGGCGGAGGATTTCCAATAGGGGCTGTTTGGCTGTCGGAAAAGTGTGCGTCGGTCATGGCGCCAGGAACGCACGGGACGACCTTTGGCGGAAATCCCCTGGCATGCGCGGCGGCTCTTGCCACGCTGGACGAGCTGTCGTCCAAAAATCTCGCCGCCAACGCTGCGGAGATGGGCGAGTATCTCGCTATCGGGCTTGAAAGGATAGCGCGCAAATTCCCCGGAAAGATAAAGCTTGCGCGCGGGCTCGGATTGATGAGGGCGGTTCTCTTCCAGGATAAATATTCCAACGCCGGGGTTTGCGCCGCGCTCCGCGAAAACGGGCTGATTCTCATTCCCGCCGGGTCAAACGCTCTGCGCTTCCTTCCCCCGTTAAATGTGGGAAAAACCGAAATAGATGCGGCGCTGAAAATCTTTGAAAAGACAATGGAGGAACTTTAAATGTCAAGATCGTTTTTGAGAGATACGGATTTCTCACCTGCGGAGGCGGCGGAGGTTTTTGCGCTCGCTTCCAGATACAAAAAACTCCGCGCATCGGGAATAATAGACATTCTCCGCGGGGAGAGCTGGGGATTGCTGTTTTTCAAAAAGAGCACCCGCACCCGCCTGTCGTTTGAAGTCGGCGTCCATGAATTGGGAGGACATCCCGTGATGATGAACGCCTCCGAGCTTCAGATATCGCGCGGGGAGACGATAGAGGATACGGCAAGGATAATGGGCCGCTTCCTCCACGGCATAGTGATAAGAACTTTCGGACAGGAGATAGTCGACGAGTTTGCGCGCGCTTCCGGGCTTCCCGTGGTGAACGCCCTCACGGATCTTCTCCACCCATGCCAGAGTTATACTGACATGTTTACGATGATGGAGCGCTTCGGCGGATCCTCCCCGAGCGCGGAGGCGCTCAAGGGCAGGAAGCTTGCCTTCTTCGGCGATACTGCGTGCAACATGGCTTATTCCCTCGCCCTTGCCGGCGCGATGTTCGGCGTGGAGGTTTCCCTCTGCGGCCCCGAGGAATTTAAGCCCGCCGCCATTCTCAATAAACTCTTTGAAGACGCCCGGCTTGCTCCGACCTGGACTTTCACTTCCGATCCCGAAGCGGCCTCGCGCGGGGCGGACGTCCTGTACACCGACGTTTGGGTCAGCATGGGCAAGGAGGACGAAAAGGCAGAGCGCATAAAAATAATGTCTCCCTACCAGGTCAACGAGAGGCTTTTTTCGCTCGCTAAAAAAGGCGCCGTATTTATGCATTGCCTTCCTGCGCATTCCGGAGAGGAAGTGAGCGAGGGCGTCTTGCGCGGGGATCGCAGCATAGTGTTCGACCAGGCTGAGAACCGCCTGCATGTCCAAAAGGCTATAATAAGCAAGCTCGTGCAAGAAAACGGCGGAAAATCATCGTAGCGCCGCATGCGGAAAAAAAGCTTTTAATGTGGCGCGCAAGGGTCTAATCTTGCGCGCAGTTTTTTTAACGGAGATTTGTAAAAATGGATAAAAAGAAGAAAGTGGTATTGGCGTATTCCGGCGGTCTCGACACTTCCGTGATCGTGAAATGGATAAAGGACAGGTTCGACGCGGAAGTCGTGACGTTCGCAGCCGACGTCGGCCAGGGCGAGGAGCTGGACGGGCTTGCGGAAAAGGCGAAAGCCACCGGGGCGTCGGCGCATTACACGGTCGATTTGCAGGACGAATTCGCGGCGGATTTCATATTCCCGATGATTCGCGCAAACGCCATTTACGAGGGTCAGTATTACCTTGGAACCTCGATAGCGCGCCCGCTCATAGCCAAGACCCAGATTGAGATAGCGCGGAAAGAGGGCGCGAACGCCGTGGCGCACGGAGCCACCGGGAAGGGCAACGACCAGTGCAGGTTTGAAATTTCCTACGCGGCGCTGGCTCCCGACATGGAAATCATATCGCCGTGGCGCATGGACGAGTTCAGGGAAAAGTTCCCCGGCAGGAGCGAGATGATAGCCTATTGCAAGGAGCATGGCATAAACGTGCAGGCTTCCGCGAAAAAGCCGTATTCAATGGATAGAAACATGCTCCACATATCCTACGAGGCGGGAATTCTCGAGGATCCGTGGTTCGATCCGACAGTGGAGTCGAATAAGGACATGTTCAAGACGACGGTCTCTCCGGAGGACGCTCCGGACAAGCCCACGTACATCGAGCTTGAATTTGAAAAGGGCGATTGCGTAGCAATAGATGGCAAAAAGATGAAGCCTTCCGACATTCTCCGCACCCTCAATAAAATCGGCGGCGAGAACGGAATAGGCAGGGTCGACATAGTTGAGAACCGCTTTGTCGGAATGAAGAGCCGCGGGGTGTACGAGACTCCGGGCGGCACGATCCTCGAATTCGCCCACCGCAACATGGAGACAATAACAATGGACAGGGAGGTCATGCACCTGAGGGACCAGCTCATTCCAAAATACGCCGAGCTGATTTACAACGGTTTTTGGTACGCTCCCGAGCGCGAAGTTTTGCAGGCTCTAATCGACAAGAGCCAAGAAAAGGTTTCCGGAGTCGTCCGCCTGAAGTTGTACAAAGGAAACATAACGTGCGTCGGCAGAAAGAGCGCGTTCAGCCTCTACGATATGAATATAGCAAGCATGGAGGGCGTCGAGAGCGAATACAACCAGGACGACGCGACGGGATTCATAAAGCTCCAGTCGCTGCGCCTTCGCCAGCGCGCCCGCAAACAGGGTGTCCCCGAAGAGGCTTTGGCTTCGAAATCGAAGCTCGTCAGGGAGTAGACCAGAATGAGGATTTGCTGCATAGGCGCCGGATACGTCGGCGGGCCGACTATGTCGATGATAGCGCTCAAATGCGCCGACATGCGCGTCGATGTCGTCGATATAAACGCCGATCGCATACGCGCGTGGAACTCCGACAGCCTTCCCGTGTTCGAGCCCGGGCTCGACGATGTAGTGCGCCAAACGCGCGGCAAAAACCTCTTCTTTTCTACCGATGTGGACTCCGCAATAGAAGGGGCGGATATAGTTTTTATATCTGTCAATACGCCGACGAAGACGTACGGGTACGGGGCCGGAAGCGCGTCAGACTTGAGCTTTGTGGAGTCTTGCGCCAGAAAAATCGCGGAGGTGTCAAAAAGCGGGAAAATAGTAGTCGAGAAATCGACTATGCCCGTGCGCACGGCGGACGTGATAAAGACTATACTCGCTTCCACCGGCAAGGAGTTCCATGTGCTTTCCAACCCCGAATTTCTCGCGGAGGGAACGGCGGTGTCGGATTTGGAGAATCCCGACAGGGTGCTGATAGGCGGAGACGAGTCGTCGCCCGAAGGCAGAAAAGCCATTGAGGAGCTCGCGTCAATCTATGCGCGGTGGGTCCCGCGCGAGCGGATTATAACTACGAACCTTTGGTCGAGCGAGCTGAGCAAGCTGACGGCCAACGCTTTTCTGGCGCAGCGCATCAGCTCTATAAACTCCATAAGCGCCCTCTGCGAGGCGACGGGCGCAGACATCGACCAGGTGGCGCGCGCGGTGGGTGCGGATTCGCGCATAGGATCGTCTTTCCTGCGAAGCTCCATCGGATACGGCGGCTCGTGTTTCCAGAAGGACTTGCTGAATCTGGTTTACTTGTGCGAGCATTTTCATCTCCCGGAAGCCGCCGCTTATTGGCGCGCCGTCACGGACATGAACGCATATCAAAAGAGGAGGTTCGCAAGGGCGGTCTTAGATTCCCTCTTCGGAAATATACGCGGAAAAAAATTGGCGGTATTCGGATTTGCGTTCAAGGAGAACACCAACGACACTCGCGAATCTCCCGCCATAGACATATGCGGGGATTTTCTGAAGGAAAACGCGAACCTGGCATTTTACGACCCGAAAGTTTCCGCGGAGCAGATTCGAAGCGATTTGGGAGTGTCTGCCGAAGATCCAAGGGTCGAGATTTGCACATCAGCCTACGAGGCGGCAAATGGCGCACATGCCATCGTGCTCCTGACGCATTGGGAAGAATTTAAGACATTGGACTATTCGAAAATAAAAGAGTCCATGTGCACGCCCGCATGGATATTCGACGGCAGGAATTGCCTGGACCATTCCCGACTTATCGGGCTCGGATTCCTCGTGCGCGGAATCGGAAAGGGGAACTTGCCATAATCGGCTCAAAAGCCCGGATTTAAAGGCGCGTTCCCCGCGAGGGAAACGCGCTTGATTTTTATCCCGGCGCGGATATCTTTTAAAACGGAATAAAAAAATGAAAAAAGCAGAAACTGAAAAATATATAAGGCGCGGGGCGGTGTCGCTGCCCGACCGCACTTGGCCCGACAAAAAAATAGAGCGCGCCCCCGCGTGGTGCAGCGTGGATCTGCGCGACGGGAATCAGGCTTTGGCAGTTCCCATGAACGTCGAAGAAAAGCTCAAGCTTTACAGCGAACTGCTCCGCATAGGGTTCAAGGAGATAGAAGTCGGCTTCCCTTCAGCAAGCGAGACTGAGTTTGCATTCATTCGCAGGCTCATAGACGGCGGACTCGTGCCGGACGGAGTCAGCCTGCAGGTTCTCACGCAGGCGAGGGAACACTTGATCCGCAAGACTTTTGAAGCTCTCCGCGGCTGCAAGAGCGCCATAGTGCATCTGTACAACAGCACTTCGGCACTCCAGCGCAGGGTGACATTCAACATGACGCGCCCGCAGATTGTCGATATTGCCAGATCCGGCGCGAGGCTCGTCCGCGAAATGGCGGACGCATTGGAGGCAGAAGGCTCAAAGGTTCGAATGGAATATTCGCCCGAAAGCTTCAGCGATACCGAATTGGATTTCGCATTGGAAATTTGCGAGGCTGTCAAGGAGATTTGGCGCCCCACACCCGACAATAAGCTGATTATAAACTTGCCGGAAACGGTCCAGTACAGCTCTCCGAACGTATACGCCGACCAGATAGAGTGGATGTGCCGGAATGTGTCGGACCGCGATTGCGTCGAAATCAGCCTGCATACGCACAACGACCGCGGCACTGGTGTCGCGGCGACGGAGCTCGCGCTCATGGCGGGCGCCGAAAGGGTTGAGGGGACGCTCTTTGGAAACGGCGAGCGCACAGGGAATCTCGACATCGTCACAGTCGCCCTGAATATGTACGCCGAAGGCGTTGATCCGGGGCTCGACTTTTCCGACATGCCGCGCGTGCGGGCGATATACGAGGAATGCACCGGAATGAAAGTTCCGCCGCGGCATCCCTACGGCGGGGATCTCGTTTTCACGGCATTCAGCGGTTCCCACCAGGACGCCATAAAAAAAGGCATGGATATGATGAGGCGGGACGGCGACGGAAAGTGGGAGGTGCCGTATCTGTTGATTGACCCTTCCGATATAGGCTGCTCATACGAGGCTATTATCAGAATAAACTCCCAAAGCGGAAAGGGCGGGGTGGCATACGTTCTAAACGAAGACTTCGGATACGATATTCCGAAGGAAATGAGGCAGGAGGTCGGAGATTTTGTCAACGCAAGGGCTGACAAGCTCGACAAGGAGCTCAAGCCAGGCGAGATATTTGAAATCTTCAAAGTCGAATTTATAAAGCGCGATTCGCCCGTCATGCTGGAGTCGTATAAAATCGACTCCTGGGACGATGCCAGCCAGGGCGGACAAAAACAAATACTAATCCGCGCAAAAATCCTCGTCAACGGCAGGGAGGAAACTTGGAGCGCCTCCGGGAATGGTCCCATCAACGCTCTAGTCAAGGCGTTCGAGTCCAACGGGCTCAAAAATTTCAAGCTCGTAGACTACCGCTCGCATGCAATTGGAAAAGGTTCGGCAACGGATTCGGCAGCATACGTCTGCCTTGAATCTCTTTCGTCGGGAAGAAAAGTCTGGGGCGTCGGCGTAGATTCCAATATCGAGTCGGCAGGGCTAAAGGGCGTAATTTCCGCCTTTAACAGGCTCAACGCTTTGGAGAAGGCAAACGCTTGATTCGCGCCCGCAAAGGAGCTCTTGTGAGACCGCTTTTGATTTGATTGCGCCAGTTAGCGCGGGAAAAAAAAACAACGGGGCTATGCTCTCAACCGCATAGCCCCGATTATTTTCAGCCTTGGAGAAATGAATTTTTATTTTCCCAATTTAAAGGCCCTGCGCGTCAGGCCGGCTCCGATGTAGGCGCTTATTAAGTTCGCCATCAATTCCTTCCACACGTCGGCCAGATAGAAACCGTCGATGTAGGCTACGGAAAATGATTCCTTCTCCGGAATTATTCCCCACAGCCAGCCTCCGCTTTGCTCTATGGTTTCGACCGCCACCGGAATGTTTTGAAAAAACGCAAATATAAACGGGCATATCGCCAATACGAAAAACGCCGAGAAATACATTACGCGGCGTATTTTTGCCCCGTCCTCGTCCTTCGTGCGCGCCATGGCGGCGTCGTGGGCGGCGGAGTCGGCGCTTTGCTGCTTTTGCAGAGTCTCGAGAGTCGCGGAGAATTTCTGTGCGTTTAGGGCTGACATTTGCCCCAGCAGGGTAACCACCATGGTGGCGAGCCCGCCGAGCGCCCCGCTTTCCCAAAGATCTTTTACGCTTTCCATATATGGCTTCCTCCATTCTCATTTTTGCGCGGATTGGATTTATCCGCAAATAGCTGTTTGTTTAGCATTGAACTAGCCTTTTGTAAGTTGTTTTTTTTGATCCGTTTTTAATCGCGGTATTGCGCCGGATAAAATTGCGGGTTTTCCCGTTCATTTTGGGAACCACAACAGTTTTATATCTTCGCCCTCCGCAGATTTCGCGATTATCTGATATTATAAAAAAATAAAAAAACATCAAAAAAAACTTTTGATATTTTTGAAAGGCGGATTCTGTGCCTTCGCCCTTATTGCGCGCCCGCGCTAAAAAGCTTGCCCGGAATCCGGATTTGGAAAATTATTCCGGCGATGCATATATTTTCAGGAGTCTTTGCGTTTTTTTTATCCGCGCTTTTTGCATTTGGATTTTCGCGCGCGCATGCGGTCGATGTGTCGATAAGCTCCTATCCGTGGAAATACCGCAGCCTGGCGGAAATGCTTTCCGAAATTAAGTGCTGCCAAGTGCGCAAGATTACCGTGTTTGACGGCTTGAGGATTGGTGGGGACTCGGAGATTGCCGCTTCCAAATTCGGTTGGCGAATGGGCTCCAAAGAGCGCGAGGTTTTGAAAGGGATTCTCGCAGGCGCGGGGGTCGAGGTTTTCTCGTACAGCAATATGAGCCTGACAGACGCGAGCGAGATAGAGGAGGTTTTTCGCTTCGCAAAAGAAATGGGAATATCGATGGTATCCGTGGAGGCGCCCGCGCAGTTTCTTCCTCTTTACGATGCGTGTTCGGCAAAGTACGGAGTCCGCGCAGGAATTTACAACCACGGCAATCCGAATTCGCGCTATCTGACGCCCGAAATGGGCATCGCGGCTCTTGAAAGGAATCCGCATTTGGAGCTTCTTCCCGATTGCGGGCATTGGGGCAGGGCGAAGTTCGACATATTGCAGATGCTGGAAAAATCGAGCGGAAAATTTTCGGCAATAAACATTCAGGATATAAACCCCGACGGTTCGTGCGCCGCATACGGAACAGGCATTCTCCCGCTAAGGGAATTTCTAAAGTCGCTTTTTTTTAAACACAAATTTTCCGGAACCGCGATAGTAATGTTCGACGTTTCGCCGAATCCCATTGAGAAAATATTGCCGTCCATAAAATTCTTGCGCGGCATCGAGAAAGAATATTCAGTATCGTCTGGAAAATAAAGGTTTCAAATGGACAAATTCAAGGCAATGCTTTTGGAGGGATACCTCAAAAATAAGTTCGGAAAATATATCGACGGCGGGGCTTTAAGCGTCGAGCTCGATATCGAAAGCGGAAAATGCGCCTTAAATGTGAAGCTCGTTGGGGAGGAGAGTCCGGTCGAGGTCAGAATCGGCAGCTTTTCTGTAGTGCTTGAAGGCGGGGAGAAGCGTTTGCGCATAGACGAAATATCCGCTTCGCGCCGATGGCTCGATATGGCTTTGAATGACGCCTTAAAAGGAAAGCCTCTTAAATTGCCCTCCCTGGTCGCGTCTGCTCTCTGACCCATCTGCCGCGCCGGGATATTCGTCGTATTGCGCGGCAGGAACTTTTCCCTAAAAACCTCTCTTTGAGCTTGAGCGGCAGCTTCCTCGAAATAAAAAAATATGCGGGAAGCACCCCTTTTTCCTTTTTGTAAATTAATTTCTAAATGCCGTATGAAAATGTTTTTTTATTTTATGTTTCCGCTTGGCAGGCAATAGAAGCCGCAAGGTCTTTAGCGGGATCAAAGACGATTTTTATATATGCGAAAAAAAAACTTTACAAAGGGCAAAATGTAATTAGCCTTATTCCCAATTATGAATACCAAGAAATTTGCAATCATGATTGTTTCCTTGGCGTTGGCGGCAACATCGGCTTTCGCATGGAGCAAAAAGAGCGAAAACACGGGCAATCTCGGACGCATGTTTTTAAGCGTTTCGGGCGGCGTCAATATGCAGAAGGGTTCTCTTGTCAAGGGCGGCGGCGGCGTGCAGCCTCTCGATATGAGTAAATCTTCGCCGACGGGAGCGGCCGCTTCTTTCGTAATAAACGCTCCGATTTTTAAACCTGGAGTAAACGCTTTTCGCAATATCAAGTGGGCGGGGATTGACGGTCAGCTTTTCTTTAACTACAACTATAGCGGCGACTACAGCTTCAATTGGCTGAGCGGCATAAACAATGCGACCCAAAAAATCACACAGGATAATTATTCGTTGGGCGCCACTATATTGCCGTATTTGAATTTTGAAACGGACCTTCCTTTCTTAAAGGCCATCAAGCCCTTCGGAATAGCCTATGCCGGCTACCAGTGGGAGGATACCGATTGCACCCTCACCAGCGGGGCATCGTCAAGCAACTACGGAACGCATGACAACTATTTCATATATGGAGTCGGCGGCGGCGTTGAGTTTGTCATACTCGATGAGCTCTCATTTACCCCAACTTGGAAGTGGAATGCGAGCTCTCAGAGCGGAATTCCATGTTATCAAACCGTCGGCGCGGAACTCGCATATTGGATGACGGACCAGTTCTGCATCAGCGCATTTTGGGAGCATAGCTTCGGGGGAGATTATTCCGTTACCTCCACGACACCTGATACTCTTAGCGTTAAACACGGTGACGTTTTCGGCGCAAAAATCAAAATCGGGTTTATGCGCTAATATACGGCAAATATTCTTGGATGGCGCGCCGGGTTTTAACCGGCGCGTTTTTTATTGTTTTGCTAAAAGCTTCATTTGAATCTTTCATCGGGCGCTTTTATACTATTCGTCAAATATTTTTAATTATTTTGATATAGTTATAAGATAAAAATCTTTTGGGTTGAAGAAGATATTTCACCCGTTAGCACACGGATAATGACTGCAATATTCCGATGCAAGTCGGCTTAAGTTTTTTTTAGATATGGAAGTAATAATAGATAAAACCCCCGAGATTTCCAGCGCCAATGCTGCCGCCGAAATAGCGAAGCTTCTCAAGGCGAAGCCGCGCGCCGTTTTGGGCTGCGCAACCGGCGGAACACCCTTGAAGCTCTATGCGGACTTGATTTCCATGTGCGAAAACGGCGAAATAAGCTTTGCCGGCGTGAGGACTTTCAATCTTGACGAATATGTCGGGTTGGGACCCGATGACCCAAATTCCTATCGCCGTTTTATGGATGAAAATTTTTTTGACAGGATTGACATCAAAAAATCCAATACTCGCGTTCCCGACGGTTTGGCCAAGGATATCCCGGCGTTTTGTTCAGAATACGAGAAGGAAATAAAAGATGCCGGTGGGATAGACTTGCAAATACTGGGCCTCGGTTCCGACGGGCACATAGGATTTAACGAGCCGTCATCGTCTCTATGTTCCCGCACTCGCATTAAGACTTTAGCCCCGCAGACCTTGCTCGACAACGCGAGATTTTTCGGAGGCAATGCCGATGCGGTTCCCAAATATGCGATCACAATGGGTATCGGCACGATAATGGACGCGCGGTCTGTTGTTTTGCTCGCTTTCGGGGAAGGCAAGGCTGACGCCGTTGCAAAGATGGTCGAAGGAGGTATTTCAGCTATGCTTCCGGCTTCGGTTCTTCAAATGCACGAAAATGCAAAAGTTTTCGTCGACGAGGCTGCCGCTTCAAAATTGGCGAATATAGACTATTACAAATACGTAAGAAGCATGCGTCCGTAATTGCGCTCTCCCCGGAAGGATTTTTTGCGCCTTTGGGGGACGATAGATTTTTACATTCCTTCCCTTGCGGGTGGACCGTTTTGTCAAATTATGGAAGCACTTTGTATTTGGCAAAATTTTTTACGGGCAGCCGGCGGAATAATTTAAAAGAATTTGAAATTATTTAAATGGCTCAAGTTCTTTTAGCAATGGTTCTCTTGGCAAATCGGCATTTGCTTTTTGATGTTGGGCAAAATTTCAATATCGATCCGGATTCCTCTAAAATAAAGGTCTTGCCTTAGATGAAAAGATATTTCCGCATGCCGCTTTAGGCGTGCGCGCAATGCAAATGGAAGTTTCCAGGTAAGACTTACGAATTAGGCTTCGCCGACTGCTTTTTGCAGCTCTCCGCGCACGCGCTTTGAAAAGTCTTCGTAAGTTTCCTCGCGGTTTGGGAACATGACAGGCAGATAAGTCACGCTGATATGAGCTCCGAAACTCGGCAGGGTTGCGCCCGGCTTTAATGCTTGGTAGGCTCCCGATATTGCCACGGGGACTACGGGCGCGCCGAGCTCCTTCGCAAGTATAGCAAATGTCTGCTTGAATTCTGCGATTTTTCCGTCCGAAGTTCGCGTTCCTTCAGGGAAGATGACTACCCGGTTGCCTCCGCGAAGGGCTGCGGCGATTTTTTGAATGGCGCTCTTGACGTCCTGGCGAATGTCCATGATGATGACATTGCTCTTATCGGCGTATTTTCGGAGGATTCCGTTCTTTAGTATGCTTCTGACTTTTGCGAAAAAGTATGTCTTGTAAATTTGCGTCTTAGTGAATCCCTGTGAGACGAAGAGCCCGTCGAGATAGCATTGGTGGTTTGGTGCAATGATTGCCGGGCCTTGCGGGACGTTTTCCAAACCGCTTATCTTTACTTTGTACAAGAGTTTGGATAGGCTTTTGAATATGTCTATTGAGAGGAAGTGCAGGAAGTTGGGCTTGGGAATTTTCGGATACGGTTTTTCGTCGATAATGTCCGCCCAAGTTATCCCTTTGCCCGACGGGTGAAATTCCGAATCGGCATTTTTCTCGACGAGTTCTGAGAGTTTGCGCAGAGTTTTGCAGTCTTCAAAATCCCTTTCGGAAACGTCGATGCCGAAATTTTCGCGGACGAAGCACTGTACGGAGATCTTGCCGAGGGAATCGAGGCCGAGGTCCATTTCCATATGGGCGTCCGGACGCGGGGCTACGGAAATTTGCGTGGATATGAAATCGCGCAGCTTTGCATAAGTTTGCGAGTGTGGTTCGGGTTCGGTCTTAATCTTATTTCTTGCGGAGTCTGAGCCGGAGAAGAAATTCTCGAGAGCGAAGCGCTTGAGTTTTCCGACGCGCGTGCGCGGAAGCTCATCGGCAGTTAGCACAAACTTTATGATTCGCTTGTAGGGAGATGTCTTTCTGTTGTAGGGGAGTATTGCGCAATTTCTGATGTGTTCTTCCGCCCCGTCAAACCCGAGCCTGGCGACGAGTTCGGGAGATATTCTCACGACAGCCTGGAGAAGTTTTTCGCGCATGAGCACGCCTATTTCAAGAATATCTGCGCATTCCTTCTTGATGTTTGCCTCCATCTCGGCAGGGTTGAGGTTTTTCCCGTTGGGAAGGACAATGATTTCTTTTTTCCTGCCGGTTATAAAGAGGAAGCCGTCATCGTCGAGATAGCCGAGGTCGCCGGTGTGCAGCCAGCCGCCAACAATGGATTCAGCGGTTTCTTCCGGGCGCTTGTAGTATCCCTTTGTGACATTGCCTCCCCTCACGATTATTTCCCCGTCCGATATTTTAATTTCGACGCCCGGGAGAGCCTGTCCCGTCGAACCTATTCTTATGTTGTCTATTCGCGGAAAAGTTATGATGGGTGAACATTCCGTCATGCCGTATCCCTCGCGGACGCCGAATCCGAGAATGTCGAGTTCCCGCCAGACTTTTTTGTCGAGCGGGGCGCCGCCGGAAACCCAATATTCCACATGCCCGCCGAATTTCTTGTGGACGACGGCAAATAGTTTTTCCGAAAATTTTCTGCTATTTGCGAGTTTTGCGATGTTGAAAAGCAGCCTGGCAACTCTTGAAGCTTGTATGCGATTCATTATATTAGCGTGCAGAAGCTCGTAAAAGCGGGGCACGCTTATAAAAATGTCGACTTTGTGCTTGCGCATCGCCTCCGATATGTCGTCGGGATTTATCGAATTTGGAATTACTATTTTGCCGGATACCGACAAGGGGGCTATGAGCGTTCCCATCAGAGGCAGGATATGGTGGAATGGAAGGAGCGCGAAAGCCCGCACGCCATATGGATAATACTTTGCCTCGTGAACCGCCTTTATGTTTGCATACATGTTTGCGAAGCTGAGCATGACACCCTTTGGGTTCCCGGTCGTTCCCGAAGTATAAACAATCAGCGCGAGATCGTCGCCGTTGCGCTCTATTTTCCAATCACCTTCAGGCAGATCGGGCATATCTCCATAAAATATGTCTTCGAGCACTTCTATCTTGGGCGGACAGGACAGGGAGGATATTGCCGCGCGCGCAGTTTCAAGATTGCCACGCCCTACGCATAATATCTGCGCGTCGGAATCGGAAAGTATAAACGCCAATTCATCGGGCGATGATTTTGCATCGATAGGCACGGCGCTTGCCCCGCTAAGCCACGCGCCTTCAAGAGCAAACGCCCATTCCGGGGAATTTTCCGAGAATATGGCTGTGCGCTTTCCCCCCACAGTTTCGGCGAATTTTAAGGCGCGCCGATAAAGATCGTCGTAGGAATACTCAAAGTTTACGCCTGCTATCGCCGTTGCGTCGGCCCGTTTTAGAAGGGTAATTTTTTCCATTTTATTTTTCGCTTTTTGAACCCGCTTGGTAGCGCGCAATCCACTCAGCGCTCCACGATTCGAAATCTCCCGCGGCGATATGCGCGCGCGCGCTTTCGGTAAGTATTTGGAAGAAGCGTATATTGTGGATTGAAAGTAGCGTGCAGGCAAGCATTTCGTTCGCCTTTACAAGGTGCCTGATGTAGGCGCGGGAAAATTCGGACGCATAGCTGTCGATTGAGGGGTCTATGGGAGATGGGTCATCGGAGAAACGGGCGTTTTTTAAGTTGATTTCTCCGTCGATGGTAAACGCGCATGCGTGGCGGGCAAGGCGGGTTGGCATGACGCAATCGAACATGTCCGCTCCGAGAGCTATCATTTTAAGTATTTGCGGCGGAGTTCCAAGACCCATTACATATCTGGGCTTTTGGGCGGGCAAGTTCTTTGCGGATACTTCCACCTGTTGAAGCATCTCGGGCTCGGGTTCCCCGACGCTGACTCCGCCTATGGCATATCCGGGGAAGTCCATTGCAGAGAGTTCCTCGGCGCAACGCTTTCTAATGTCGTCGTAGCAGCCTCCCTGTACTATTGCGAAAGCGAGGCGCCCGCTCTCAGGCAATCCCAGGCGCAGATATTCAGCCTTGCATCTTTCAGCCCAGCGCAGAGTGCGGTCGACTGATTTTTCGCATGCGCGCCTTTTGCAGGGGTAGGGAATGCATTCGTCGAGAACCATGCAGATGTCGGAGCCAAGGTTTCTTTGAATTTGCATGCACGATTCCGGAGATATAAAGAGCTTCTTCCCGTCGATATGCGATGCGAAATGGATTCCGTCTTCTGTGATTTTGCGCAGCTTGGACAGGCTGAAAGCCTGAAATCCTCCGCTGTCTGTCAGAATCGGGCGGTTCCAGTTCATGAAGGAGTGCAAGCCGCCCAAGCGCGCCACTGCTTCGGAACCGGGGCGAATATCCAAGTGGTAGGTATTTGAAAGTATGATTTGAGCCCCGGTGCCACAGATTTGGCGCGGAGTCAGAGACTTTACGGTAGCTTGTGTTCCGACGGGCATAAATACCGGCGTGCGAACCTCGCCGTGGGCGGTTTCGAGAATTCCGGTGCGAGCAGCCGATTTTGGGCTCCGTTGCAGTATCTTAAACATTAGAGAATCGGCGCAGGTTGGTAGACCTTCGCCTCCGGAAATTTTTCGAGAAGCGCGAGTGCGCGCGCGCAGAATTCGTCGGTTTGTTGCGGAGCCAGGCCGAAAGCCTTGCCTCCCTCGCGCCGGATAGCGTCAAGCTCAGCGGCGTCGAGAGGCATTTTGGGGTCGTCGGCAAGCCTTTTAAAAAGGTCGTTTTCTGAAATCTCCCCGGCGCGCATGGCATTGGCGGTGGCGACGGCGTGCTTTTTTATTATTTCATGTGCGTCTTCGCGTCCCATTCCCTTTTTAACGGCTTTCATGAGGACGGTTGTGGTCAGCAGGAATGGCATATACCTGTCGCATTCGGCTTTTATCACTGCCTTGTTTACAACCATCTGGTTTAAAACCGTCAAAAACGTCTCGAGCAGTCCGTCGATTGCAAAGAAGGAATCCGGCAGCATCACGCGGCGGACCACCGAGCAAGAGACGTCTCCCTCGTTCCACTGGTCCCCGCCGAGCGAGGCAGCCATTTCCATATAGCCGCGAAGTATTACGTGGAATCCGTTTATGCGCTCGCAGCTTCTGGAGTTCATCTTGTGGGGCATCGCCGACGATCCCGTTTGCCCCTTGGAAAATCCTTCGCTTGCAAGTTCGGCTCCCGCCATAATCCTCAGCGTCTTTGCAAAGGACGAAGCCCCGGCGCCAGCCTGGTAGAGCGCCGACACGCATTCAAAATCGAGCGTGCGCGGATAAACTTGCCCAGTGGCGGAAAACGAGCGCTCAAAGCCAAGCTGGCGCCGGATTTTATCGTCGAGATCCAGAGCTTTTTGCGCGTCGCCCCCAAATAGGGTCAGCTGGTCAAGTTGCGTTCCCACTGCCCCTTTTATTCCGCGCGCGGGATATTCCGATATTAGGGTGTCTATGCGTTCGAGCGCGCGAAATATGTCTTCTCCAAACTCGGAAAGCCGCTTGCCGAATGTAGTCAGTTGCGCTATCACATTGTGTGTGCGCGCGGCGATTACGGTATCTCTATGTTCCTTCGCCAGCAGGCAGAGGCGATATAGGCTCGCGGCGAGTTTAAACCGGATAAGCTTTAAAGATTTAAACACTTGGAGTTGCTCGACTGATTCGGTAAGGTCGCGGCTAGTCATGCCCTTATGGATATGCTCAAATCCGGCCAGCGCGCAAAATTCGTCTATGCGCGCTTTTACGTCGTGGCGGGTCGTCTTTTCTCGGCGGTTGATCTCGTCTATCCGTATATCGTTCTTTACTTTTTCGTAGGCGTCTATGGCTTCTTGCGGTATGTCTAAACCGAGTTCCTTTTGCGCCTTCATTACGGCTATCCACAGCTCGCGCTCGAGGAGAATTTTCCCCTCTGAACTCCAGATATTTTTTAATTCGGCTGACGCGTATCTTTCTGCAAGGACATTTGGAATCATGCCGCCAATATTGGATTAAAAAAAAATACCTTCAATTTTTTTCTTGTGCGAATGCTCGCCAAACACAGATTTTTTGAAATATTTTTTCTTTTTTTACGCGCCCCCCCTCGGCGTATGGGGTTCAGAACTCCAGCTTTGCAGTATAAGGGGGAATATTTAAATAGAAAACTCCGATGAAATGGAAGTTTTTGCTTCCTTTCCCAGAGCTTTCTCAAATTAAAAAGCGGGAAAGCCTATGCGTTTTCCTGCCCGCTGGCGGCTTTTGCCTCTTCGGGCTTGTCGCTTGAGTTGTCTCCGCCTTTGCGGCGCGGCTTTTTTACAAATTCAAAAGATATTCCGCCGCGCGCGTCGAGTGCGAGGGCTGCGGAGAATTTCTTTTTCGTCCGCTTCGATACGAAGTCGTCTATGACAGGCGTTTTTCCCGTCGCAATTAGAGAATTAATTTCTTCCTGCGTTATGGTGTGGGAAAGCATGTTTCTGCCAATTCTAAAAGAGCATTTTTTCTCTTTTGAATCGGGGCATCGGCACACATAGGCATTTTCCGTCATGACAAGTTCGCCGTTTTTGCACGGGCAGAGGCCCATTGCGGAGCGCGGGCATTTCCCGACCACGGGCGCCTCTTCCAAATTTTCGGGCTTGCGCTCGACGCTTTCGGGATTGTTGCCGAATTGGAATTTTACTGCATAATTCTCGTCCAGTTTTAATGTCGCCGAATAGGGGCGCCCAAGTTTGCTCTTAAATCCGTCGAGTGGGCCCACGCTTCCCTTCGTGACAAGCTCCCTGACTTCTTCGGCGGAGATTTGCCTATTGCCTATGGTTTTATATACGGTGATTTTTCCGTCCTTCGACTTGAATGCCCTGAAAGTTTCGACCATCGGCTGCATGTCGGTCGGGCTTACAAAGTCGGTATCGTGTGTTTGAACGTCTGTGTCGGTGAAATTTTTAGCCTTGTTGACTATTTCGCGGGTCATGTTTTCTATGCCCGACATGAAATCTTTTCGAGTCAGGCTGTTGCGCTCTATCATGCGCAGCTTTTGTTCCCATTCTCCGGTCATTGCCGGACTTGTCAGAGCGTCTATGGAAAGCACGTTGAGGAATTTTATCAGGCTTTCCGCCCGGACGGTGGGCACAAGCTCGCGCCTGTTGCGCTCGACAAACTTGTGCGATATGAGAGTCTCTATTATTTGCGCGCGGGTTGCCGGAGTCCCCAAACCTTTTTCCTTCATTGCAAGCGCGAGTTCCTCGTCGTCGAGAAGTTTTCCTGCCCCTTCCATCGCGGACAGGAGGGTCGCTTCGGTATAGCGCGCCGGCGGTTTTGTCGATTCTTCTTTAAGTTTCGATTCGGAAAGGGAGGCGGGTTCGTTGCCGCTGAGCGCAGGTATGAGATTGTTTTCCCCGCCCGCGTCTTTTTCGTAGACGTCGAGCCAGCCAGCCACGCGCAGGCTCTTGCCTTCGGTTTTAAACAAGTATTTGTCAACTGCCGAAGTGCGGACAGTGACGTCGAATTGCGCTTCGGGATAAAACGCTGCTATGAAGCGGCGCGTTATCATATCGTATATTTTGAGTTCGTCGTCGCTCAATTTTTTGCCCGTAATTTCGGTCGGTATGAGTGCGAAGTGGTCGCTGACTTGCTTGTTGTCGAAAATCCGCTTTCCCGCTTTTTGCACGTACCCTTCGGAGAGAGCCTTGCTTGCGTGGCGCGCGTAAGGCTCTGCAAGTGCGGACATGGTGCGCTTTGCGACTTCGCGGTAATCCTCCGGAAGCGCGCGGGAGTCCGTGCGGGGATAAGTGATCATCTTGTGCTTTTCGTAGAGGGCCTGCGCTATGCTTAGCGTCTTGCCGGCGGGAAATGAGAAGCGGTTGTTCGCCTCCCTCTGAAGGGTTGTAAGATCGTAAAGGCGCGGCGCGGTCTGCTTCGAGAGCGTGCGTTTGTCGCTGACTTTCGCAACCCCTATGCGGCGGATTTCATTTAGGACAAATTCGGCGTCGGAATGTTTCCATATCCTGTCCGCCTTGTCGTTCGGATTCTTTTCAGACCCCTTAAAATCCGGGCGCTGATAGACGCCTTCATAGGTGCCGTTTTTTATGGAGAAAGTGCCGATTATCTTCCAATACGGGTGGGATTTAAAATTGGCAATTTCGTGCTCGCGCTCGACTATCATCGACAGGGTAGGCGTTTGAACCCTTCCGACGCTGGCAAGATTTTTTCCGTGCGAACCGTACATTTTGCTCGTTATCGCGCGGGTCCCGTTTATGCCGACGAGCCAATCAGATTCGCTTCGGCAGCGGGCGGCATCCTGCAGGGATTCCATCTCTTCCTGGGTTTTTAAGTGGGCAAAAGCTTCGGAAATCGCCGACGGGGTCATGCTCGACACCCAGAGGCGCTTGCGCGGGAGCTTCGATTTCAATATCTCGTAGATGTAAGTAAAAATCAGTTCCCCCTCGCGCCCGGCGTCGCAGGCGTTTACGACATCGGAAACGTCTTTGCGCGAAAACAGCTTCTTCAATCCGGCGAGCTTCCCCTTCGTCTTTTCTATTGGCTTGAGGTTGAATTTCTCGGGAATTATCGGGAGGTTCGACAAAATCCAGCGGGAGTATTTCTTGTCGATATCGGCGGGCATGTTCAGCTCGACGAGGTGTCCGAGCGCGGAGGCGACTATGTACTTGTCGCTTTCAAAAAAATCGTCGTTTTTTTTCATGCCGCCGAGGACTCTCGCTATGTCCGAGGCGACGGACGGCTTTTCCGCGATGATGAGTGTTTTCATAGAAATTTTTTCTTGCTGGGGTTGTCGGAAAAAAACGCGCCGACGCTTCGGCGCGTTTTGGGACCCAAATCCGCTCTCGAATGCGTCGGAGCGGATTAAACGGCTACTTCTTGATATATCTGGGAAGTATAGTGTCCAAATTGCCGAGCAGCTCCCTCATTGTGGCGGGAGTTTCGTCGCCCATGTTGGAAATCCTGAACGTGACTCCTTTTATCTTTCCGTAGCCGCAGTTGAACATCATGTTGAAGTTCTTTTTCAACTCGTCGTTTACGGCGTTTATGTCCACTTCCAAATTGTTCTTGAAGCAGTTTAGGCTTATCGAGCCGTATTTCTCCTCGGGGAAGAGCTTGAATCCGTAGCCGTAGCCCCACTCGCGGACTATCTTGTTGTTCTCAAGATGCCTGGCGTAGCGGTTTTCAAGCCCCTCTTCAAAGATGTCGTCGAGTTTGCTTTGGAGGGCGTATATCAGCGATATCACAGGCGTCGAGGGAGTCATCGACTTGTCCATGAATTTCTTGAACTCGAGAAAGTCGAAATAGTATCCCCTGCCTTCTACTGTTTCGGCGCGCTTCATCGCTTTTTCCGAAACCGACACAAAGGACAGTCCCGGAGGAATGGCGAGAGCCTTTTGGCAACCGGTTATCATTACGTCTATGCCAAGCTCGTCCTTCTTTATCGGCATCGCGGAGAAGGAGCTGACTGTGTCGACTATCGAAACTACATCGGGAAACTTCTTTAAAACTTCGGATAGAGCGCTTATGTCGCTCATGGTGCCTGTCGAAGTCTCGTTGTGTATAATCGTCACAGCGTCGTATTTGTTTGTGGACAGCTCCTTTTCCAGAGCTTCAGGGCAAACGGGCGCCCCCCATTCGGATACGAGTGCGCCGGCTTCTTTACCGCAGCGCTTGGACACGTCGAACCACTTGTCGGAAAACGCCCCGTTGCAGCAGTTCAAAACTCCCTTTTTGACGACGTTCCTAATGGCGCCTTCCATCACGCCCCAAGAGGAGCTCGTGCTCAAAAATACGGGGTCTTGCGTGTAAAAGAGTTCTTTCAGGCGGGGTTCTATTTCGCCAACGAGCTTAGAGAAATCTTTGCTCCTGTGCCCGACTATCGGCGCGGACCTCGCGCGGTATGTTTTTGGGGAGACCTCGACGGGTCCTGGAATAAACAGTTTGTATGCCATATGTTTTAATTTGTTCCGAGGTGTTCGCCTCTTGTTTAAGTTTGAAAAATTTTTCTGTGGGACGGGCGGGTGAACGGGGATATATTTGCTGTTCTGACGACGATAATAAAAGCGCTAATCCGCATTGAGGGATTTTATAATTTTTCTATTGTGTTCCCCGAGCGTTATAGTTTTGGGGCGCACGCTTTTTGCCTGGGATTCTTCGACGTATCCAAAACTCATTATTACGAGGAGGTCGCCCACATTGCCGAGATGCGCTGCGGCGCCTCTCACTGAAAATGTTCCGCTTCCGCGGGCTGCCGGAATGGCGTAGGTTTCAAATCTTTTGCCGTTGGCTATGTTTCCTACGAGAATTTTCTCGTAGGGAAGCATTCCCACTTTGTCCATTAAATCTTCGTCGATGGCGAGGGATCCCTCGTAGTCTATGCGGGAGTCTGTAGTCTCGGCGCGCAGTATTTTTGACTTTAAAACTTGCACTAACATTTGCTTTCCCACTTTAAATTTTTTGTAAAAACCGCCACAAATAGGCTAATTTTGCTTTACGTCAACATTTTTCTCCGTATTAAAGCCGCCAAATGACTAAATTGAATATCGCGCGTTCTCGATTGTGGGAGTTTCTCGCTTGGATTTGTTCCTGTGTGGCATTTGCTCCCGCTGTCGTGTGGCTGGGCAAGGGCGTATCGCAAAGCGGGCAGCTCGCCGACGCCCTCATCATTTTAGTTTGCGCCTGCGTGGCTTTGGCTTTTGAATACGGCGTGAAACCGCGATTCCCTCGCATATCGACGGAGTCCGCTATATGGCTTTGCTCCGGTTACTTATGCATATTGTGCGCGGGCTTTTTTGGCGCATGGGCGGCGCTTGCTATCCTCGCGGGGCTTTCAGCGTCGGTGGTTGCGGCAGGACTCTCCATGTTCGATAAAAAACGATGGGTTTATGCCACAGGGGCCGCTTTTTTTTGTTTTACGCTGTTGTCTTTAGTTATGGGCGCATTCGACCTCCCCTTGCGCGCGTGGGCGGGCATGCTCGCCACATATATTTTGGGCGCTTTTAACGATACTGCCATGCTCGTCGCAAGCGGCGGCATCTCGCCGCAGATCGCAATACGCGTGGGAGGCGAGTCTTATCTGGTCGCCGCAGAATGCAACGGTTTCGGCATTATATCTGCTTCATTGGTTTTGGCTTTGGTTGTCGCGGTTTCCAGAAAAAATATCGCTTTATGGCGAAGGTTTACAATCGTGGTGCTTTGCGCGCTCTTTGCTTACGTCATGAATTCCTTGCGCATAGTCGCTATAATTCTTCTCGCTCCAAAAGCGGGAGCGGAAAATTACCACTTTATGCATGAGTTTGTAGGCTATTTGTGCTTTGGTTTGGCTCTCTTTTTAATTTGGCGTTTCGCAAAGGATTTTGGCAAAAGGGAAGATTAATTTCGATGAGTTTTTGCCGGGCGCTTTGAATTGGGCGGCGTTGCAATCAGCAAAACCTTAGCTGCATTAGATGAAAAATTTTTATCGAATAGTCGCTTGGATATCGAATGGGCGCTTGGAGAATCTGAAATGAGAAAAGACGTTCTTCTTTGAAAAATTAAAAAAAAGAAGGACGGCGCGCTTTTTAAGGCGCGCCGTCCGGAGATAATCCAATACTAACCTTATATACACCAGAAGACACTATATTATCAACTAATGCGATTTCAGTACTAAATATATCGTTTGTTCTATGTCAAGCAAAACGTTTATTTTTTTTAATTATTTTTTTATTTCGAACATAACTTATTTGTATAAAGAATATTAAAAATATAAAAAAATAGCGGGTTCAGCTTTTTAGCGGAGGGAAAACTGCTTTATTTAAATAAACGTTTTTGATTTGATTTCCCAAGATCATCTAATAAAGAGAAAAAAATAGGGATTACATTGGAAAATTATTTATTTTGTGTTAAAATTTTCCGAGAGCCGGCTGGGGATGGAAATCAATGCTTGCCTCTAAAATTTATAGGCATAAATTATTCGACAAGGTATTACAGATACATAATCTTCAAATTAAACCATGGATAGCATAATATACAAAAGACGTTCCGTCCGCGCCTACGACGCTTCGCGCCGCGCCGGAGACGATGAAATAAAAGAAGTCTTGAAAGCGGCAATGTACGCGCCTTCCGCTATGAACAAGCAGCCTTGGGAATTTGTAGTAGTGCGCAATCCCCAAACGCTCTCCAAGATTATGGAGATTCACCCGTATTGCGCTTCGCTCGGCGATGCCGGCACGGGAATTGTCGTATGCGGAGACCTCAAGCGCCAGCATGCGTGTCCGGACGGCGGCTATTGGAGCGTCGACTGTTCCGCCGCCACCGAAAATCTGCTCTTGCGCGCTTTGGAAACGGGACTTGCCACTTGCTGGTGCGCAATATATCCTAACAAAAAGCGCATGTCAGATTTTTCGGAATTGTTGGGGTTGCCGCAGGGGATCGAACCGTTTGCGCTCGTAATACTCGGATACCCCGCTTCAAGTCCGGTTTGCCCGAAGGACAGATTTGACGAGCGCAGGATTCATTCTGAAAAATGGTAGTTTCGCCGTTTTTTGGCGAGTGAGATCCAATCGCCTTTGGCGAAAGCAAACATTTTATTGCTCTTGCGTTGCTATGGGGGGGGAGCGGCGCTTTGCTTCCCGTTGACCGCGCGCGCTTTCTGTTTGATGGATTGCGGGATCGCGGAATCATGGGGAATTTTTTTCAAGTTTTTCATCGGGGGGGGCGAAAGTTTTGCCGCATAAATTTGCATTTTGGGAGACGGGGAGCGCGGAGCGGTTGTTTGCCTTTTATTTGACAAGGCGCTGCGGAGCTTTGATTGCGGGGCAAGAGAGGCAGAAGCGTTGGGAATAAAAAAAACGCGGGCGTCGGTGGAGTTTCTCAAATTTTGCCAATTAGTTTTTTTTTGCGAAAAATGTTGCTTAAAACGAGCGTCGGGTTTACAAACCCGGCGAGCTTTTTTTAACGAATTTATTTACACCCAATGAAAGTGCTTAGGGCAAAGAGTGCCGGTTTTTGTTTTGGCGTGGAACGGGCGATAGCTATCGCCCGGAATTGCGCCGGCGGAGGGCGGTGCAAGGTTTATACCGACGGTCCGCTCATACACAACCGCCAAATGATGGAGCGCCTCACGGAGGAGGGCATAATTGAAATAGGCGATTATAAGAGCGACAAGGACATATCCGGCGAAATTAGGAATGACAGCGGGGGCGTTCTCGTATTCCGCGCGCACGGGGTTTCGCCCGAGCGGCGCGAGTATTTGCGGAACTTGGGCATGCGCTGCAAGGATGCCACCTGCCCGGACGTAGGGAAGATAGCCGGCATAATAAAGATGCATTCCAACAAGGGATACACGACTGTAATAGTGGGCGATCCCGACCACCCGGAGGTAATTGGGCTGCTCGGTTATGCCGGAGGTAAGGGATACGTCGTAAAGAATAGAGAAAATATAGACGCCCTTCCCGATATATCAGGAGACATCTGCATGGTAAGCCAGTCGACCATGTTTACCGATGACTACCGCGAAATTGCCGATTATTTTAAAAAGCGCTTTCCATCGACAAAGGTTATAGATACAATTTGCGGAGCAACAAAGGAGCGCCAGCGGGACGTAAGGGCCCTCGCCGAGCTCGGCGCTGAAGCGATAATAGTAATAGGCGGCAAACATTCCGCAAACACTGTCAAGCTCGCCATCATGGCGCGGCGCACGGGACTTCCGTGTTTTCATATAGAAACGATAAAAGAGCTCGATGTTGACTCAGTTAGGCGCTTTTCGGTTGTCGGCGTGACAGCCGGAGCTTCCACACCCGATTTCCTCATAGACGAAGTTTGTTCATTTCTCGAAAAACTCTAATTTTTGGCATCATGAAAGATATTTTGACATTGAAAACTTTTGCAATTTTTGCGCTTGCGGCGTGCTTTGCTCTCGCCGGTTGCGACAATTCCTCCAAGGCTGCCAGAAAGGGCCAGGTTAAGAAGCCGGCGCCTGTGGCGGTTCCAGAGAAGAAGCCCGAACCGCCAAAGGTTGAGGAGCCTAAAGGCCCGATTCAGGACAAGCATTTTATATTTGTGGACTTCCCCAAGGGCGAGTTGAAAACCGGGAGCGTCTTGGAGGCGTCTATAGACATTCAGATACCTTTTGAAAATCCGTTCAATTCACAGGACGTGTATGTCGAGGCGTATATAAGCGGCGAAAAGAACGGCGTGAGCGTGAATATGCCGATGTATTACGTTTCCGGAAATCAGGAAAAATCTACATGGAAGCTTCGCTTTCCTTTGTCGAAGGTCGGCTCGTATAAATGTTCATTTAGCGTAAGGGCAAAAAACAGCACCTATGTTTCGCTCGAGCATGCTTTCAACGTGTCGGAGGGCGACGGGGCTCCCTACTTCAAGCTGTCCCGCAAGATGCGTTCGTGTTTCAGGAACGGGAAAGGCGACCGGCTCAGGGCGATGGGAGGCAACCTGTATATTAGCATGGACGATGCTTCGCGCGATGCGCTCCTCGACAAGCTAAAGCGGGCCGGGGCAAATGTTGTCCGCATCTTTATCGAGGCGCCGCACTCTATGTTTATTGCCAAAGACGGGGAAACTGCAAAGGCTGGTTGGATAAATATCGCAGCGGCGAATAAAATCGAGAGCTTTATGGATGCGGCATATTCCCGCGGAATATATACGATTATAAATTTTGCAAGTCCCGCCTCTTTCCGTTCAGATGTGTATGCCGGCTGTTATTTTGCTGAAAGCGGAATAGCCAAGACTCCGAAGGATTTCTTTTCGTCGTTTGACGCCCAGCAAAAATATTCTGAGCTTCTGACCTATATGGGGCACCGTTTCGGCGCGCGCGCGGACCTGCTCATGTGGGAGATGTTTTCCGGGTTGGATGCGTTCGACATGGCGGACTTCGACGCCCGCATGAATTGGCTGACAACCCTGTCGGTTGTGCTCCGCGACGCGGACGCCCATTCGGAGCATCCCCTGCTTCTGTCGGCGGGCACGTCCAGCGAGTTCGACTTCATCTGGTCGGGAGACAGCTGTTCAGTGATGATGTTCGACATATACGACGTAGAGGATTTCGCATTGTCCGTAGTTTCTCACGACAGATTCTTCTCAAAGCGCTACAAGAAGGCCACGGGGGTGTCGTCTTTCGGAAAACATTCGGAGCGCTTCTCGCTTCCCGAGCCTTCCAATATATATATACACAACACGATGTGGGCGGGGCTGTTTACCGGCGGGCCGATACTGCCGCTCGTCAATCTCGGCGACGCTGCGCTTCTCGAATGCAATCTGAAGGCGCTTGGCGAGGTGTCGGCGTTCTCCCAGAAATTTGGGATAGAGGAGGAAAGGCTCGAGATGGCGTATTCCGGGGACATGGTTTTGGTTTCCGCCAAAAAGCCCCTCGAAAATATGATATTCTGCCAGCCGGCGTTCGGTGAAACGGTTGTGGAGCGCGAGACTTCCAACGACATAGCCGAGCTCATATTGGCAGCCGACGGAACTGTTTATAAAAACACCGTTCCGAGAGTTTGGAAAAACGGCGCGATAATCACCCTTAAGGTCCGCGGAGTTCCCGAGAGCAAAGCTACCTTGTCTTTCGATGTAGTGAGCATGCCGGCGGATTCCCAAGGGAAAATGATTATAAATTTAAACGACGACGAACTCAAGACCGAGACCTTTGCCCCCGGGGCGAAAAAGACTATTAGAACTGAGGGCGGCAGGGAAAAATCCTACATTAACAAGACCGTTGAAGTCCCCTTGGAGCAGGGAGACCAGACGGTCGGGATAATAGTCGAGGGCGAAAACGCGTCTTTCGACATCGCCAATATCCGCGTCGTCGGAATGGGGTCGAACAAGGGCTTTGCATCTGTGCGGGCGTATTCTCTCCGCTCTAAGGACGACGGCAGGCGTTTCCTATGGTTCAAGCGCGCCGGCACCGACAATGCGTCCGTGGCAAAATATAAATTGTACGAGAGGGACATCCCGGAATTGAGATCCTTTGAATATCCCGTCAAATTTGAAAACAAAGGCGGCAGGGACTTCAAGGTCACATGGTGGGATACCCGCAACAATACCGTCTTGTCCGAAGGCGTCATTAAATGCGCTCCCGATTCCTTCCTCAAATTGCGCGTGCCTCCATTCAAGTTCGATATTGCCTGCGCAATTTCCGGGATAAAAGCTCCGGGCAAAGAGGATTCCAAGCCCGGGGATTCGGGTGCGAAGAAATAAGCCTTGCCGCTTCAGGCTGTCGGCTTTCCGTGCAATGTGGGACTGTCGGGCGGAGCATCACTCCTGTCCGCACCGCGCTTGGCCGTGTTTCCTGGGCGCGAATTTACGGAAGACTTCCATAGCACAGAATCAGTTTTTGCTCGACTCTTTCGATATTCGCTCCGAAAATATTTTTTAAAGTCGGACAAATTGAAACTTTTGCGCCCGCAGCGGTCTTTAATAAAGCAGGTTGGCGCGAAAGCGCACAGGAGGATATCCTTCCAGCGGGAAATTTCCGCGAAAACCCCTATAGAAACATGTCGAATATGAAAACTTCTCCAAAAAAAATGCGCTCCGCAGTTTTGCGCCGCGCGTTCACACTCATAGAAGTGCTTTTGGCGATAGCTATGATATCGCTGCTTGCCGTGATAGTGGTGACGAACGTTGATAAGACAATGACGAGTTCCCAGACAAAGATAACCGAGTCTTTCGTAAACGGTTCGCTCGCCACGCCGATGATGACTTTCAAGTTGGCAGTAGGCAGGTACCCCACGACGGAAGAGGGGCTTGACGCTCTCTTGACGGCTCCTGAAAGCGTTGCCGACAAATGGAAGGGCCCCTACGTGCGCAATCTCCCTCTGGATCCTTGGGGGAACAAGTACCAGTACCGTTATCCCGCCGTAAAGAGCAAAGACGGCTATGACGTATGGTCTATGGGGCCCGACGGGCAAAATGAGACTGAAGACGACATAGGAAATTGGTAGGCTTGAATCTGCCGCGCGCGGCGGTGCGGCTTGGATATGTTTGCCGGGGCGCTGTCCCATTTCGCCGGAGTGCGGCTTGCATGTGATTTTTATGCGCAGGGGAGGATTTACCCTTATTGAAATTATACTTTCAATCGTTCTAATTGGGGCGGCTGGGGGAATGGTTGCGTTTGTAGCGGGATTGAACGCCGACTCTTTTAAGAGCAGGCCCCCTGATAGGGTTCTGGTTTCTGCGGTAAAGGCCGCGCGCGCGGCGGCGATTGAGCGCGGGCGAAAGACGAGCCTGGCTTTTCATCCGCGGGGATATTTTGTGGTTTCCGATTTCGATACGGCGGAGACTTTGGAGAGGATTTTCATTTCTCGCAGCCTCATGGAGCACGTAGAAAAGTCCGAGAAAAAAGGGGAGGAGCCGGATTGGGAGTCGTTTCCGTGCAAAGTGCGGGTATCGTTCAAGGGCAGGTTTCCTGAAATAGTAAACGCAGTGTCGGTGATTTTCGACGACGACGCTGCTTTAAAAGGATTGGTGTTTTCGCCCGATTCGACAATGACGCCCGCGCGCGCCATAGTTGAGGAGGAAGGATTTGACAAAATAGTCTTGGATTTCGATCCGTTTTGCGCAGCCCCTGAAGGAAAGCGGGATGAAAGATAATTTTGGACATATTGGGCGGTTTCGGAGCTCATCCGGCATTCTTGTGGTTTTCAGAAAGCGCAAAGTGAATGTTTGCGGAGTCGGAAAGGGGCGCATGCGCCTCGGGCGCGGAGGGTTTTCCCTGATAGAGAGCGTATTGGCATTGGCGCTTTTCGCATTTGCGGCGGTTGCGATAGGAAGAATATGCTTCAACTGCATATACCCGCTCGACATAAAAGACAAAGACACCCTTGCCGATGCCGTTCTCGACAGGGCTTCGCAGGCTGTTCTTGGGATAAGCAGCTACGACGAGCTCGACGACGGTACCGAAGTCAAGAATTTGGACGGCCAGACCTATCGCGTTTACGGATATGCCGAGCCCACCCAGATACTCGACCTTTTTGAGCTCGAGATAGTTGCCTACGGGGGCGGAAACGGCGGCGAGTTGCGCCGAAAGACTTATGTAATCCGCCCGGGCTGGTACGAGAACTCCTTGGACAGGGAGCGCCTGCTCGAGGATAGAACAGATTTTCTCGACAAGAAACGCCGCTATGCCGACAGCGAAGATTCGGAGGAATCCCAGCAATGACGCCCGACTTTAAATCCTGCCGCCTCGGGGTGCCGCGCGCGAGCGCATCGGCGAAAGCTTGCGTTTCTGCGGCGGCAGCTCTGGGGAGGAAAGTTTCCCGGGCGTTCACGCTTGTTGAAGTGATTCTTGCAATGTCGATATCGTCGCTCGTGATGTTCGGGGCGTGCGCGCTGATGTTCGACATGGTAAATGTGCTTGAATATTTCGAAAGGGGTTGGAGTTTTCGCGCGCACGTCGACGGGGTTGAAAAGTTTCTGCGCAGCTCCTTCTTATCGTCGTCGATATCGGACGCCTCAATACTCGGAACGACTTACGCAAACAATTCCTCAAAGACTTTGTATTTGGCGCTCGATCCCGACGACGGCGCCTTGGGCGAATACTGGCTGGCTTGGGGGGTGGCGGAGGCGCATCCGCTCTATCTTTCGCCGTTTAGGTTTTCGCCGGAAAAGCTGTGCTTTCTCGAGTTTAAAGAGGGAGAGGGGCTGTTCATCATTTGGAGGTTCGTGGTTTCGGAGGACAAAAATTCTGAAGCTGCGGTTTACAAGACGCCCGTGTCTCCGTACGTTTCCGCTCTCGCCTATCTTTATTACGACGAAACTTCGGGGTGGACGGAGGAAAATTACATAAATACCGCCGTGGGGAAGGGCATGCCATCATACATAAAAATTTATTTCGAAAAGGACGGGGAAAAATACGAGCGGATAATTTCATTGGACTCCCTCGTGGATTTTCAAATATCGCAATGACAAACTTTTTTGCAGAGGGTATCATTCATGGAATCTTCGGTTTCCCATGCCGGAAATTCTGCGCCGGAAAATCCGGCGGCTGCCGCCGTTGGCGGCATGAGCGCGAATCAGAATGCGTGAAAAGGAATCCGGTTAAACCGGGATTGTTTTCCATTCGAAAGCGGATTGGAAACCCAAGCGGGCTTGCCGCGCGAAGCGGATCGGCGGTTATTTTTGTCATGGCGATAGTGTTTGCCGCCTCGATAGTGTCGGTATATCTCGTAGAGTACTCCATGCGGGAGATGAAGCCGAGGGCTTCGGCTGTTTACGAATGCGACTTGCGTTCCGAAGCTTACGGTGCCCTAAACGCGGCTATTGCGGTGCTGGCGGAGTATTCTGAAATAGACGGGGGGATATATTCCCCATTGCAAGGGTGGGAGGAGCCGCTTGCCGACGGGAGATTGCAAGGCGAAAATTCAGGCGATGTAATCGTGAAAATAAGCGACGAGAGCGGGAAGATTCCGCTGCGGAATTTGGACACCACAAAACTGGCGAGCCTTCTTGAGGAAATCGGATTGACATCGCGCGACGCGGAGGAATGCGCCGATTGCATCATGGATTGGACCGATTCTGACGACGCGGCTCTCTTGAGCGGGGCGGAATACGACGATTACGACCGCTACGAGGCTTTTCCGCCCAACCGCCCCTTGAAGTCCTTGTCAGAGCTCGCGTATGTAAAAAAGGCGCGCGACGTGTTTTTCGACGAAAACGGGTTCCCTAACGAGCTCTTCAAAAAGCTTGGCCGCATAGTGTCGGTCGAGGATTTCAGCACTATAAATCTCAATTCCGCTTCCCCTGAAGTACTTGAAATCCTGATGGAGATGGAGGATAAAACCTACTCCGACGACCTTTACTTGGCGATAAGGGGCAAGATAGGATCCATAACCGACGGAATACGCTGGATTAAACAAAAAGAGGACATCACCAATAGGGGCGGCGGAGAATATCCGGCGACTATGACAAATTGCAAAAGCACTCTTTTAAAGATAGAAGTTACTGTAAGGCGGGGCATCGGGGAATATTACCTTTGCGCTTATTACGGATCCCAGCAGGAGAACAAGCGCAGCTCGGGAAAATCTGGCGGATCCTCGTCTGGAGGATCGTCATCGGGTGGAAATAAGTCGCAAAGCTCGGGCGGCGGACATAAAGCTTCCGGCGAATCGGGTTCGGGAGCTGCTTCAAGCCAAAGCTCGGCGAGCTCAAATAAAAATTCGCGCGGGACCCAAATGAAAGTTTTAAAGCTTTTTGAGCGCGGAGCCTGAGACGGTCTAATTTCCACAGAAAATTTATTTATTCAGGAGATTTTGCCTTTTGCTTGAAATTGTACGCATTGAATTTGATTTGAAAATTTTTTTAAAGGCACGTTTTTATTTACAAGCCGAGGCGGTGTGAAATTTCAGTTTCGCAGTTTAAGGAATTATTGCACGCGCAATATCGCGCTTGACAGTTTTTCCTGAAATCTTCCCGCTTGGGATAAATTCTTTTCTGCGCTGCTTGCGGTGGGGCAGCGCAAGAAAATTTTAGTTTTCAAAAACTTGTGCCGGCAAATCAAATAAAAGATTGAACAGGCGGAGGAATTATGAAAAATCAAAATCGATAATAAAAGATATAAAAATATGAAAATAAAAATATCTGCCATAGTGAGTTCGGTTCTTGCCGCACTGATGCTTGCCGGTTGCGGCAAGGAAGATAAAGTAGTATTGCAGGTCGGACATTTCCCGAATATATCGCACGCCCAGGCGCTTGTTGCCCATAGGTTGAGCATGCTCGGAAAGGGCTGGTTTGAGGAGCGCTTGGGCAAGGGCGTCAAAATAGAATGGCGCATGTTCAACGCCGGACCGAGCGCGATGGAATCGATGTTTACGGGCGCGGTTGACATAACGTACGTTGGGCCGACTCCCGCAATCAACGCCTATGTGAAAACGCGCGGAAAAGACGTTAGGATAATTTCCGGATCGGCCGACGGCGGCGCGGCGCTGGTTGTAAATCCCGATTTGAAAATATCAAAGCCCGCCGACTTGAAAGGCAAGGTGATAGCGACGCCCCAGCTCGGCAATACGCAGGACGTGGCATGCAGGGCTTGGCTCAACGAAAACGGAGTGAAAGTCACCCTCACCGGGGGAGAGGCGACAGTTCTTCCCACTGCCAACCCCGAACAGTTGCGCCTATTTTTGTCTAAGGACTTGGACGGAGTATGGACTGTCGAGCCGTGGGTGAGCAGAATCGAGCAGGACGCCGGCGGAAAAGTGTTTCTCGACCAGAAGGACGCCGTGACGACCGTATTGGTCGCCAGCGTTCCGGTCATGAAGAAGTATCCCGACCTCGTCGAGAAGTTTGCCGCCGCCCACAGGGAACTTACGGAATGGATAAACAAGAATCCGGGGGAAGCGCAAAAGCTCGCCGGCGAGGCGCTCGAAGCCTTGACAGGGGTCAAGATGCCGGAAAAGCTCATGAAGTCGTCTTGGAACAGGCTGATATTCACTCCCGTCGTAAACAGGGAAAGCCTCGACAAATTTGTCAAGGATACGCACGAGTGCGGCTTTATAAAAGAAGTTCCGGACATGTCTAAAATCTACGCCGACAAATCCAAATGATGAATCTGCACGCAGAACTCGAAAACGTGACGGCGAAGAAGCTCGTCGTCAGCGGAGTCGGCAAGACCTTCAATTCCGCCGGAGGCAAAGTGGAAGCTTTGCGCGACATAAATCTCAGCGTTGGCGAGGGCGAGTTTGTCTGCCTCGTCGGCCCGAGCGGCTGCGGCAAGTCCACCCTGTTGAATCTAGTCGCGGGGTTGGACATGCCGGACGTCGGGGAGATCTGTGTCGACGATGTACCTGTGACGGGCCCGGGGCGCGATAGAATGGTAATGTTTCAAGAACATGCCCTTTTCCCCTGGCTCGATGTCATGGGAAATGTCATGTTCGGGTTGCGCCTAAAGCCAAATTTGACAAATCCCGAGCGCAGGGAAGTCGCAAAGTTTTATTTGCACCTTGTAGGCCTCGAAAAGTTTGCGAAAGCGTCCATACACCAGTTGTCGGGGGGCATGCGCCAAAGGGTCGCGCTGGCGCGCTCCCTCGCTCCAAATCCGCGCATACTGCTGATGGACGAGACGTTCGGGGCGCTCGACGCCCTTACGCGCGAACAGCTTTACGGTGAATTGCAGCAGATTTGGCAAAAGCGCAAAAAGACAATTCTATTCGTCACGCACAACATTCGCGAGGCGGTGTGCCTCGGGGATAGGGTGATGCTTTTCTCGCCGCATCCCGGCAGAATCGTTAAAACTTTCGATATAGATCTGCCCCGCCCGCGCGATATAAATTCGCCCATTTTGACATCGCATGCCGCCGAGATTACGGCGGCTCTCAAGCAACACATAGGGGAGGGGGAGGTCGCTGAGTAATGAAAAGGAAGCATATTATCTATTCGGCGTCAGCATTCGTCCTGATAGTGGCTCTTTGGGAGGTCTTAGCGCGGATTTTTGATTTGTCGCTTATATTGCCCCCGCCCTCGGAGGTTTTGCACTATCTTTGGAACGCGACCATCGACGGAACGCTTCCCAAGGCGGTTTGGGTGACGGTAAAGCGCCTAATTACAGGTTATGCGATAGGGCTTGTCATAGGCATACCCGTGGGAATGTTGTGCTCGAGGTTTTCTATTTTTAAAGGTACGATAGGTCTTTTGGCGCTCGGCCTTCAGGCGCTTCCAAGCGTCTGTTGGGTGCCGTTGGCGATAATGTGGTTCGGGCAGACCGAGGCGGCAATGCTTTTTGTGGTTGTCATGGGCACTGTATGGTCTCTGATTTTGGCGACCGAGCACGGGGTTGAAAGCATTCCTCCAATTTATGTCCGGGCAGCCCGAACTATGGGGTCAAAGGGATTTCACACATGGCTTTACGTAATAGCTCCTGCGGCGCTTCCGAGCATTCTGAGCGGAATGAAGCAGGGCTGGGCATTTGCTTGGCGCTCCCTCATGGCGGCGGAAATCTACGTGACAATCCTCACCGGTTTCGGCCTCGGGCAACTACTGCACTACGGGCGCGAACTGCTCGAGATGAATCAGGTAATAGGGGTAATGTGCGTGGTAATCCTGATAGGTCTATTGGTTGACAAAGTCATGTTTTCTCCGATAGAATCCCACTTGCGGAAAAAGTGGGGCATAGAGAACGACAGATAGGATTGCATTTATGGCGGACATACCAAGAACCCTCGCCGCTTTTTCCCGAAACGGCTTCAAGACTTTTTTCTTCAAAAATCCTGAAAGCGCGCGCGCGTTTTTCGCATCTGAATTTGCTGAAAAGACAATAGGCATCGGGGGGTCGATGACTGTAAAGGAACTCGGATTGTACGATACTTTGTCGGATCGCAATACCGTGTATTGGCATTGGGCGGCTCCCAAGACTCCGGATCTCATGGCTGGCGCGCAGAATGCCGAAGTCTATATTTTGAGCGCAAATGCGCTTTCTGAAACCGGGGAAATTGTAAATATAGACGGAAGCGGAAACAGGGTAGCGGCGTCAATTTTCGGCCCTAATAGAAAGATAGTTGTGTTCGTGTGCGGAGAAAACAAGATAGAGCCAACTCTCGAGGCGGCAATATCGCGCGCAAAGAATGTCGCAGCCCCGCTCAATGCCCGCCGCTTGAAGCTCAAAACGCCCTGCGCGCAAAAGGCGGACAAATGCTATTCGTGCGCCAGCCCGCAAAGAATTTGCAATGCCACTTGCATCATTAGCCGCCCGACTTGTTGCCAGGCATGGCTGGTCATTGTGGAGGGGAATTTCGGTTATTAAAAAAAAATGTTGCATTTCAAGGCGGATAATCTTTATTTGCGGGTTTTATTGATTTTTAAACAGCAGCAGTAGATTGAGGATAAGTTTATGTCACAACACAGCAGTCTCAAGGCAAGCGGAGCGTCTTCTTCAAAGAAAAGAAGCGTATTGAAGCGTTTTGAACGCATAGATCTCTTGAAGAAGCGCGGGGTCATAAAAGACGTCAAGCGCGTGACGGGGCTTCCCAAAACAAAGCCTTCCGAATAGTTTAGCGGGAAGTTAGCGCTCTGGGAATGCGCCTCTTTTGAAACGCCCCGCCGAACGCTTATGTACGGCAAGTGCATCGCGCGTTCGGCGGGGCGTTTCGGCTCCCCGGCAGGCCGCCTGCGGTTGATCTAAAACAACAGATTCCCGTTTGCGTGCGTGCTGCCGTTGCTCGGCGCCAAGTGTCCGCTTTCGGCGCCCGCGCAGGAGGATTATAAGAAGCTTAAGCATATCCGCCTGCCGCGCAAAATAACAGTCATCGCTTTTTTCGCTCTTCACATTTCGGTATGGGATTCTGACGCATGGCGGCATCGCATGGGCGCAGTGTAAATTCCATCTCCCCCGCCCCCGCGGCCGGCGCGCTTTTACAATGATAGAATTGAGGGACATAAACCTTTCTTTCGGGCCGAAAAAAATATTCGATTCGGTAGGCGCCGTCATAAATAGAAGGGATCGCATAGGTTTGGTCGGATCCAATGGCGCGGGAAAATCAACCTTGCTAAAATTTCTCGCTGGTATTCAGGACGTCGATTCAGGAGTCTTGTCAAAACCGAAGTATGCCACGATAGGATACCTCCCCCAGGAAGGGATTGTCGCCGGCAGCCGCCCGCTGTTTGAAGAGGCAGAATCCGCTTTCGAGAATGTTATCGGACTGCGCGCGGAGATGGAACTTGTCAATGAGGCGATAGGAGAATATCCTTCGGATTCCCCCGAATATGCCGACGCGGTATCCGCCCTTGCAGACATTCAGGAAAAGCTTTCCGATGCGGAAGAGTCAAAAATCCGCCCGCGTGTGGAAACGGTGCTGCAAGGGCTCGGATTTGGAATGTCGGATATGCGAAGGCCGTGTTCGGAGTTCTCCGGGGGGTGGCAAATGCGCGTGGCGCTTGCGAAACTCTTACTTAAGGAGCCGGCTTTGCTGATGCTCGACGAGCCCACAAACCATTTGGACATAGAGTCGGTTGCATGGCTTGAAGACTGGCTGGCTTCATACGCCGGAGCGGTATTATTGGTCAGCCACGACAAAGCTTTTCTCGACAGGTTGTGCACGCGCACATTCCATCTTTCCCGCGGCAAGCTGGAGACATATTCTGGCAACTATGAGTTTTACTTGAGGGAGTCGGCGGCCCGCCGCGACGCTTTGGCGAGAGCTGCGGCAAACCAAAAGAGGGAAATTGCAAAAACCGAAAAATTCATCGAGAGATTTCGCTATAAGAGCAGCAAAGCCGCCCAGGTTCAGAGCCGCATAAAGGCCCTCGAAAAAATCGACCGCATAGATGAGCCCGAATCCGAAGAGGGGCAGATACATTTCGCATTTCCGCCAGCGAAGCGTTGCGGGCAATTGGTTCTCGAGGTAAAGAATTTGTCGAAATCGTTTTCCGGGAAGCCGGTTTTTAGCGGAGTCTCGTTTTCAATAGAGCGCGGAGAAAGGGTTGCGCTCGTAGGGGTAAACGGGGCGGGCAAGAGCACACTGGCAAAAATTATAGCCGGGGAACTTGCCCCGGATTCGGGTGAAACGTCTCTTGGATTGAACGTTGAAATGTCGTACTTTGCCCAGCATCAGACATCGGCGCTCGATCCCTCCAACGACGCTCTCACGGAGGCTTTGGAGGCGGCTCCGCCTTCGCGCAAGGGGGAAGTCCGTTCGCTTTTGGGATCTTTCATGTTTTCCGGAGACGACGCTCTAAAGTGCGTGGGAGTTCTGTCCGGAGGGGAAAAAAACCGTCTCGCACTCGCCAAAATGCTGTTGAAGGAGTTTAATTTCCTGCTCCTTGACGAGCCTACAAACCATCTCGATATGGCTTCCAAGCGGGTGCTTCAAAAAGCCTTGGATTCTTACGACGGGACTTTCTTAATCGTGAGCCACGACAGGGATTTTCTCGATCCGATAGTCGGCCGCGTCTTAGAATTGTCTCCTGCCGGGCTCCGCCAGTTTCCGGGAAATTTGTCGGATTACGTCGAGCGCATTAGTTCCGAAGGTAAAATAAAACTGCGCTCGCGCTCCGCGCGGAAAGTGTCGGCGCGCGAATCCCGACGCAAGGAGGAGGGGCGCCGCCGCGAAGCGCTGTCGGCTTTAAAGCGTTCCCTGAGGAAGATAGAGGAAAGCATATCCCAGTCAGAGGCGGATTTGGCGGCTGATGAGGAAAAGATGTCTTCGCCCGATTTTTTTAAGCGCGGCGACGAATGCCAATCAGTCCTCGAAAACTATAAACATTTGAAAGAGCGCCTCGATGAGCTTTATTCAGAATGGGAAAGGATTGCTTTTGAGATAGAGAACGCGGCGGAAGCTTCTGAAAAATCTTGAAATATAGCGCGTCTTGTGCTCGAATAATTATATCATTTTTAACGGCAAATGGAAAAGTTTGCACATAAAATATTTGGCGCATTTTTGCTTGCGGCAGTCGCCATTTTGCTTTCGGGCTGTTCCTCCATATTCCCGGAATCATGGAACGACCCTACCTACTTTGGCAACAGCGAAAATTACGGAAAAGACAGCGGCAGCGCGGGAACCGGATACGAGATCTGGGAGTTCGACTATTTTTAAAAGCTCAATTTTTAATGAAACCGCGGTTAATTAGATTGATAAGGGAGGCGATAATTCCCGATTTCTTCTCGATGAGGACGTTGGGGCTCTTTTTGGTTTATTCGGCCATAATTTTTATATCGCTGTTGTTTGCGTTTTTGTTGCGTTTCGATTTTTCTTTTGAGGTATTGGACAAGTTCGAATTTATCGACGCCTTTGTCATGGTGGTTGTCGTGAAGATGTTTTTTTTGGTGTTTTTCGGGCAATTTAGGGGCTTGATTTCATTCTTTCACATCCCCGACATGATAAAAATATTTTGGGCGATGACTTTCACCCTCGTCCTTTTGGTGTGTGCGAATTTTGCGTTCTATAAGTTTGGATACCAGCCGATACCGCGCGGGGTTATTGTTTCGGACTATATCATATCGATGATATCGCTGTGCGCGTTCAGAATGTTTATGCGCATTTACCGCGAGCGCAATATGTGCGATCCGAACCGTTCCGCGATAAAAACAGAGCGGATAGCGATAATAGGAGCTGGAGATTTGGGCACTTCCTTGGCTTCCGATCTCATGTCCCACAAGAGCCTCGGAATAAGGCCCGTCATATTTATGGACGAGGACGTTCAGAAGCAGGGCAAGCAGATAATGGGGCTTGAAGTTCTTCCCCTCGATTCGAATTTGGCAAGCATCGTGCGCGGATACAAGATAAGCAAGGTCGTAATAGCTTCCACGCGGTTTCCCGGAAAGAAGATAGCAAAGATAATTACGGAATTTAAGAAGCTCGGGGTAAATTCAAACATAGTTCCGTCGTATTACGATATTGCCTCTGGCCGCGCCCGCGTTTCCAACATAAGGGAGGTTGCCATAGAAGACGTGCTCGGGCGCGACCCTGTAAAGCTCGATTCCGAGGCGATAGACAACATGCTCAAAGGCAAGGTTGTAATGGTGACTGGCGCCGGCGGGTCCATAGGGCGGGAACTTTGCCGGCAGATAGCCTCAAAAGCGCCTTCCTTGCTGATTATGATTGACCATTGCGAGGTTCAGCTCTTTCAGGTGGAGCAGGAGATTTTGCGTGGCGAATACGGCATACCTATAAGGCCGCTTGTCGGAAGCGTTGTCGACGAGAGGCGCATGGAGCATATTGTATCGCATTTCCATCCCGATATTATTTTTCACGCGGCAGCTCACAAGCATGTTCCGATGATGGAGTCCCAGCCGAGCGAGGCGCTCAAGAACAACACTCTCGGCACATGGGTTTTGGCGAATGTGGCCAGCCGAAACAATGTCGGGAAATTTCTGCTCATATCGACCGACAAGGCGATAAATCCCGCCAATGTCATGGGTGCGACAAAGCGCCTTGCAGAGAAGTCGGTTCAAGCAGTTCAAAAACGCCCCGGGAACGCAACCCAATTTGTGGCGGTCCGCTTCGGGAATGTTCTTGGATCTTCCGGGAGTGTCATACCTACATTTAAGCGCCAGATATCCGAAGGCGGCCCGGTCACAGTCACCCATCCGGACGTCACGCGATATTTCATGACGATTCCGGAGGCTGTAGGGCTCGTTCTCCAATGCGGTTCCCAGGCTTTCGGTGGGGAGATATTTGTCCTCGACATGGGCGAGCCCATAAAAATCATAGATTTGGCTCGCCAGTTGATACGCTTGAGCGGCCTCGAGCCGGACGTCGACATTCAGATCAAGATAATAGGTCTCAGGCCGGGGGAAAAGCTGTACGAGGAGCTTCAGCATAAAAACGAATCCCTTGTTGAAACTCCGCATCCGCGCATATACGGGTTTGTTTCGGAGCCTCCAACTTACGACGAAATGAAGAAAATTGCCGATGAAATACGCCAGAACGCGGATTCAAAATCCGTAAACGACCTCAAAATGTTTATATTCGAACACGTTCCGGAGTATAAAGCGCAATTCTATGATTAATTGCTTCTTTTATTTGTTCTGCTGCTAATGGTCGGTCGTTGCCTGGAAGATTTCTTGGTATGCCGCCAAACAAGCGCCTGAAGCGCGATTTTATTGAAGTGCGATTTTATTTCTCCGGAAAAATAAATGTATTCTGCTGAAGGAGGAAAAGCCAGTCGTTTCCCGGATTTGCATGCGGTTTATTTTTTTAAGGCATGGCAAACCCCTGCGGAGGCAGCTTTTTCCGCCGAGGATTTGCCGGGCTGGCGCTATTCGATGTTTTGAATCTGTTCGCGAATTTGTTCGTTGATGTTTTTCATCGATATGGCGATGCGCGTCAGCTCCAAATTGTTTGCCTTGCTTGCGGTCGTGTTTATTTCCCTGGCCATTTCCTGGCAGATGAAATCGAGCTTGCGCCCGACAGCTCCAGCCTCGTCCATGGTCGACATGAATTGTTCGATGTGGCTTTTCAAGCGGGTAATCTCCTCCGATACGTCGCATTTATCGGCGAATATGCAGACTTCTTTTATTAGGCGTTCGTCTGAGGTATCGATGCTTTCAATGCCGAGATTTTTCAGTTTTTTCAAGAGAGCGTCCCTATAGTTTTTAGGGGTTTGGGAGGCGGTTTTTTCGGCCTGCGAGACGTTCTCCGAGAGAGATGACAGCCGCGAGGCCAGGTCCGCCGCGAGGGTTTTTCCCTCGGTTTCGCGCATGGAGTCGAGGCGGTCGGCGGCTTCGTCCATGGTGCGCGAGATTTTCGGCCACAAATCCTCCGCGCTTTCGGAGATGGAGGAGTTTTCCGATACAGCCTTCGCAATTTCAAAAACGAGTTTTGCGTCCGGATTGAATTCCGCGCCGCTTTCGAGCGCGAGAGATTTTAACGATTTTATTGCGGCGGAAACTTCCGAAGGGTTGGCCGAAAATGCCGTGCACGGGGATTTGTCGTCAAATTTAAAATATGCCGACACTTTTCCCCTCGAAAACCTTTCCTTTATTTTCGCGGCGGCGGCGCGTTCGAGACTCATGAGATCCCGCGGCAGGGACACATAGATTTCCAATCCCTTTTTATTGAGGGAGGAAATTTCGACAGCCATTGTGCGCCCGCCGATTTCGGCGTTTGCACAACCGAATCCGGTCATGCTTTTCATGTAGTATGGTCTTGTGTGTGTATGGGTTATAGCCTCCTTACGGCCCCGTCCGCGGCGGAGCTTACGCTGCGGGCGTAGAACTGAAGCGACTTTGAGATTTTTCTATCCCTCTTTGGCTTGTATGCGCCATCTCCCTTGGCGATCATCTTTTCCCTGCGCGCGGATAGCTCGCTTTCGGGTATCTCAAGGGAAATGACGCGGTTGGGTATGTCGATGAGAATGGAGTCGCCGTCTTCGACGAGCGCGATGTCTCCGCCGTCTGCGGCTTCCGGGGAGGCGTGCCCGATTGACAGGCCGCTCGTGCCTCCTGAAAATCTCCCGTCGGTGAGCAGGGCGCAGACTTTTCCAAGGCCCATGCTCTTAAGATGGCTGGTCGGATATAGCATTTCCTGCATTCCCGGACCGCCTCTCGGTCCCTCATAGGTTATGACGACGACGTCGCCAGGCGATACTTTCCCTCCGCGGATTGCCAAGCTTGCGGCCTCTTCTGAATTATAGACTTTGGCTTTGCCGCGGAAAGTTAGGATAGATTCGTCCACGCCTGCCGTTTTAACGATGGCGCCGTCGCGGGCGATGTTTCCTTTCAGAACCGCCAGACCCCCGTCCTTGCTAAATGCATTTTCAACCGAGCGTATGGCTCCGGCTGAGCGGTCGGTATCGTTGCTTTCATAATACGCGTCTTGAGAGAAGGCTTTTATGGAGCGCTTGCCGCCGGGAGATGCGCGGAAGAATTTTTTTGTTTCCTCCGAACATTCAGGGGAGAGTATGTCGTATTTTGAGATTGCCGCTCCAAGAGTTTTTTCGTGCACAGTTCCGACGTCCGAGTCGATCAAGCCCGCGCGGTTCAATTCGCCGAGTATCGCGAAAATTCCTCCCGCGCGGTGCACGTCTTGAATATGGACTTTGTTGGTGCTCGGGGCGACTTTGCATATGCACGGGGTGGAGCGCGAAAGCTTGTCGATGTCTGCCATTGAGAATTCGACGTCTCCTTCCCTTGCCACGGCGAGCAGGTGCAGGACGGTATTTGTGCTGCCTCCCATGGCTATGTCGAGGCGCATGGCGTTAAGGAATGACTTGCGCACGGCTATGGAGCGCGGAAGGACGGATTCGTCGTTGCCTTCGTAGTAGGCTTTCGCCATTTCGACTATTCGCTTTGCCGCTTTCGAGAAGAGGGATTTGCGCGCCGCATGCGTGGCGAGTGCGGTTCCATTGCCGGGCAG
>CASFWX010000078.1 GCA_949298545.1 uncultured Verrucomicrobiota bacterium | reverse complement strand
ATGCCTTTGATTATCAAATCTGCCGCCTCGTTCCAACCAATATATCTAAACATCATCTCGCCGGAAAGTATCAACGATCCCGGATTTACCTTGTCGAGATTGGCATATTTTGGGGCCGTTCCATGCGTTGCTTCAAATATGGCATGCCCGACAACATAGTTTATATTGGCTCCCGGAGCTATGCCGATTCCCCCTACTTGCGCTGCGAGGGCGTCGGATATGTAGTCGCCGTTGAGATTGAGCGTCGCGACGACATCGTATTCCGCGGGACGAGTGAGAATCTGCTGCAGAAATGCGTCTGCTATGACATCTTTAACCACGATCCCGCCGGGGAGCTTGCACCATGGCCCCCCGTCTATTGGCTCCGCCCCGAACTCCTCGCGCGCAACTTTGTATCCCCAATCGCGGAATGCCCCTTCGGTATATTTCATGATATTTCCCTTGTGGACGAGCGTCACGCTCTTGCGCCCGTGTTCGAGCGCATAGTTTATCGCCGCCCTGACAAGGCGTCCGCTGCCCTCCTCTGAAACCGGTTTCACTCCTATGCCGCAGGAAGCGGGAAAGCGTATCTTGGCGAACTTTTCAGGAAATTCCGACTTTAAGAAATTCTTGATTTTCTCAACTCCCTCGCTGCCGCGCTCAAACTCGACTCCGGCGTAAATATCCTCGGTATTTTCGCGGAAAATTACCATGTCAACCAGATCCGGGCGCTTTACCGGGCTTTCTATCCCCTTAAAATAACGGACAGGGCGCTGACAGACATACAGGTCGAGCTCCTGCCTGAGGGCGACGTTCAGCGAGCGTATCCCGCCTCCTATGGGGGTGGTCAGCGGGCCTTTTATTCCTACTAAATATTCCCTAAATGTCTGCAAGGTCTCTTTTGGAAGCCATTCCCCGACACTTTTAAAAGCTTTTTCCCCCGCCAAAACTTCGAGCCACTCTATCTTTCTTGCGCCCCCGTAGGCCTTTTCCACAGCCGCATCGAATACTCTAACCGACGCCCGCCAAATATCGGGACCGGTTCCGTCTCCCTCTATAAAGGGAATCACGGGAGTTTCGGGCACTGCGAGTTTGCCGTTTTCTATTTTTATTTTTTTGGAATCATCGCTCATTTCTATTCCTTCGTGAGTGTTAAAAGACCACCAAAATAAAAGCGCGGCGCAAAGCCTTAACAAGCTTTTTTATCGAAAAGCCCACACATTTTGCAATGCCAAACTCTCGCTTGCCAGACAGCGATAGAAATTGCCGCGCAAATCCCTTCCGCTTTTTTTCTCCCCAATCAAACGCAGCAGAAGAAAAATAATGCGGTTTCCCGCAAGGAAAACCGCAAATGTCAAAAATTACCTTTGGAAATTTTCCGCCATGCCAAATAAGGCGCAGCCGAAATCCGCCTGGCTAAATTTTGTCCGGCGTCAGGCCGAAAGCTTTGTAAAGCTCGCCCTCGCTTGCGGAAAATCCGAAGTCGTCCGTCGCCACGACCCGCTTGGCGTACTTGTACCATATATCGGAAACTCCAGCCTCCACGGCAACTCTGTCCGTGCATGACGGAGGCAGAACCTCGTCGCGATATTCCAAGCTCTGGCGCTCAAACTGTTCGACGCATGGCATTGAAACGACGCGAACTCCCGGCTTCCCTTCTGCCGCTGCCATCGCTATAGAAACCTCAGATCCGGTAGCTATTATTATCTTCTCGAGGGCGGCTGACTCGCGCTTTAAGATATATCCTCCCTTCAGGGTTCCGGATCTTTTTACGTCGGAGGAAACCTCCTTTATCAGGGGCAGATTCTGGCGCGAGAGAATGAGGGCGGTTGGGCCGTCCCTTTTAGCCAGCGCCATCGCCCACGCAGCGGCACACTCCTCAGAGTCCGCAGGACGAACTACATCGAGGCGCGGTATGCAGCGGAGAGTTGAAGCCATTTCTACCGGCTGATGGGTCGGCCCGTCGTAGCCGACTCCTATGGAATCGTGCGTGAATACGTACTGCAGGGGCAGGCGCGCAAGGGCGGCAACCCTTATCGAGCCAAGCATGTATCCGGCAAAAGTCAGAAACGTTGCGCAACTCGGCTCAAAAATTCCATAGTATGCTATTCCGTTGCAAATCGCGCCCATGGCGTGTTCGCGAATTCCGAACCAGATGTTGCGCCCGGCGGGATTTTCCGGAGAGAAATCGCCCATATCCTTCAAATAATTCTTAGTAGAGCCAAAGAGGTCGGCAGAGCCGGTGACCATGTAAGGAAGGCTTTTTGCCAAAATATTCATCACTGCGCCGCCAGACGCCCTCCCCGCGCTGTTGTCGCTCTCCGGGAACGCGGGAATCAGATTCAAGAGCTCTTTCGCATCAAGCGAACTCTCGCGGTTTAAGCACAGCGAGAGCTCTTTGGAAAGCTCCGGATTCGACCCGCTCCATTCGGCAAAGCGCTTTTCCCACTTGCGGCACGCCGACTTGCGCTTCTTTGCCAGCTTCCCAAAATATTCGCGAACTTCCCCGCTCACATAAAACTTTTCTTCCGGCAGGCCGAGACCGGCGCGCGCCGACGCCGCAAATTTAGCCCCGCCTTCTCCGTGCGCTTTGGCGGAATTCTCAACTTCGGGAATACCCTTCCCAATTACGGTCTTAAAAATAACCAAAAGCGGCTGATCCCCGGAATATCTCTTGGCTGACTTAAGCACTTTCCGAACTGCCGAGATAGAATTTCCTTCGGCGCATCTTACAACTTTCCAGCCGTACGCCTTATAACGGGCGGCGACATCCTCGCTCATGGATTTCGAAGCCGGAGCGTCGAGAGTGACGTCGTTGGAATCGTACATCAGCACTAAATTGCCCAATTTGAGCGTGCCCGCGAGCGAAGCTGCCTCGGCTGAAACTCCCTCCTGCATGCAGCCGTCTCCCGCCAAACACCAAACCTTGTGAGTGAATATTTCATTGCCCGAAACATTAAATCTGGCAGCTGCCATCTTTTCAGATATCGCCATGCCCACGGCGTTGCCTATGCCCTGTCCAAGAGGCCCGCTCGTCACCTCAACTCCGGGAGTCTCGCGAAATTCAGGGTGCCCTGGCGTTTTGGAACCCATCATGCGAAACTTCGACAAGTCGTCGCGCGAGATGTCGAACCCGCATATGTGCAGCCACGCATAAAGAAACATGCTGCCGTGCCCGGCACTCAAGATAAAGCGGTCGCGGTTTAGCCAATCGGGTTTGAAGGGGTTTATGTCGAGAATCTCACCGAAGAGAACCGCTCCTATTTCGGCGCACCCGAGGGGAAGCCCAAGATGGCCGGAAGCGCGGGCGCTTATTGCGTCTATTGCCAGACCGCGCGCTTCGTTTGCGGCCTTTTCTAAAATTTTTTCGTCTACCATGATTTTTTCCGTTTTATTAATTTGTATATTACATTGGGGATAATCCTTGTTTCTTTTCCCGCTTTCAACATTTTTTTGACAAATTAAACTCAAAGCGCCCGCAAGCCGCTCCACCAGAATACATATTTGCCAAGCTCCCTGAGCTTTCGCTGCGCCCTGCCCGCCTGATTAGATATTCCAAATCCCATTAAAAACAAGCATTCCATCGGGCAATATAAAATTTCCTTTATTTGACATTTTTTTCCAAATAAACAAAATCAAACAAAAAACTATTAACGACAATCCCATAAGAATCATGCCGCCCAAAATATTTTGCACTTTTTGCAGCTTTGCCACGACCGCCTTTCTTCTCGCATCGCAAACGCCAAGCGCTTGTTTCGCAAACGACAAAACATGCCTGGTCTCCTATGTACAAGAAGACGCAAATCTGTATTCCGACGTCCCCAAATCCCTGCAATCCGCCAAGTGGATATGGCCATCTCCCGAAGTCTGGTACGACATAAAAAACGCCTTTGCAATGTTTCGAAAAAGCTTTGAGCTTCCGTCCAAACCCAAATGCGCGAAAATCCACATCACCGCGGACCAATGCTACCGGCTCTACGTCAACGGGAAATTCGTCTGTTCAGGCCCGGAGCGCGGATTCCAAAAAAATTGGAAATTCGACACCGTCGATATCTCAAAATACTTAAACGGGGGAAAAAATGCGATAGCCGTGCGCGCCTATAACGGTGGGAGAAGCACATTCAGCTATATATCGGAAAGCTACGCCGGTTTGATTTTCGCCATTGAAGCCGACGGGCTCGCAAAGCCCTTGGTGTCCGACTCGTCTGTAAAAGGCATGAGGCAAAACTCTTGCGCCAGCGACACCATACAATATTCCAACCAGCTCAACGACCAGGAGCACATCGACATGCGCAAAGATCCGGCAGGCTGGAAAGATACCGATTTCGACGACTCCGCCTGGGGAGGCTGCAGCGCCCACAATTTCGGCACTATGCCCTGGTACAACCTCTCCCCGCGCGTATCCCCAATGCTTCTTGAACGCGAGCTTCCGCCGCCAAGGCTCGTTTCAAAAGGCAGGGGGAAATCGTCTTCGCCCTCCGAAAATGTGCGCGACGCCGTGGCGGTAATCGACGCGGACGGCATAATCAGCGAAAGGATGCCTTCCGAAAACGCGGGTGCGCTCCCGCTTGTGGCGGAAGCCTCTCCGGGCGGAGAGGTCTCAAGTTTCACGGTCGATTTCGGGCGGGTTGTTGCAGGGCGCCCAATCCTCGAAATTAAAGGGGCAAAGGGAGGGGAAATAGTCGACATTAGAATGGGTGAGCTCCTTAGGGAATACGACAACGACACTTTCGCCTCGACAGGCTCCCACATGCGGCTGGGCAACCGCCTCATTTGCCGCCCGGGGGCGCAAATTCACGATTTCTTCCACCCCGCCGGCGCGCGCTACATGACTATACGCGTGCGCAACAATCCGGAAAGCCGCCTGGAAATCACTCCAAAAATGATTTCCTATATGAGCGATTTGAAAGAAAAAGGTTCGTTTAAAACCTCGAATCCCCTCGCGAACAAAATATGGGACGCCTCGCGCCACACCCAGCGGATATGCGCTCTCGACGCCTACGTCGACACTCCCTACCGCGAGCAGGCGCAATGGTGGGGGGACGCCCGCGTGCAGTCGTGGAACACATTTTTCATTGCAAACGACACGCGCCTCCTGAAAAAGGGCATATCCGACATCGCGGCACAGCGCGTCCCGAACGGGCTCACCTACGGGCACGCCCCGACTATGGCGCACAACTGCATCCTGCCCGACTTTTCAATAATATGGATGATCACCCTATGGGACTATTACTGGCAAACCGGCGACGTTTCAATATTTGCCGAAAACCAGAAGACTGTTGACGATTTAATAAAATATTTTGAATCGCACAAAGATCCCCAAAACGGACTCATATCCTACGATCCCCGCTACTGGCTGTTTCTCGATTGGACAAAAATTCACAAAGAAGGGCAACCCGCCCTTCTGAGCCTCTGGTACCTCAACGCACTTGAAAAGATGGAAAAGCTCGCCGCGGCGGCAGGAAAACCCGATGGCGCCAAACGCTATTCCGCGCTTGCCGCAAAGATGAGGGAAGCCATAGAAAAGACCCTTGTCGACCCCTCCGACGGGCTCGTGCGCGACGGCGTATTTGCAAACGGAGAAGTCAACCCAAACAAAGGTGTTCACGCCCAGACCCTGGCAGCTATGAGCGTTGTCGGAGGCTTCGATTCCAAGCGGGCAATCAACGATATACTTCTCCCATTCGTTGAGCGCGACAAGCCCAAAGATGGAGATCCGTCGTCATATTGGGTAGTCTATGTCCTTCAAACACTCATTGATGCGGGATATCAAAGAGAGGTTTACGACTACATCTTGAAAAAATGGAGCGAGATGGCTGAGTTCGGCTCGACTTTCGAAGATTTTGAAATAAACCGAAGCGGCAAATCCGATGCGGGGGGCTCGGCGTCGCACGCGTGGAGCGCGCACCCAGCATTCCTGCTCCCGCAAATTTTGGGGGGGATAAAACAGCTCGCTCCCGGCTGGGCGAAATACGAGTCAAAGCCGAATAAATTCGAGAAGTCTGCGCGCATAGTCTGGCCCACGCCAAAAGGCGACATACTTGTAGAGTGGTAAAACGGCACGGCTCCACTGCTCTCCCACTGCCCTTCGCCGCCCGCCGGCAGGCGCAACCGCCACTTCAAACGCGGCAGCGCAAAAAAATAACATGCTGATCTGGCGACGGCGAATGAATTTGCGCGCCGCTTGGGAATTTCGCCCGCCGGAATCGCGTGAAAAACTTGAAAGATTTTGAAAATTCCCGGCACTTGTGGTCGATTCCCGACGCGATATGCCCGTCTGACCGACTCTGACAACTCCCACGATCTTTTCCCGGTGGAGAAGGCATGTAAAAAAACAAAGCCAGGGGCGGATTAAAAAAAAATTGCGATTTTCCCGCGATTGTGAAATTCTGCCTGTTTTACAAACTAAGATGAGCCAACAGGAAGAGAAAAAGACAGACAACTCCCACGATCTTTTCGCGGTGAGAAAGGCAAAGCTGGACAGCATGCGCGACAAGGGTTTCGATCCTTTCCGCGCCGAATGGGAACAGACTCACACGAGCAAAACGGCCATAGAGTCATTCGACCCCTCGACGCCCGAAGGCGAAAACTCGCCCCACGAAGTGAGCGTCGCGGGAAGAATTCTCGTCTACAGGCTGATGGGGAAAGCCAGCTTCCTTAAAATACTCGACCGCGACGGCATAATACAGTTGTACGTCTCGCGCGACGCCCTGCCCGAGGGAGTATACAACGACGATTTCAAAAAAAATATCGACGTGGGAGACATAATAGGAGCGCGCGGCAAACTCTTCAGGACAAAAACGGGAGAGATAACCGTAAGGGTGAAGGAATACAAAATGTTGTCCAAAAGCCTGCGCCCACTCCCCGAAAAATGGCACGGATTGACAGACAGCGAGCAAATATACCGGCAGCGCTATCTCGATTTGATTGTAAACCAGGATTCGCGCAGGCGCTTTATGCTCCGAAGCAAAATAGTAAGGCAAATCCGCGAATTTCTATGGTCCCGCGATTTTGTCGAAGTGGAAACACCGTCTCTGCATTCCGTGGCGGGCGGGGCGGCGGCAAAGCCGTTTACAACGCACTTCAATGCTCTCGATTGCGATTTTTATCTGCGCATAGCCCTGGAACTATACTTAAAGCGCATGCTCGTCGGAGGTTTCGACAGGGTGTTTGAAATGGGAAGGGTGTTCCGAAACGAAGGCTTGTCGCGCAAGCACAATCCGGAATTCACGATGCTCGAGGTGTACCAGGCTTACAGCGACCACAATGGAATGATGGAACTGATACATTCCATGATAATGAGCATATGCCAGAACGTGCTCGGCTCCACGTCCATTCCCCGCGCTGACGGAGGGGCTATCGAACTCGGAGGCCAGTGGCGCAAGGCAAAATACAAAGACCTCATAATCGAGGCTACCGGAGATGAAAACTGGTTCTCCCTGCCGCGCGAGGAAAAGCTCTCCGCCTGCCAAAAGTTGGGCATACAGGTGGACCCCAAGCTCGAGGACTACGAGATTACGAACAACGTCTACGAAAAGCTCGTCGAACCCAGCCTCATACAACCGACTTTTGTCCTCCAGATACCAAAAGAGCTTTGCCCCTTGGCAAAGATAAACAGGTCCGACGACAGCGTGCTCGACGTGTTCGAGCTCTGCATAAACGGCCAGGAAATAGCCCCCGCCTACTCCGAGCAAAACGATCCCTTTATCCAGCGCGAAATGTTTGAAAGGCAAGTGGGCGAGGAAACCCAAAAGCTCGACGAGGATTTTCTCGAAGCGCTCGAATACGGAATGCCCCCCGCCGGCGGAATGGGGGTGGGCATAGACCGACTCGTAATACTGCTCACGGGAGCATCTAACATACGCGACACGATTCTTTTCCCCTCGCTGCGTCCGGAATGACGTATCCATGAAATGGTGGCTGTACATAGCTTTGAAACAACTCTTCCCGACAGGAAGATTTGTTTCGTTTTTTGCGGCTGTTTCCATCTTGGGCGTTGCGCTCGGCGTGCTCGGCCTTTTTGGGACGCAAAGCGTCATGAACGGGTTTCATGAAAAGATAGGGCAAAAATTGCGCGACACGACCGGAGACGTAATAATCCGCAACCGCGGCCGACCCATGTACGATATTTCCGATTTGGCAGACAAAATCCGAAGCGAAGGCGGCGTGAAGGAAGTCGAGGCCGCCGCGCAGGGGCCCGTGATGATGGTGTGCAATAAAGTCCCGATCTTCCCGATGCTGCGCAGCTACGACACTATAACCGGCCGCTGCGCCCTGCCCATTGCCGAAAAGGGATTTGTGTCCATGGGGCGGATAGAGGATCTCGACGACGATTCAGTAATCCTCGGCCAGCGCCTCGCCCTATCGGCTGGAATAGGCGTCGGAGACAAAGTCGACGTATACTCCCCCACGATGCTCGATAAAATCAAGCGGGACGAGATTCCCATGCCCGCGCAGCTCGAGGTAGTCGGACTCCTGACTACGGAATTTTCCGATGTCGATTCAAACTTTGCCCTGGTTTCGCTCCGCCGCATGCGCGAGCTTTACAATCTTGGAGACGGGACTCACTCGCTCGTAGTCCGGCTCGCCGACGGCGAGGATTGCCAAAAATTCGCCGATAAAATCCAGGGGATACTCCCCGCGCCATATTCCGCCTCCACTTGGCTCACCTCAAACGAGGCCTTTTTGCGCGTAATAAAGATGGAAAAGACAATGATGTCTCTAATAATCGTCTTGATTATTCTTGTGGCCTCATTCTCCATATGCATTTCGCTCTACACGTCGGTTCTTCGCAAAACGCGCGAAATAGGGTTGTCGGCGGCTATGGGTGCGCGCCCGCTCCAAATTGCGGCAACCTATTGCTTTCAGGGGCTTTTTATCGGCGTCCTCGGATCAATAGCCGGCCTATTGTTGACGGTTTTGATTCTGCACTTCAGGGAACCAATAGCGCGCTTTATCGTGGGCGAGGAATCGCTCATTCAATTTTACCATTTTGCGAAACTCCCCGTAAAGTACGAGCTTATAGACGCTCTGCGCGCCTGCGGTTTCGCCACGGTTTTATGCACGCTCGCCGGCCTGATTCCAGCAATCGGGGCGTCGAGACTAAAAGCTTCGGAGGCAATGCGCAATGAGTGAGAAAATTCAATCCGCAAACCGTCGCCCGGAGGAAAGCTCGGCTTTAGAGGCCATAAATATAAGAAAATCGTTCAAATCACCTGACGGCGGACGGATCGACGTGCTGTGCGGAGCCGGCATAAAAATCCCGAGAGGAGCAAGCGTGAGCTTGCGCGGAGAAAGCGGCGCGGGCAAAACGACATTCTTAAACATAGTGGCTGCCCTAGAGCGCGCAGACTCGGGAGAAATATTTTGGGACGGGAAGCGCGTAGACAAACTCGGGAATTCAAAACAAGCCGCCCTCCGCTCGCGCATGATGGGGTTTGTTTTTCAAAACAGCTGCCTGATTCCGGAGCTCAACGCCGTCCAGAACGTCGAGTTTGCCGCCCGCATAGCCGGAATTTTTGACTCGAACGCCCGAAGACGCGCCGTGGCGCTGCTAGAATCTGTGGGATTGAAAGACCGCATAAAACACTTGCCGCAACACTTATCCGGGGGGGAAAGGCAGCGCGTAGCCATCGCGCGCGCCCTAATGAACAATCCGCGCTTAATCCTCGCCGACGAGCCGACCGGAAATTTGGACGAGAAAACCGCCGAAGACGTGATGGAAATTTTTCTCGGACTTTGCAGGGACTCAAAGACCTCGCTGCTTCTTATAACCCACAATCCTGATTTTGCGGAAAGAACTGATTTGGCGCTCAAACTTTCCCATGGAGCCCTCCATCAAATCTAAATTTTAAAACGGCAAAAAAAAATCTTGCGCCCGAAAGCTTAATAGGCTCTAATATTTAATCTTTACGGCGTGGTAGCCAAGTGGTAAGGCAAGGCTCTGCAAAAGCTTCACCGTCGGTTCGATTCCGACCCACGCCTCATTTTACAAAGCCGCTAT
>CASFWX010000077.1 GCA_949298545.1 uncultured Verrucomicrobiota bacterium | reverse complement strand
TCCGTTTTAAGCGCTAAAATGCGATCCGCAAAGAATCGGAAAAAAACTCCAAGAAAATAATGCATAAGCCGTTTGCCCCGCTTCGAATCTCCGCATTTTCCAAGCAAAATGGGTAGTTCGCCGAGTATCCCAGTTTCCGCAGGCGCGGAATGCGCATATCCGATTCATCAATTGCATCAAAAACAAAATCCGCCAAGCCGGAAACATCAAAAAGGCTGCCGCAAAAAAATGCGGCAGCCAGTTGCCAAAACCAATTTTTATGGCGGCGGAAAATCCCGGCTAAAAGTCTATGACCTTGCCGGTCTTTGCGGACTCATCGGCAGCGAGAACAATCTTGAGGCTGTTCAGGGCATCCTGCAAATGCTGCGACATGTCGATATCTTCGACAATCGCCTTGCGGAAGAATTCTTGCTCGCGCGTGCACAGCCCGTCGTGGTCGGGCTCGTCCTGCGTATTAAACCATTCGTCGGGCTTGGCAAATTCGCCCGACGGCGCAACCTCCGAGGAATGGAAGCGAAGCTCATTGGTTTTTGTGTGGGAATTGATGTCGTCCGAATTGGCCTCGCCGCCCGATTTGGCGCAAATCGACACGCAGCCCTTGGGGCCGAACACGTCCTTGACAAAGAATGCGTTCGTAGAAATCATCGGACCCCAGCCCGCCTCATACCAGCCCACGGAACCGTCGTCGAACACCACCTGAAGCTGGCCGTAATTGCGCTCGTTTTCCGGAATTTCGTCGGAAACCCTGGCGGATATTCCGGAAACGCGGACGGGCTTGGCGCCTGTCATCTGGCACATGACGTCGACATAATGGCAGCCGCAGTCGACAACCGGCGTGAGTGAAGTCAGCAGGTTTTTGTGCCATTCCCAGGTTTTCCCGTGCGACTGCTGGTTGAGGTTCATGCGCATCACGAGCGGCTTTCCAAGCTTGTGCGAAAGCTCGATAAATTTCTGCCAAGACGGATGATGGCGAAGAATATAACCCACCAACACTTTCTTTCCGTACTTTTTTGAGGCTTCAATCACCCTCTCCGCGCCTTCGACGGTGGAGGCTATCGGCTTTTCTACAAACACGTGGCAGCCCGCCTCCATGGCCTGTATCGCCAAAGGCTCGTGGGTTGCCGGATACGTGCATATCGCGACGGCGTCGGGCTTCGTTTCTGCAAGAGCCGCAGCGTAGTCGAAGAAATGCTTGTAATTTCCGCCGACCGATTCGTTGAATGCGTCCACGGCTTCCTTGCGCGCGTCAACGATTCCGACGATTTCAAAACCGTCGAGCTTATTATATGCCCTGGCGTGCGAAGCCCCCATGTTTCCGCAGCCTACAACCAATACTTTTATTTTTTCCATATGTTTCCTTTTCTTATACGTTTCTGAAAACTGCGCATCTTCCGTCCGAATCATGCTATAATCGGCACATTTCATACCGGCAGCATCCGCGAATTTTTAAATTTATAATCCGGGTCTATGTCTGGAAGCAAATCCTCAGAATGGGCCTTTCGCCTAAACTGCGTTGGCGTGCATTCGTATTTGTCGCGGAATTTGCGGCAAAAATACGGCAGATCGGAAAATCCGCATATCTCCGAAATCTCCCCCGTGGAATACGCCGACGTCTCCAAAAGCCATTTAGCATAGTGAAGGCGAGCGGAATTGATGAACTCGGTGGGCGTGCAGTTCATATAGCGGCGCATGGCGCGGTTTATGTACGACATGTCCTTCCCGCATATCTGCCTGAACTTTGGGAGCCCGAGCGCGAGATTTTCGGGATTGCGTATCCGCTGGCACGCGTCGGAAAGCCAGTCTGGCATATCGCTAGGAAGCGCCGACACAAACACGTTTTTGACCTGCCAGTACAGGTTCAAAAGGAAGCGGAATATCGCCATGAGCGAGTCGTTCTGCCACATGAGTTCAGCAGCAGAACGGTCGAGATACGACACTTCAAACGGCGATAATTTTATCGACCAGCCGTCCATTTTTTCCTTGTGCACAGCGTCCTCCTCAATGAGAATGCTCTCCTTAAAGCGCTCAAAAACTTTCTTTGCTATGGCGACATAGCTAAATTCCATTACTGTATTGCGGGCGGGCTCGAGCGCGTGCACCTCGTTCGGGCGCGATATGTAAAGAAAATTTTTCGAGAATACGCGAGTCTTTCCCCCGTGAATCAAGACTCCGCTTCCCTCGCGTATCCAAAGCACCTCGACAAAATCGTGTTTATGCAAGCCGACAGACTTTGATTTGTCAGTCTTTCCATGCACTACCTTAAAATATTTGTTGCCCTGCAGATGGGAATCGTCCGTAAACTCCAGCACCATGTTTGTCATATGGCGGCCTCCTTTTAAAAGGCGCGTCCGCGCCCGTTCAATGCATATAATTTTTCATAACGCTCTTTTTTTTCAAAGATAAAATATTTTTATACTTTGGAATGTCAAATAAATTCAATAATCTACTAATGCCATACAAAAGTGCGAAAGATTGCCATTGACCTTATAAATAAAAGCTTTTTTTACTTTAATAGCCGATACAGCAAAATATTGCTCTCTATAAAATCAAAAGAACTTAAATAAATACCATGAAAAAATACATCCGCCTGACACTCTGCACAGTCATTTCCATGCTCGCTCTTTCCGCCTGCTCTACTGTGAGCAATCCATCATGCGACAAATCCGCAAATTCCGGCACTCCCATATTCAACGGAAAAAATCTCGACGGCTGGGAAACCTACATATCAAAACGCGGAGTCGACAAGGATCCAAACGGGGTATTCAGAGTGGTTGACGGAGAACTGGTAATATCGGGAGAGGAGTTCGGTGGAATTATAACAAAAGAGGAGTTTGAAAATTTTAAGATAGTTTTGGAGTTCAAATGGCGCGGGGATACGCACGGAAAGCGAGCCAAAAAAGCCAGGGACAGCGGTCTGCTCTTCGCCTCCAACGGAGAATACGGCTCGTGTTTCGGTTCGTGGATAAACGGACTGGAAGTTAACATCATAGAGGGCGCGATAGGAGATTTCATACATGCCGCCCCCACAGCGAAAAATGATTTTTACATGATTTCAGAAATAAACCCCCAGACCGGAGAATACATGCGCGGCGGAAAGAAGGCAGAGAAATTGCCCGCCATACGCAGGATAGGCAGAAATCCGGAATGGAAAGACGTCATAGATGCAAAAGACACCAATGGACTCGAAAAACCCGTCGGAGAGTGGAACAGGCTCGAATGCACTTTTAAGGACGGAAAAGTAGACGTATTCCTAAACGGAAAGCATGTAAACCATCTCGACGACTACTTCCCCCGCAAAGGGAAACTCCAGATACAATCGGAAGGCGCAGGGATAGTTTACAGAAAAATCGACGTCGAAAAGCTTTAGTTTCTCTTCCCGCAATGCGGCGGACAAGGCCTTCTTGAAACCGCAAATGAAAAGGCTCGCGATAAAAATTTCGCGAGCATGCGCGGGGCGGCGTGCTGGCGCCCGTCGAAAAGGGGTGGGGCGGAACTTCGCGCGCAGGGCATGTAAAATCTTCGGATTGGCATTTGTCCGGCGGAAAGGCGGCAAAGAAGAAAATCCGCCATGCGCCTTATGCAGCCGCAAAAATAGCTTCTCCAAAGCATGTGCCGAAAAAAAAGCTGCGGGAACGGGTCAGTCGATATCGTTGATGTCGGCAGAAGCGAGCTTTTCCGCCTCCGCCTTGCGCATTGACTCCTCTTCCGCCAGACTTTTCTCGAGGGCCGAAAGTGTATTGGGAAATTGCGGCCAAACGTACGGTTCAATACTGACGGCGCGCTTTGAGATGTTGTCTATTTCTATCATGCAGCCGCATATGCGGTTGTCGCCCTCCGCCATTGTGAACGCCCGCGGACGCCCGTCCACAAACTTCTTCAAAATGTTCTCCCAGTTTCTACCGAGGCATGAGTTCCATGGGCCCGTCATGCCGGCGTCGCTCATAAAAGCGAGCCCCTTTGGGAAAAGGCGGGCGTCGTTTGTCGGAATGTGGGTGTGGGTTCCTACCAAAGCTGCTATCCTGCCGTCGAGATGCCAGGCCATAGAAACTTTTTCCGAAGTCGTCTCTGCATGAAAATCGAGAAATACCGCATCGCACTCCGGAACGAGCGAGGCGAGGATTCTGTCGGCGGCGGCGAATGGGCAATCGGCCTTCGTCTTTGTGAGCGTCTGTCCGAGAAGGTTGAATATGCCGAGTTTAAAGCCTTCGCGTTCTACAACGACATATTCGCGGCCCGGATTTCCCGCGGGGAGATTGGCTGGCCGGCAGAGATTTTCAATCAGCGATATTTCCGATTCAAAGCACCTCTGGTCCCAAATGTGGTCTCCCAGTGTTATTGCGTCAACACCAGCGCGAAATATTTCCTCCGCCATCTTTCTGGATATTCCATTTCCGCCAGCGGCGTTTTCTCCGTTGGCGACCACAATGTCCACTCCGAACTCGGCGCGTATTTCAGGAAGCTTGTCGGCAAGAATTTTTCTTCCGGGTTTGCCAACTATGTCACCAATGAAAAACAATCTCATGTCTATAAGATTCCATAGGCTTAAAGCAAGCCGAGTTCGCCGGCAAGTTTTTCCATGTCTGAAACGACCCCTCCTTTTGACATCTCCGGCGGAAGAATTTTTAAAACGCCTCTCTTGGCATAAAAATCGACCAGCGGAAGGGTATTCTCCCTATAAGTTTCAAGGCGCTTTTTTACGGTCTCGGGCTTGTCGTCCTCGCGGACGTAAAGTTCTCCGCCGCATTTGTCGCATACGCCATCAATTTTCGGCGGGGAGTAAAGTTTATGAAAAGGAGCCTGGCAGTTCCTGCAAATCATGCGCCCCGAAGTGCGGCGGATTATTTCTTCGTCTGGAACTTCCAAATACAAGACTGCCGATATTTCGGTGCCGATTTCGGACAGGATTGCGTCAAGCTCCTCGGCTTGCGGAATAGTTCGCGGAAAGCCGTCGAGAATGAATCCTTTGGACTTTGCGTCCTGCTGGGAAAGCCTGTCCCTGACCATGGCCGCGGTGATTTCGTCGGGGACGAGGGCGCCGGAATCTATATATTTCTTGGCGAGCTTTCCAAGCTCGGTTCCGCCCTTTATGTTGGCTCTAAATATATCGCCCGTGGCAACCTGCACTGACCCCAG
>CASFWX010000076.1 GCA_949298545.1 uncultured Verrucomicrobiota bacterium | reverse complement strand
TATCGCACCCATACCATGCGGGTATCTTGTCGCGCACAAGTTTGATGCAGGATCTAACGCATTCCTCCGGAGTGTCTGCCCGCACAAAATTCACGTCGCCTTCGCCGTTCAAATGGAGCATGTCCACAGGCGGGAAAGAGTCCGTCGAATCGTTGCCCGACAACACCGCGTGAGCAGCTTCCACTATTCCGCTCCTGTCTCCCTGCCGAAAAATTCTGTCGAGGCGGACCACCGGAATCATGCCCGACTCTATTATGTCGGAAAGCACATTTCCCGCCCCCACGCTCGGAAGCTGGTCAGAATCCCCAACCAAACACAGGTGGGCTCCGGCGGGTATTGACGCAAACAAGGCTGAGGCGAGCCGCGTATCGAGCATGGACGCCTCGTCTATTATAAAAAAATGCCCTGACAATGGTTTGGTCTCTCCGTGTTCAAACTCTCCGCCTTCACAACCCAAGAGCCTGTGGATAGTGCGGGCGGGCACTCCGGCGCTTTCTCCCATGCGCTGGGCGGCGCGCCCTGTGGGAGCTGCGAGTACCGGCCTGCATTTTTTCGCGCACAGTATGTCGCACAATGCGCGGAGTATGGTTGTCTTGCCAGTGCCAGGCCCCCCGGTTATCACACTTAGGCGGTTTGAGAGGGCGCAAGCTACCGCGTCCCGCTGAGAGGAGGCAAATTTTAAATTCATGCGTCTCATCGCCCAATCTACTGCTGCCTCGACCTTTATAGGCGGCAGCGATGACTCCGATAAACTTATACGCCGCAAGCTCAAAGCCGCGCGGCGCTCGAAATAATCCAATGCCCCGCTTTGAACAATTCCACCTTCAAGAATTTTAACCGAAGCGTCAGCGGCAAGCATATCGAGAACTTCGGAACATTTCTGCGTGTCGAGGTTGAGCATGCCGGCCGCACGGGCTAAAAGTTCGGCTCGGCGAATGCAAGTGTTTCCCTCGCTTTCGTTCTCGCGCATTATATGGGAGATTCCGGCTGATATCCTGTCAGTGCTCTCGTTTGCCAATCCCATGTTTATTGCAATTGCGTCCGCCGTCTTAAAACCTATTCCGTCAACCTCCTTAACCAATGCGTACGGACGTTCGCGCACAACTTTGGAAGCATCATCGCCGAAACGCTTAATTATGCGGACGCACGCTCCCATGCCTATCCCGTAGGCGCGCATAAAAATCACAACGTCCCTCAAGTTCTTCTGCTCGTCCCACGATTTCTTTATGCGCCTTGCCCGCTCCGCCCCTATTCCGCGGACTTCCGTAAGGCGGGCGGATTCAGTGTCTATAATCTTCAGTGTGTCGACTCCGAATTTCTCCACTATCTTTTTTGCGTAAGTTTTACCTATCCCCTCTACGAGTCCCGATCCGAGAAATTTCTCCATGCCGTAAACTTCGGAAGGCAATCTCGACTCGAATTTCTTTACCCTTATCTGTGCCCCGTAAAGCTTATGCCTGCTCCACTGCCCCAAGATTTCGAGCGTCTCCCCGCACTGAATTGAAGGCATGACTCCTGTGATGGTTATCGGCTCGACAGCGCGGCCGCTCCCAGAAATGCCCCGCGAAGGCCGGAGAACGGCTATGCAATAGCAGGTTTCATCGTTGAAGAACACGATGCGCTCTACCACCCCTTCAACTCTTACAAGACGCTCCTCCATAAGGCCAATATACTTTAAGCCCATTATAGGACAATACCAAAAACCTCTTTTGCCAAATCGAACATGCCTTCATAGGGGCCGAACGCATTTGGACATTCTACCTTTAAAAATGCCGCGCTGTCCGCACCTGTTGCCACGATTGCGCAATCCATTCCGCAAGACTGGGCTGCGGCGTAATCGTAGCGCGAATCGCCAATGATGATGCTGTTCGAGGGATCCGCGCCGATTCTATCAAGCGCCATTCTGGTAAAGGCTGGATCCGGCTTTCTGGGAGAATGCAATTCCGTGCCGACTATCGCGTCCAAGTAGGAATCGAGCCCTAGATGCCTAAGGACGATCTCCGCCCCGGAAGTCTGCTTGTTCGTAAAACAAGCCAATTTTAATCCTCGCGACTTCAAAGCGGAAAGAATTTTATCCGCACCGCCCAGCATTTTCAAGCCGTCGACTGCATGGAGCGGAAAAATTTCCGCGTAGCGGGCCCCTATCTCGTCCGCCATTTCCTCGCGACCGCGAGGGGCGAGAAGGCGCTTTAAAGTCAATAGTATCGACCCCCCGACAGAGCGGACTACCTCATCGCGCGTCGGCGGAGGCGTTATCCCGAATTCCTTAAATGCGATTCCCGCAGTGACAAAAATCGCCGTATAGTTGTCGACGAGAGTTCCGTCGAGATCAAAGAGCGCGGCTGTATATGTTTTTAGATTTCCCATATTCTTTCGCGGTTCATTTTCCATATTTTTGCCGAAGGAAATTTTTTTGATACATAGCGCGTTAAATATTCCAAAGTGCTTTCTTCTATTTCCCGCCTCTCCTCAGGAAAGACATTGTAGACAATACCCGACAATGGTATCCGGCGAGCGCCGACAAACTCCAATGAAAGCAACGCGTGATTCAAGCTTCCAAGCCGCGACGAAACGACGAATATCAGCGGCAAAGAATATTTTTCAAGGTAATCCGAGGTCAAAAAACCTTCCGATATCGGAACGGCTATCCCGCCTGCACCCTCTATCAACACGGTATCGTATTTCTCGAGAAGTTTTTGCGTGTCGGCATTTATCGCCGAATCATCTATCTTTACACCGTCTATGGCAGCAGCCACATGGGGCGAGGAAGGATAGGACAGCACATATCTGCACGTAGTAAAATCTTCGTCCTCGGGCAACAGGCTTATCCCCATCAGCTTGCGATGGAAAATAATATCTTCGGATATTCCGTTGCAACCAGTCTGCACCAGCTTCTGGGTCACCGTCTCAAATCCGCATTCAGAAAACATGCGCGCAAGCCTCCCTGTCGCAACGCTCTTGCCTATTCCGGTGTCGATTCCGCTTACAAAAAATCTTCCTTTCATAATTCTGCCTTGCTGCAAATAAAATAATGAGGGTTGTATGTCAGCAGCACACTTCCTCCCGGTTTGCCATACCTCTCAAGGTACTCACGCGAAAACTTATTTGCGCGTCCAGGCGTCCAAAATTGTGCAAATCCGCCGTTGACGCCTGTCGAACGAATGTGCCGAAGAACCTCTATGGGAGAGGAAAATTCCACTTCTATGAGCTCTTCCGAAGCAAAAACAACCGAATAACCCGCCCGGGCGAGCAAGCTGCGAGTTTGAGAAAAACCATCATACCTCAACCCAGATCCTGTCAAGTCCCTAACTTCGCGGAAATTATCCATGCCAAAAGTAGAAAAAGCCAAAACTGAAGATTTTGAAGAAATCTTGAAAACCTTGTCGAAAAGCGAGAATTTGTCTTTTATCCATTGGAAGCAGGACGAGGATAAAACTAAATCAAAACTTTCCAGAGAGAAATCCGCCTCCATAAAATCTCCAGCCAAGCAAGAGCATCTTGCCATGCATTTCGAAAGCGCTGCTTTGCACATCTTTGCGCTCAGGTCGTTTATCAACCAAGCAGTCTTTGGAATTTTTTCGGAAACTATCCGCGTCAAAAATCCCGTTCCGCATCCTATCTCAAGGACGGAATGCGCGCTGCACTCCAATTTTTCCCCGAGCGATTCAAACAACAGATTGGCAAGTTTCCCGGAAATTTTGCGTTGGACAAAAGCGCACGAGTTATAACTCGAAACGCTCTTCTCAAAAGAATGCGCAACGCCTCTGTCAAGGGATCCTGCTGCCATTTCCAAGGCGCGCTCTATAAGGGGCGGATTCAAGTGCCTTCCATCGACAATCTGCAAAGAATTACCGAACGCAGAGCGGAGGTTCTTTATCGGGAAAATCCCGTCTCCCGAAGAGGCAAAAACGCGCGACCATCTCCCCTTTAAGCCGGTTTTTTCTGAAGCGAAAGCCTTAGACAGAGTTTCAAGCTCATCGGAAAGCTCCTGCGCGGAACGCGAACATAACATTTTAGAATGATCTGCTGTTTCGCGCACTCCCCCGCAAACCCTTCTGTAAAATTTCTCCCTGGTACTCTCGGAAAAATCCGACAAGGTTTTTTTAAATATTTCCACCGGTATTCCGCGTTCGTCGTCGACCGGATAAGGCGAACCGTTTATTGCTATCCACTCGCACGCGGAGGGAAACTTATCCCGAAATACATCGGCCGCCCAAACCCCGAACGACCATGCAACGATTCCTATGCGCGAATATCCCGACAAATCCGCAAAGTCCGCATCAAAATTAAAATCCCTATAATCGAAAAATACGAGGATGTCGCACGAGTCCGGAAGGCGGACGGAAGCAAGTATATTTTCATCGCATGCGAATCCCGCAAAAAACACGACGAGCCTGCTTGCGTAACCCTTCCTTATCCACGCCGACTTCATCTTATGGCTCCTTGGGAATTAACTATTTCGGAGAGCCTGAGTATGTCATCAGCCGACGAAGCTGCCGATATTGAAACTCTGATTCTTGCGCGGCCGCGCGGTACGCTCGGATAGCGGACGGCAGGAGCCCATATTCCCGCCTCCAAAAGCTTTTCAGACAAATCGACTGCTTTTGATTCTGCGCCTACAAGAATAGGAACTATTTGTGTGTCTCCCAAAGTTTCGAAGTTTTCCAAACCCCGGCGCAACAATTCAGAGAGCTCCATTAGGCGCGCCCTTTCAGCAGCCATTGCCAATATTTTAGGAAATATAAAATGCGTCCACAGCGCAGTTATCGGAGCGGAAGCGGTCGTGAAAACGAAGGGCCTGCAATTGTTTATCAAAATATCCCTGTCCTCCATCGAACATATGATAATAGCTCCCTGCGAACCGACCGCTTTCCCGAGCGTACACATGACAAAATCGACCTCCCTGCCAAGTCCCGATTCTGCACACAGCCCGAGGCCTCCGCCAAAGAGCCCGAACGAATGCGCCTCGTCAATATAGAGGCGCACCCCGTATTCTTTCTTTATCTCGACAAGCCCGCGAATATCTGCCCTGTCCCCGTCCATGCTGAATACGCTTTCGGTGGCGATATATATGTTTTCATACTTTCCGCAATTCTGGTCGAGAATGCGCCTGAGATGGGATAGGTCGTTGTGTTTGAAACGAAGCCAAGAGGCATTCCCAAGTTTCAAAGAGTCGATAATGCTCGCATGCGAAAGCTTGTCGCATACAACCAAGTCCTTTGAGGACGCAAACGCCGGAAGCGCTCCTGTATTCGCGTGAAATCCTCCATTAAAAAGCAGGCAAGAACGCGGCGCGCCGAAAGCTTCGGAAAACAATCCGGCAAAATAAGCCTCCAAATTTTCAAACGCGAAGTTGTCACCTCCCAAAAGCCTCGACGATGTCGCTCCCATCAGAAATGAATCTCCCGCAATACCGCCTAAGAATTCCCGCTGCAGGTCCAAGCGCGACGACACTCCAAGATAATCGTTGGAGGCAAAATTGGCAAATTCGCGTTTCCCGATTAAAATCTTACCGCCACGGGACTCGGAAGGCCTGAGCTGGCGAAAGATTCCGACCCGCTTGAGTTCCTCTAAAACTTTGCCTGATTTTTCCATTTTCACAGCGGATTTGATGAAACCTCCACCATCGCCTCTGCTATGCGCCGCACTTGCTCGTCAGTGGCGACATAGGGAGGCATTGTATATATGAGCCTTCCGAAAGGGCGAAGCCAAACGCCCCGCGAAATTAAAGCCTCTTGGGTCTTTTGCATATCGACATTTTCCCGCATTTCGACAACTCCTATGGCGCCCAAAGTCCGGACATCGGCAACGCCGTCGAAGCCGCGCGCGGATTCAAGCACCGACCGCAAAATCTCCCCTATGCGCAAAACCCTATCGATAATATTCCCGTTTTGGAATAAATCTATGCTTGCATTTGCCGCCGCACAAGCGAGAGGATTTGCCATAAATGTCGGGCCGTGCATAAATACCCCGGCTTCGGAATCGGAAATTGCGTCGGATACCTTTTCGGAGGCGAGAGTCGCCGCAAAACTTACATATCCGCCCGTAATGGCTTTGCCCAAGCACATTATATCTGGTTCCACGCCCCGGGTATGCTGGCATGCAAACATTTTTCCCGTCCGCCCGAAACCTGTGGCAATCTCATCAAATATCAGCAGAAGCGAGAATTCGTCGCAAATTTTTTTCAGTTCCTCGAGATAGCGCGGGGAATAAAACCGCATTCCTCCCGCCCCCTGCACAACCGGTTCGAGAATAACCGCCGCTATTTCATTGGAATGCTCCCGTATAATGGCGCGCATGGGGGCGATGTCCGAGTCCTCCCATTCACCGCCGAATGGTATCCTGGGGCGCGGAGCGAAATAATTTATAGGAAGGCCCCCCGAAAACAGCGAATGCATTCCTCCGACAGGGTCGCATACCGACATCGCATGCCATGTATCGCCGTGGTATCCGCCGCGTATTGTGGCAAACTTTGTCTTTGAGTCAAAACCCTTCGCCCTCCAATACTGCAGAGCCATCTTCATGGCGACCTCAACGGACACGGATCCGGAATCGCAAAAGAAAACTTTTTGCAGATTTTGCGGAGTCATATCCACAAGGCGCCTTGCCAAAACTACAGCTCCCTCGTGAGTCAATCCGCCGAACATTACATGGCTCATCTTCTCGAGCTGTTTTATGACGGCCTCGTTTATGTGCGGATTGTTGTATCCGTGCGCAACCGCCCACCAGGAGGACATGCCGTCTATCACCTCGCGCCCGTCCCAAAATTTCAGAATGGCGCCCCTGGCAGATTCTACCCCGTAAACGGGAATGGGATTGCGCATCGCCGCGTAAGGGTGCCACACGTGCGCCCGATCGTAATCTGCGAGCTCTTTAAAATTCATATCCGAGTCGCTTTAAAGTTGCAAAATCCTCCGAAATCGAACTTCCGAGAGTAGTGAGCATATCCCCCATCAGCACCCCGCTCACTCCCGCCCGCAGAGCCTCCTCTTGGCGGCTTTTTATTGCCGACCGCCCCCCCGCAAACCTTATGTGCGCGCGAGGATTGGCTATTCTAAATAAGGCGAAAGCCTCGAGTATTTCATCTCCCGAAAGCGGGCGCGCGTTTTCCAAGGGAGTCCCAGGAATGGGCTGAAGTATGTTCACCGGTATTGAATCCACGCCGATGTCGCGCAAGACACACGCCAGCTCCGCGCGCTGTAAAAGCGTCTCGCCCATTCCAATTATGCCCCCGCTGCAAAGCGAAAGCCCCACTTTGCGGGCAGCGCGCAAGGTGGCTATTTTTTCTTCTATCGTGTGCGTAGAACACAACTCCGGAAACTTTGAAGGCGCGGTCTCGAGATTGCAATGCAAGCGGCTCATTCCAGCTTCCTTGAGAATTTTCAGCTGCGATTCGTCAAGCAGCCCGAAAGATCCGCACAAGGCTATCCCTCCCAATTTGGACATCGCGCGAAAACATTCGGCCATTCTTTCCGTATCCGCCTGCGAAAGGGTTCTGCCGCTGGTCACCAAAGAAAAGCGCATAATGCCGGCATCGCGAGACTTTTTCGCCCTCCCGACAGCCTCCTCCGGAGTGACACACGGATAAACATCGCAGCCCGTGTCGTTGTGAGCCGATTGCGCGCACCATTTGCAATTTTCGGAACAGCGGCCGGAACGCGCATTCATAATGGAGCACGTGTCAACTGCATTGCCGAGAAAACGGCGGCGAAGGCCGTCCGCAATTTCAAAGAGCCTTTTTTTCGGACAGGTTGCGGCAAAATTCGCGAGCTTCTCAAAATCCGAAATGCCCTCTTCCAATATCTTCTGTTCCGTTTCCATTGAAATAAAACATCAAACCGCAATTAATGAAAGAGTCAAGTTTTTCGCCCATGCGAGGCGCGCGTTTTCTTTTCACAAAATATCTTTGTCCGCAAATTTTTCTACTTTATAACTGCCTCACTTAATGCTTCTGAACTATTCAAAAAAACCTTGAAAAGCCGAAATGCGAAAATAGAAATCGCATACTTATGAAATTTTCAAAATATCACGCTCTCGGGAACGACTACCTCGTATTAAATCCGTCCGACTCCCCCAAATGCCCGGAAGGGGCAGATGTCGTAAAAATATGCCACCGCAACTTTGGATTGGGCTCCGACGGCATACTATTCGGGCCTGAAAAGAGCGAAAGAGCGGATTTTAAACTTAGGATTTTAAATCCCGATGCCTCCGAAGCGGAAAAGAGCGGAAACGGATTGCGCATATTTTCGCGCTATCTTTTCGACCTCGGGCTAGTCCGCGAAGACGTCCCTTTCAAGGTTGAAACCCTCGGAGGCATAGTCAAATGCACAGTATCGCAAATGGGAAATAAAATAAGCGTGGAAATGGGACAAGTCAGCTTCGATTCTGAAAAAATTCCCGTAACCGGAAACAAGAGAGAAGTGTTAAACGAAACTTTCGAAATTCTCGGCGACAAATACTCATACTGCTGCGCCACAGTGGGGAATCCACATTGCGTGCTTCCAATGAAAAAAGTCTCCGCCGAACTAGCCCATAAAATCGGTCCGGTCATAGAGCATATGACCTCCCTCTTCCCGAACCGCACAAACGTCCAGCTGCTTGAAGTTATAGACCGCAGCAATATAAAAATAGAGATATGGGAGCGCGGAGCCGGATACACCCTCGCATCGGGAAGCAGTTCAAGCGCCGCGGCGGCCGTCGCCCATAAGCTCGGCCTCTGCGATCCCAACATTGTTGTGCATATGCAGGGCGGGCTGCTTCAAATCGAGATTGCGCCCGACTTTTCAATCACAATGACTGGACCCGCCACGCCCGTCGGGAAATACGAAATGAACCCAGCTGTACTCTCCCAGAAAATTCCCGAAAACCCGCTATAAATAAGACAAATCCGCCATTCGGAAAAAAGAAAAAAAATGTCTTGCAAAGGCCGAATAAATAAGCCTTATTGTCTCGATTAAATTTTTTACTGACTGCGCCTGTAGCTCAATTGGATAGAGCGTCTGACTACGGATCAGAAGGTTGGGGGTTCGACTCCCTCCAGGCGCGC
>CASFWX010000075.1 GCA_949298545.1 uncultured Verrucomicrobiota bacterium | reverse complement strand
TACGCCCCTAAAAAATCCGGGAAAAAGAATTATTAAAAAGGACCAGATAGTATGCTAAAAGTGCTTGCAGTCGGGAAAATGAAAAGCCGCCCCCTCTCGGAACTTGTCGAAGACTATGCCGCCAGACTCAAAAGATACGGCGGTGTTGATATTGTGGAAATAAAGGATTCGTCTCCCGAAGGCGAAGGGGAAAAAATTCTTGAACGGCTCAAAAACTTCCGCGGAAAAGTCTGGGCGTGCTCCGAAGAAGGCAAGGCCATGAGTTCGCGCGAATTCTCTGCAGCGCTCGAAAAAAATCTCGCTTTTGGCGACACCGCGTTCATCATAGGCGGCTCGTACGGGTTGTCGGACCGCGTGCGAAAGCGCTCAGACTTTATTTTTTCAATGTCTCCGATGACCTTTACCCACGAATACGCCAGAGCGGTCCTAATGGAACAGCTCTACCGCGCCAAATGCATATCAGCAAATACCCCATACCACCACTGATGCGATGAAAAACTCAATAATAAAAAAGGCTCTCGTTTCCGCCTCGGCGGCATGCACGGCCCTGGCAATAAACGCCGCAGTAAACTTCCGCGCCCCGATAGTGCTCGTATCCGACGGAAAGTCCTACACCGGATCGGCGCAAATAGAAATACCGTGCGCGCCCGAAGTGGCGGCACGCGCACGAGAAATCCTCGCTGCCGCGGACAACCCCGAAAAACTCTCCCAAATGCTCTCATCTCCGAAAGATCTCGAAAAAGCGCAAAAATTCCTTTCATTGCTGGGCGGCAAGGGCTTTCAAAATGTCTATGCCGCCCAGCTCGGCGCCCACCCTTGCGTATTCTTCAAATGCGAATCGGAAAAAATGCGCCCGGGAATGAATTTTTTTGCCTTCGACAAAGAGGGAGAAAAACTCCTATGGAATCTTTCGCTGCGCGATCCGCTGCTCTCGGTATTGGCGGAAAGCGCGCAGAAGACGACCTGGAAGATTTTGCGCGACGTCCCGACTGTAACCTATCCCAAGATTCTATTTGCTAATGGCGAACTTAAAAATATCGACCGCGATGAAAATGTCGAAAACGAGGAAGTTTCGAAGTTTTACCGCACGGCCCAAAAGTATTTTCTCGATCTTGATTTCGAAAACTACGCCAAATATTATACTCCCGATAGCAGAAAGAAACTCGAATCCCAATATTTTCCCCTGAGCACCGAAGAGAAAAAAAACCTGCTTTCCGACTACTTTTCGTGGAAGAAAAAATACTTGAGAATCGCCGATGCCGGTAATTTAAAGATTCTTTTCTTTGAGAGAAGAAAAGACGGCGCAAAAACCCAAAATGGCATAACGTGGTTTGAGCAAAAGGACGGAAACTTTTACATTAGCAACTTCGGTCCTGAAAAGTCGCTGTTTGAAAGATTTCTCGACGCGCATTTCTTGTCCGGGCACGACTATCTGCAAAATTTTGAAAAGAAATTCGGCCGATCGCTCTCAAAGTAGTTTTTTCCCAAAGGCTCTTCCCGTTAAAAAAAGGTTGTAAAAAGGGCAAAAATATGGTCTTGTGCGCGACTTGGCGGATTTGGGTCCAAAAGTAGAGTGGACATTTAAGCCGCTAAAATCCCAAAAACCGAAAACCGTCGGGGAATTCGGTTGGGAGTTTTTGTTTATGCCCGCATAACGCGCACCGACGCAGCGGGCCTACCCAATAAAAAATTATCCCCGACCACATAAAAAGACATGGAAGAAAACAAAATAAGCGACGAAAACAAGTCACCTGACATATCCGACATGCAGAGTGAAACTTCGTCCCCATCGGAAACGGAAACGACAGACGTCGAGAGGAGTGCATGCCAAACCGAAAGCGTCCGCGAATATCCTCATTACAGGAAAAACGGGAGAAACCACAGCGCCAGAGCTTTTGGCAAATCGCCCGCAAGTAAAAGCGAAACCGCCATGTGCGGAGAAGTCGAAGACTTGTCCAGTTTCAAGGAAAAGTTGAGCGGTTCCAATGTTGGCGGATACGGAAATTCGGAAAACTCCAAGCGCCACAAGCGCGATTTCCGCAATGAACGCGACGAATCCGAAGGCCGCGAAAACGCCTCGAAAGATGCAGACGAATCCGGAGTGGAAGCATCTCCGGAAGCGTCTGAAGACAAGGAACATTCCGGCCCAGCTTTCGAAAATGGGGAATTTCGCCCTCGCGCGATAGAAGTCCCCCTCTCTGACAAGCGGCCGAGAAACATGCGCAGAAACAGCTCCGACGACGGGGTTGTCTCGTATACCGGAATCGACACGGGCTTCCCGTCCCTGTCGCTTTTCGCGAGAATAAAAGCCGCGATATCCTCGATATTCGGTTCTAAATCGAAGAAGGGGAAAGGTAGGAAAGGCAAGTTCCGCGGCGACCGCAAGAGCTTCAGCAACTCCAACCGGCACAGGCACGGCGGCGACAAGTACCCGCGCAAAGACTCCTTCAAAGGAGACAAATCCGGCGGGAAGCGCCGCTATCACGACAGGCGCCCCAACGGCGGCGGCAAACGCAGCAGCGGCGGCGATCAAAAATAGCGTCCCGATCCATCGCAACTTTCGACTTTTCAGTGCGGCAAAGACAATATTGCCGCACTTTTTTCTTTTCCCGCCTTTTTCAGGCTATTTTTACCGCGCCAGCATTCCAAGCCAAACCTTGGGGAAGATTGTATTTCATAAAATTTCCACCGCGCAAAATTTCTCGGCTTTCAATCTTCTATTGTATTTCAAATTTTTAGCCCGGATTTTTTATTTTGTTTGAGAAATTTTTATTGTACGCGATTATAAAAACTTGCAAAACCTCCGCGACTTTCCAATTTTTTTTAAGCCTGCGGGGGAAGCATAGGAGGGAGCCGCATCTGAAAACGACATTGCCGGCATCGCTTTTAATATCCCCGCACCATCACTATCCTGCAAACTTGTAGTAACGATTGTAAAAACATGGATTCGCTTTTCATAAGGGGAGGGGTAAAACTCGAGGGAGAAGTATCTGTATCTGGATCTAAGAACGCGTGTTTGCCGATGTTTGCCGCCGCTTTGCTGACACCGGAAAAATGCGTAATTAAAAACGTTCCGAACCTAAGCGACGTGCGCTCGATGGCGGAAATAATCCGCTCCCTCGGGGCGCGCTGCGAAAATATCGAAGAAGGCACATGGGAAATAGAGGCGCGCGAAATATCCTGCACCGCCCCGTACGAATTAGTTCGAAAAATGCGGGCGAGCATATGCGTCTTGGGTCCGCTCGTCGCGCGCCTGCGCAAAGCCAAGGTCTCGCTTCCCGGCGGCTGCGTAATAGGCGCTCGCCCAGTGGATTTGCACATAAAGGGCATGAAATGCCTCGGCTGTTCCGTCGAGATAGAGAGCGGATACATATGCGTGGACGCGAGAAAAATCCGCGGGGCGCAAATCTACCTCGGAGGGAGGTTCGGGAGCACGGTCACCGGAACGTCAAACGTTCTGATGGCTGCCACGCTCGCTCCCGGATCGACAATCATTGAGAATGCCGCATGCGAACCGGAAATATCCGACCTCTGTAAAATGCTCGTCGGAATGGGTGCAAAGATAGAGGGTATAGGTTCGCCGACACTTTGCGTGACTGGTGTTGCAAGTCTCGGCGGGACGGCGCACAGCGTTATACCCGACAGAATCGAGGCTGGCACTTGGATAGCCGCGGCGCTGGCGACCCGCGGGAAAGTCCTCGTCCGCGGCGCGCTGAAGAAACATCTCGGTTCTTTTCTGGATATACTCGAGCGCGCGGAGTGCCCGTTTGAAACGCGGGGATCTTCTTCGATATATGTCGACGCCTCCGGAGCGTCCTACCGCCCCGTTGAAGCGGTAACCCTTCCCTACCCAGGATTCCCGACAGACCTCCAAGCCCAAGTCTGCGCACTGATGACGCAAGCGAAAGGAATTTCAATCGTAACCGAAAGGATATACCCTGAACGCTTCATGCACGTTCCGGAACTTGCCCGCATGGGGGCGGAAATAAGCCGGGAAGGCTCGAGCGCCATCATCAGCGGCGGAAGGAAGCTCTCGGGAACCCACGTGATGGCGTCGGATTTGCGCGCCAGCGCCGCCCTTGTAATCGCAGCACTGGCAGCCAAAGGCGAAACTTTGATCCAGCGCATATACCATCTCGACCGCGGATACGACTCTATGGACAAGAAACTCGCCGCACTCGGGGCAAAAGTCGAAAGGCGAAAATCCTCCGAATAGGCACACCTTCAATCTGGAAATATCGGATATAAAAACAACAAATACAAAATATTGTTGAAGTTTTAAAAAACTCTGGTTTCATCTCGAACAGGTAAAATAAAATCCTGAATAATTAATGGCATATAACAAGACTTACAACGGCGGCTCATATGGGAATAAGCGCCACTTCGGAACAAAAAACTTCGGTCCGCGCAGAAACGAAAGAATCAGGGCGCCAAAAATTAGAGTGATAGGCGCGGACGGACGCCAGCTCGGGATTATGACGCCCTACGAAGCTCTCGGAATCGCGCGCAAAAGCGGGCTCGACTTGCTTGAAGTCTCCCCCACCGCCGATCCGCCCGTCTGCCGCATACTCGACTACGGCAAATATATGTATGAGGAGTCCAAAAAACAGAAGTCACACAAACCCGGAACCGTAAAGGTTAAGGAAATAAAACTTCGCCCGGGCATAGAAATGAATGACTTCATGACTAAAATACGCAATGCCGAAAAATTTCTGTATCAGGGAAACAAGTTAAAAATTACCCTGATGATGAGGGGACGCGAAATGGAGTATAAAGAAAAAGGCTTTGAGGCTGTCAAGCGCGCGCTCGACGAACTTGCGCATATGGGGCGCCCGGATTCGGAACCAAAGCTGATGGGTAAAAATATAGGCGTGTCTCTATCACCTGTTCCACAAAACCAACGAAAGCTGAGGTATTCAGGAGAGCACGACGAAATCGCCGAAGACGACTCCGATAGCCCAGAAGAATGATGCAATGCCCGGTCTGCCAAGACGAAGTTTTTTACGCGCCTTAGCCGCGCTCGCGCTTATTGCCCCCTGCGTCGGAAACGCCGCCGTATTTAACGGCGTCGATTATATGCCAGTTTCCGAACTCGCGCGGAAATGCGGCATGCGCTATAAAACTACCGAGGCAAAAAAATCCCAAGTTGTTTTCGGCAAAACCACGCGCATGGCTTTCAACGTGCATACGCGCCAGATGTCAATCAACGGAATTTCACTATGGCTTTCTTTCCCCGTCGTTGAGAAATCCGGCATGCTGTACCTCGCCAGGCGCGATTTCCTGAAAAACATAATGCCGATTCTCTTCCCGCAAAACAACGCGCGCGCGCCTTCGCCATACCGCGTTGTCATAGATGCCGGGCACGGCGCGAAGGACAACGGTGCCCAAAATAAACGGTACGGGGCAAAGGAGAAAAACATCGCCCTCGATATCGCCCTTAGGCTTGGGAAACTCTTGAGACAATACGGCTATAAAGTCTCGTACACGCGGACCAGCGATACTTTTTTGGAACTTGATGACCGCGCAAAATTCGCCAATGACTCAAACGCCGGCCTTTTCCTAAGTATCCACTGCAACGCCGCCAGCTCCCGGGTAAGCGGCATTGAGACTTTCGCCATGACCCCGCAATACACGCCCTCCACATCGTCGTCCAAAGTATCCAAATCAGATTCCAAATTCTATCCCGGAAACGAAAACGACGCTTGGAACAAGCTAATCGCCTACTACGTCCAAAGGTCGCTCACCTCCGCGACAAACTCGAGCGACCGCGGAGTAAAAAGCGCGCGATTCGCCGTGCTTCGCGGAATAAAAATGCCGGGAGCACTCGTCGAATGCGGTTTCATTTCAAACAACGCAGAATGCGCAAAGCTTCTCAACGCATCGTACAGGCAGAAAATAGCCGAAGCTATATGCTCTGCCGTCCGCAATTACAACAATACATTCTGGCGCGTCTCTAAGAAAAAATAGACGCGCACGGCGGCGCGATCATGAAGCTTAAAATCTTTTATTTAGCTGCTCTTTTCTATGCATAGGCAAGTACCGCGCACGCCATTTTCAAATCCCGAAAAGATTAAAAGCTTGCGATCTCGCGCTCGCCGATTGTAATTAGATTTTGCTATGCCACTCTGTAATTTCCATAATCTGCAAAAAATTAAATCTGCCTGCGCATGCTTATGTTTAATTGCCGCGGGATTATCCGCCTCGGGGCGCATCGGCGAGAAAACATCGGATTTTGAAACCCGTCTACTGTCGAAAAGCGACGGCGCATATGTCTATTCATCAAAGGAGGACAAGTTTAGGGAGTCTATGGAACTTCCATATAAATATATCTTTCTGCTAATGCCGCGCGGCGTTCAAAACGAATTTTATTTTAAGCGCTCTGATTCGCAGCTGACAACAAACAGCGACACCATAACCCAAGACGATTTGTACGGCTGGGAACTCCACGCATGTTCCTATAAGGACAAGCTCGCTCTCGAATTTTACCGCCGCCACGGCGACGCCATCACCTTCGAAGAGCTCGAAGCCCTCATGAATCTGCAAGCAAAAGCCCGCAATCCCAATGTTTATTGGGTGCGCGAAACCTTCGTGCCCGTGCGCGACAGATGGGATTTAAAGTTTCAATATGGAAAAATTTCGCGCAGGACGCTAAACGAAAAAGGCGAAGACATTCAGAAAGACACCAAGGCGAAGCTCTCGGAAATACTCCCCGTAAACCCCGACCGTTTTATTTACGTCGAAATTCCGGAATCCGTAAAATCGGCGACCAACTACAACCAAAGCATACCCTTCCTGATAATGGAGGACGAGCAGCGGAAAGCCTATGAAGCATACCGGGCTTACGTCGCAAAGACAACAGCTTCAAGCGCCGCAAAAACCGCGCGCAAGAAGCCCCAATCTTCTGCCAGCAAATCTCAGTCAAATGTCAGCACTGCGAAATCCGCAAGGATAAACGCGTTTAATGGGGCAAACTCATCGCTCTTTAGCGATGCTTTCATGGATATAGCCAAAAATTCAAAAGGCGATTCCAACAATCTATCACTCTTCAAGTATTGGCTCAATGATGTAAAAGTAGGCGGCAAACCCATCGTGAGATACGACAAGGAAGTACGCATAACAACAAGTATTCCACAGCAGCCTGATACCGCTTTCGGTTTCGACTATATCCTTTCAGACGGGTCCGTCCGAGCAAAATTATACCGGAATGGCATCATGTTCATATCCTCCGATTTCGACAAGCTCATTCGTTCGTACATGGAGAGCCTATACGATATTCAGGCGGACAAACGCAAGGAGGAAGCATTGGAAAGCGTCTCCAAGTTTTAGCAAATTCCAATTATTCGGGGCTATTCCATTGTGCGATTTTCCCGCCCCATAAAACTTGAGTGCGCTTTGAAAAAAGCAGACTTTATTTTGGACGCTTGCAAATTTCGGCTCTGCGCATCTGTTCGGCGGCTCCGTGGAAATATGGAAATATTGCTTTTTAAATGATAAATTTTATCAAAATTTTCAATGAAGCTAATGTATCCGACTGGCAGATCCCTAAGAATCTCTCCCTATGGAAACATGTTTCTTTGCTGGCATTAAACGCGAAAATATGCCGATATAACGCTGTTGTCGGCAGGAGGTTCCCTCTCCCTTCTCCAAATGCATAGCCAGCTAAATGGCGGCATTGCTAAAAAAATTTTTCCTCAAATGGGCGAATCGCTCCTTGTTTCTCTCAAACGTTTGAGAATAGGATTGACAAAACTGCCTGCCGATTAAAATAAAATCTAAACAAGCTAAAATATGTTTGAGATAAAAGATAAAGAGACTTGCGACTTTGACATACTCGCCCTCGGCGAGGTAATGCTCCGGCTCGATCCCGGCGAAGGGCGCATACGCAACGCCCGCTCGTTTAAAGTTTGGGAAGGCGGAGGAGAATACAATGTCGCGCGAGGGCTGCGGCGCTGCTTTGGATTGCGCGCGGCGCTTGTTTCAGGCATAGCGGACAATGAAATAGGCTTGCTTCTTGAAGACTTTATCCTTCAGGGGGGGGTCGACATGACTTATGTAAAACACTTCGCATTCGACGGCGTAGGGCGCAAGGTAAGAAACTCTTTAAACTTTACCGAGCGCGGTTTTGGAGTGCGAGGGGCGGTCGGCTGTTCCGACCGCGGATTGGGGGCAGCCTCGCAGCTAAAGCCCGGCGACATAGATTGGGAGGAGATATTCGGCGTCCGCGGAGTGCGCTGGCTGCATACTGGAGGAATATACGCTGCCCTATCGGAAACGACTCCGGAAATCGTAATTGAAGCCGTAAAAGCCGCAAAGAAATATGGAACGATAGTATCGTACGATCTGAACTACCGCCCCTCATTGTGGAATTCGATAGGGGGAAAAGCGAGGGCGAGAGAAGTCAACAGAGAGATAGCAAAGTACGTCGATGTAATGATAGGCAATGAGGAGGATTTTACCGCCTGCCTCGGGCTTGAAGTGGAAGGCCTCGACGAAAATATTTCAAATCCGGAAGCGGAATCTTTCAAGAAGATGATAATAAAATCGGTCGAGGCCTATCCGAATTTCAAAGCGGTCGCCACTACCCTGCGAAAGGTAAAAAGCGCAAGTTTCAACGATTGGTCGGCTCTGGCATGGCTCGGCGGAAACTTTTACGAATCGAAAAAGCGCAGCCTTGAAATTCTCGACCGGGTCGGAGGCGGAGACAGTTTTGCATCGGGATTTATTTACGGGCTGATGGAACTAAAAGATCCGCAATTGGCAGTTGAATTCGGAGCCGCGCACGGGGCACTGGCGATGACAACGCCCGGAGATACGAGTTCTGCGATAAAATCCGAAGTTGAAAAGCTCGCTCGCGGCGGGGGAGCGCGCGTCGTCAGATGATGCTGGAACAAGTTTTATAGGAACGCAATATATGATAAACGAATTTGAAAAGAGAAAATTGATAGCGGTATTGACAATAGACAAGCCCGAACATGCAGTTCCCGTGGCGAATGCCCTCGCCGAAGGCGGCATCACCGCAATAGAGCTGACGCTGCGCACCGGCGCCGGCATTGAAAGCATAAGAGAGATTCGAAGATGCCTGCCTGAAATCTATGTAGGAGCCGGAACGGTTCTCAACTGCCAGCAAGTCCGCCTCGCCGCCGATGCCGGAGCTTGTTTCGCAGTTGCCCCGGGAACAAATCCAAAAGTAATAAAGGAAGCTGCTGAAATCGGTCTGCCATTCGCCCCGGGAGTTTTCACGCCAAGCGATATAGAAATCGCACTTGAATGCGGCTGCAAGCTATTGAAGTATTTTCCTGCTTCGAGCTGCGGCATGGCACATTTAAATTCGATGAGCGCGCCATACCGACACCTCGGCATAAAGTTTATTCCTCTCGGGGGAATAAATCTTAAAAATCTCGCTGAAATGCTGTCATCTCCCATCATAGCGGCCGTTGGAGGTTCGTGGCTCGCGAAACCAGATATGGTATCTAATCTCAAGCTCGACGAAATTCGAGCAAACGCCCAGGCCGCCTCAGAGATTCTAAAATCTCTATAATCGCCGCGCCTCCGCCCACTGGTTCGCAGCTTTAAAGATAAAATCCGCCCGCCTATGCGGAAAGGCTTTAACATGTTTGGATTGTCTGCGGAAGAAAGGAATTTATCAATTCCCAACTTCCTCTTAATCTTTTTTGAATCCCCCCCATGCCATGTGGGTTTCCAGCGCAGAGCTCCGATAACGCTTGACACTGAAAACATCGCCGACTAAATTGATATTTATGATAAGGATCCTGTTTGCAATATTGTCATTGTTGCCTTTTTCAATAAGTTTGCACTCCAATGAAAAAGCAAATTTTGATTTCTCAAAAGTTCAAGGCGTTGTAATAGACCATTCTCCGGCGTCTTTGAAATGTTTTGTAGGCAGCCCCTCCATCTGCATTCTTCCCGACGGATCCTATCTGGCAAGCCACGATTGGTTTTGCAAAAAGGGGGGAAATAGAAAAATGCCCCCCGTATTCAAGTCATTTGACAAAGGTAAAACCTGGGAACAAATTTCCGAACTTCCCTTCAGTACAGCCACGCTTTTCGTACACAAAGGTTTTGTCTTTGCCATGAATGCATGCCGAATATCGATATCTGAAGACGGAGGCAAAACCTGGAGCCAACCCAAAGACGACAAAACCGGAATAATACTCCCTGAACACAAAGCTATCGCCTATTACCACACAGGCCCCGTCCCAGTAATATGCGCAAAAGGGCGAGTTTGGCGCGCGATAGAATATCTCGCCAAGGGCAGAAAATGGGGGGAATACACGGTCGCACTTCTTTCAGCTCCCGAGAACTCCAATCTCCTCGATGCAAAAAACTGGACTCTTTCAAACCCAATAGACTTCCCGGAGCAATTAAAATGCCGCGTCATGAGCGGCTGGCTTGAAGGCAATGTAGTGCACAGGCGCGACGATGACAAGATTGTAGATATTCTCCGCATACACAGCAATATAGACGACATCGCTGCCGTCGTCGAATTCGACGAACGCGGAATTGTCCCTTCTTTCGATAAAAATAAAAACTTCGTCAGGCTTCCCGGCGCATGCAAAAAATTCACCATGCGCTACGACGAAATTTCAAAGAAATACTACGCGCTCACAAACTGGACTCCGGAAGAATATCGAGACCGCCCAAACAACGCCGGGAAATCACACAAAGCCGAACGTTCCCGCCATACGCTCGCACTCGTATCGTCTTACGACTTCGATATATGGAAGGTGGAAAAAGTGCTGCTATCCGAGCCTTCCGACCCCGAACATAACGCCTTTCAATATCTGGATTGGCAATTTGACGGAGAGGACATAATCGCCGTATCGCGCACAGCGGCATTTGACGGCGTGGAAAAAGCGGACAACCAACACAACGCAAATTTCTTTACCTTCCACCGCTTTAAGGACTTCCGCAAATAGGAATTTCTCCAAGAGCCGCGAAAAAATTTCGCCGAACTGCGAAGTAAAAGTTTTTGGTTTCCCGCAAAAGCAAGGCGCGCAATGGACATACGTTGAGCGCAGGCGAGCGCGAAAGTTTTAATGCGCATGGGAAATTCTTTATTTTTCCCGCGTTAGCGATCGGGATTTGCGTTTTTATGCGCCAAAATGCGATGGGGGAAAGTAAATATGGCTACGACAAGCAAAGAAACTTGTGCTTATGAAGTTCCTCGCCAGCGGACTGCAAGGCCAGACAGCCTACCCCAGGGCAGGTTGATGCTATTGAGTTTTTCCAGGCTTTGCTTTTGCCTTTATCGATGGGGGAGGATTCTCACCGCGCGTGCCCGCCAACAATGCGCCTGTGGCGTGGGAGAGCTGGGCTATCGACATCGACAAATCCGACTCCGCCGATATCTTATTCTGGCGAGCGGAAGCGAGTCTCGTCTGGGCGTTCAGCAAATCCGTAATGCTGTTGACGCCGTTTTCATATCCGATTTTTGTGGCCTGATAAGCCTCAAGATTGGCAGTCACCGCAGCGTCCGTACTAGCCACCTGCTTTACGGCGCTCAGATAATTGTGATAATAAGTCCAAACATCGGATATAATTTCTATTTCGGCCGCTTTCAGTTTCTGAGCCTGCGCGCGTTCGGCGACCTTTGCGTTTATAAGGTCGTACTTGCGCGTAAATCCCTCGAACAAACTCCAGGACACGCTAAGCCCCGCCTGGTAGGAGTACTGGTCGCCGCGCTGTCCGTCGGTGTACCATTGGTAGGAAGCCGTGCCCTGCGCACCTATTTGCGGGAGAAAATCGCGCTCCGCCGCACGAGTATCGCTGGCGGCCTTTCTCAACTGCGCATAAGCTGCCAAAAGATTTTGGCGAGAGCGCAGTGCACTGGCAATCAGCTCTTCAATTTTCTTCGCCGTATCGGGGCTTTTGGGAATGCGCACCGCTGTGGAAATCTTTAGGGACGAGCTTACGCGGACTCCCATAGAGCTGGCAAGCTCCGCCCTCGCCGATTCGACACCCGCCGAAGCCTTCTCAAGTGCAAATTCTGCGTTCTTGGCATTTGCCAATGCATTGAGCATGTCCTGCTTGTTTCCTATTCCCTGATCGTAGCGCGCCTTGGCGGAGTCGTAGGCGGTGTTGGCGTCTTCGAGATTGAGCTTTGCCGTTTCAAGAGCGGCGGTGGCGGCATAGAAATTAAAATAGGCAATATTTACGGCTAGCACCACGTCTTGAATGGTTTGATTGTAGTCGAAATTAGCAGCGCGCAAAGCCTCCTTTGCGGACTCGACTTGCGCTTCGCGCTTTCCAAAATCGTAGAGAAGCCAGTTTATCTGAGCCGACGGGCCATATCCCGTCTCATAATACGAACCTATCGCGGGCGTATTCCAATAAGCTATGCTTGGAAGAGTCTTCGACCTGTACACGTCCATGCCCACGGAAACCTGCGGATAATAAGAAGCGTTTGCCTTGCCGTAAGATGCCGCATAGCTTTTGGCCTGAAACCAATAAACCCGCGTCTGGGTATTATTTTCAAGGGCTATGTCCACTATTTCTGAAAGATCCAGCTCTCTGCCGATCAAGAGCTTCTCCGCCGCCGACAAAGGCGATGATTTGGGAAGTCCCGCAGCTTTAGCCTCAATCGCGTCGTTTTGGACCTTCGATCCATTTTGATGTTTTGCAGCCTTGCCTGATACGCTAACATTTGCCGAGTTTGCAGATGTTTTCGCAGAATCTTCCCCTCCGGAAACGCCTGCCTCTTTTACGGAACCAGAGGCGGAATCCTTTTGCGCATCGACTATTTTGTCTGTCAGAATTTGCTCGGGCTCTATGACAGTGTCCGGAACAGCGCCTTCCGGGGCATTCCAGAACTCGGACGGGTTCGGGGCGACAGACTTGTCGACGGAAACGCACGCGCCCAATAAGGCGGCACAAGCAAAAAGCAAAGCGGAAAAAAGACTTTTAAAACCTGCCATAAATCAGTCTCCAGAAGATGAGTGTTGAATTTGCCCGCGTGCAAAGAACGGAATTTTATCGAGAACGGAAGTTTGGAATTTATCGAGCCAGATGTAAACGACGGGCGTGATATACAAAGTCACAAGCTGCGAAAATATCAAGCCACCGACAACGACAACTCCCAGCGGTATTCTGCTTTCCGCGTCCGCCTTGCCCCAGCCCAACGCGATGGGAAGCATGCCCATCAGCGCGGCAAACGTCGTCATGATTATTGGGCGGAATCTTTCCATGCACGCTTCGTGCACGGCGTCGCGCGGGCTCATTCCGGAAGCCTCGCGCATGATGGCGAAATCGACCATCATTATGCCGTTCTTTTTTACTATCCCCATAAGCATAAATATGCCGATAGCCGAGTATATTGACAGCTCCATTCCAAACAGCCACAAGCTGCCGAGCCCGCCGACGACCGCGATGGGAAGGGCTATTAGCACTGTAATCGGGTGGATATAGCTCTCGTAGAGTATGCCCAAGATCACGTACATGACAAAAATAGCCACAAATATCAGATAGAACAGGCTGTCCATCGTCTGCCTGAAAGTTACGGCCTCGCCGACAAATTCGCCCTGAATTGAGGAGGGCAAAACTTTTGAAGCCTCCTCGTTTATCCATTTTGTGACATCGCCTATGGCGACGCCGTCGTAGAGGTCGAAATACACCGTAACCGATGGGAAATTATTGACGTGGTTGACCGCAACTGGCGCAAGCACAGTTTGGGTGGTTGAAACGCTTCCGAAAGGTATCAGCGAAGATAGCGAATATGGAGCGTTCGCGTCGTCCGCTCCCCCGCCGGACAAGGTCGTGACAGGGCTTCCCCCCGTGATTGAGGAATCGGGCTGGAACATCAGCGAAGACAAATTAGACTGATAGGAGCTGTCGGCGAACGACGCCTCCATAATCGACCAATACTGCTGGAATGGAGATTTTATAAGATAAAAATAAAGCTTCGCATATGCGTCGCGGAAAATCTCCGTATACGAATTTGCCGAGAGGCCCAGCATCGACGCCTTTTCGCGGAAAGGAATGAGAGTGATTTGCGGATTGTCCAAATATAGGTCGCTTTGCAGGTTTGAAAACCAATCAGAGCGGCGAGTGGACAATTTTTTCATAAAAGCTTCAGCCGCTTTATAAAGTTCCTCCTGGTTCATTGAAGTCAGGGCAAAGGCGTATTTCCCGTTTTGAGTGCTCGTTGCCCCCGTAGAGATTTTGAGCGTAGGCTCGGGCGAAAATGCCGATATTACGCCTGGAATCAGGGATACTCTGCCATTTATTTGGTTGGCGACATCGGTTATCGGAGGCCTCTTCGACTTCGGCTCGAGAAGAATGAATCCAAATCCCATATTTTGGTTTACAAAAGACGAAACACCGGAAATCAAAACGAAATTCTTAACTGCCGGATTGGATTTCAATACCTCCTCGATTTCCTCCTGAGTTTTACCTATCGACATGGGCGAAGTCTTGGTGTTTGTAATAAACACCCCCTGCATAAAGCCGGAGTCCCCTATGGGGAAAAATATCTGCGGTAAACGCGTAAAGAAAAAGAAAACGCCGTATCCGCATAGAATCAACAATACCAAAGTAAGCAAATTCTGCCGCAGCATCCAAGTCAAGCTGGGCGAATAGAATCTTAAAAATGCCGCCTCCAGCCTGTGCGCGAGGCGCTCTATTGCGGTTTTATCGGCGGGATCTTTTGTCCTCGCCTGCAATACGCGGGAACACATCATTGGAGTCAGCGTAAGGCTGACTATTCCGGACATTAGGGTAGCAACTATAATTGTTACGGAAAATTCTTTGAAAACGCGCCCGGTAATCCCGCTCATGAAAACCAGGGGTATAAACACCGCCGCCAAAGACAGCGTCATGCTCAAAATCGTAAACGATATCTCGCGCGCCGATTTAAATGTAGCCAGCCTTGGGCTTTCTCCGTAATCCTCCATTCGGCGAACTGTATTTTCAAGAAAGACTATTGCGTCGTCGACGAGGAATCCTATCGCCATTGTCAGCCCCATCAGCGACAAATTATTTATCGAGAATCCAAACGCCCACATGAAGATAAAAGTCAGGAGAATGGAAAACGGCAGAGCCGCCGTCGGAATGAGCGTGTCCCTAAACCTTCCAAGAAACATGAAAATGACGAAGACAACCAATACGAACGCTATAAACAAAGTCTCCTTTACGTCCTGAATGTTTGCTATAATTAGCGCCGAACGGTCGTAAAATTCGTACAGCTTTATGCTTTCGGGAAGCTCGGAGCGAAACTTGTTCATCATTTCCTTGATCTTCGCCACGGTCGAGACTGCATTGCCATCGGCGCGCTTCCTAATGCCCATCGCTATCGCGGCATTCGCTGGGTCTTCCGCAACGGAACGGTTGAAGAATGACAAGTTGAGGGTGTCGTATTGTATGTTGTTTACAGCCTTTGCTATTTCGCGCAGAAAAATCGGCGATCCGTCTTTGTAGCCGACTACGAGGTTGTCGTAATCCTCCGCGCTCGAAAGCTGGGTATCGGGAAATATTACGAATTGCGAAGTTGGCCCTTGTATGTTCCCGGAACCTATGAGATTGGTCGAACGCGACAGCACGCTTTTCAACTGGGTAGTTGTATAGCCGAGATTGTAAAGCTTGGGGATATCCACTTCCACGCGAACCGCGCGCGGGGCGCCGTATATATCAACCTGGGAAACTCCCTCCACCATGTTCAACTGCTGCGCAACCTGGGAAAAGGCGTAATCGTAAAGCTGCCCGCGGGTCATGCCGTTGCTGACGACAGATATTATGTATATCGGCATGTCGTTGGGGTTATTCTTTGTAAAAGACGGCGGCGAAGGCAGGTCTGAAGGAAGGTTTCCCATGGCGCGCTGTATGGCGCTTTGAACGTCGGTGGCGGCGGCGTCTATGCTCTTGCTCAGGGAAAATTGCAGAATTATCGAACTCGATCCGAAATTGTTTCGGCTAGTTATCATCTCGATTCCGGGTATCTGCATGAATTGCTGTTCGAGAGGCGAAGCGATATTTGAGGCCATTATAGTCGGATCCGCTCCCGGATAGCTTGCGCGAACCTGAATAACCGGATAATCCACACCAGGCAAATCGTTTACAGGCATGGACATGTACGCATAAATTCCGAAGAATGCCGCCGCGAGAGACAGCAATATCGTCATTACAGGACGATTTATAAAAATATCGGATATGGAACGTGACCCTTCGCCAATACTGCCGCTCTCATTCCCATTGCTTGTTTTGTTCTCAGACATGTTGCTATTCCCACTATTTTACACTCAAACGCCCTCTTATTCGGCAACTCTCACTGTTTGGAAGAAGCTCCTCCGGAAACTTTGCCAGCAGCTATATCCGCCGATACCCCTTCCTTGGAAACAGCTCTTTGGGAATTCGCCGAACTGCTAGTTTTTACAGATTTCGCTCGTTGCATAGCTTCGGCGCGGAGCGCATTCGCCGCCTCAGTCGCCTTCGCAATAAATCCGCCAATATCCGATGGGGAAATTTCCTTGCCGTCGGCTCCGTACGGTATACCTCTATTGTTGGCGCGATATACATAAGGGCCGGCATTCAACCTCAATTGGCTGACATCCTCGACAACATAAGCGTCGGGACTTATCCCTTTAACCAAGCGCATGTTTCCATCATAGAGCTGCCCTTTCTCTATCTGAACCATGGAAACAACGAACACCCCGTCTTTATAGGGCTTTGCTATGTAAACGTAAGAACCCAAGTCGTTAGTCTGTATGCATTTATCAGGTATGAGAACGGCGTTCTTTTCCTCGTTTAAATCTACTCTCACCGCAACCGGCTGGTTTGGCCAGAAAAGATTGTCTTTATTGTCCAATTCGCCGCGCAATATGGCCGTGCCGGTTTCATAACGGATTTTATTTAACACTATCCGCGCTTCCGTATCGCGAAAATTCTTTTTTGCCAACTCTCCCTCCAAATATGAAACGCGCACATTCAAGCTGCCACCGCGAGAATTCATCAATTCAAGAACGGAGTGGAGATTCTGGCTTGCGATTATAAAATCCACATAAAGTTTATCAAGGCGCTCGACGGTTGTTATCAGAGAAGTCCCAGCGCTGACGACATTTCCGGCGTTAATGTTGTAAAAGCCGACTTTTCCATCTATCGGCGAACTCACTTCGCACCAGGCTAGCTTTATCTTTGCGTCATCGAGAATAGCCTCGTTCGCCTCTACTATGCCCTTGTCTACTTCAACTTTTGCCAAATACGCGTCAAAAGTCTGCTTCGCCACATAATCGTCCTTTGCCAGCTTCCTATTGCGCTCGACTTCAAGCTGGTCGATTTTCAATTGCGCCTTGCTTTGCAGGAGGTTGCCTTCAGCCTGTTTTACGGCGGCTTCGTATGGGCGTTTGTCTATCACCGCTATGACGTCGCCCTTTTTTAATAGGTCTCCCTGCTTGAAGCTTAGCCGGATTATCTGACCCGATACTTGTGGCACTATCTGAACCGAATGGAACGATGCGGTTGTTCCCAAGGTCGAGATGTACGCGTGCACATCCTTTATTGCGGGTCTAACCATACTTGCCGGCGTGGGAGGCATCGACACTGTTTTTACTTCTTTTTCACACGCACCTAAAAATACCGCGAGTGCAAGCGACATCAGAATCCGTACTTTTTTCATATGACAACTTTATTATTTAACGTAACAATGACGCATAATATTAAAAATTAAAATAAAATTATCTCTTTTATATTATAGAAAGGTCAACAAAAATCCAATCCTTTGCCTCTGCGGGAAAGGCAAAATATGACATGGCAATTTTTAACGGCATTTTACACATAGCAACTCGCCACACAGCCGATCGCACTCCGAGTGCTTTTACCTGTAAAAATTATCGGCAAAACTATTGCTGGATTTATTCCGCTTAACCTCTAAAAACCTCCAATGCCCATCCTGGCCAAAACAATCAAAAAGTACACCCCTTTTACTTCCACACTAAAAAAACTTCCAGCATAAAAGCAAAGCGCCATATGCATAAAAACGGCGCACCCCCATGGAATGCGCCTGTTTTGACATTCTCAAAATGCCGCACTAAATTTTGCCCGGCAATTATGATGAAGCATCCGGCTATTCGTTAACGGGAGTTATACCTTTGAGAACGCGGCTTCGTCCGCTATTATTCGCATTTGTGAACTCTCTTATTACTCTTTGTTCGGCAGGCGTGATTTGTTCGTCCTTGCCGCGGAAGAGAATCATATTGACGGTCGGAGCACGCATGTTCTTTTCAAAGTAAACTTTCTTAAAGAGCGGCTCGTAAAATTTGAGCACCCCGGACTTCCCGTAGGATTTAAATTCCGCAACCGGCTTCTTCACCTTGATTGATGGAGGCTTTTCTTTGGGAGGAACAAAGAATTTATTTTCGCGCATTGCCTGTTCTGGAGTCCCAGTATAAAGCGACAAGCCCTTCTTCTGGCGGCGCTCATTTTCATCCTTTATCCAATCTCTCGCTTTTTTTATGCCTTCCGCACGTGCTTTCGCAACAGCACTGTCATACTCCTGCTGTTTCTCGTCCGTCCACCCTGCGGCTTTGCGCTGGCGGGCGACTTCCTTGTCGTAATTTTCCATGGCGCGGCGGTAACGGTTGATTTCGGAATCCGTCCATGGCTGCTTGATTTTATCCCAATCCACCCATCCGGTGGTCAATATGAATATGGTATCTGCCCCCTGTTCGAGCGCTGCCTGGTATATGCGGTAAATGTTTGATATGGCGGGATTGTAATCCGGAGAGCGCGGCGGCTGGGGAAGGAAGGGAAACTTTAGGGTATAATTGTTCCTGCCAGCGCCGATAGTCTTGAGGGTCGCATTGAGGGGATCTATCCAGTCTGCGGCTATCCTCTTGTTAAAATTGGTTGCTGAAACGAGCGTGGACTGGAAGAAGTTCATCACTGAGCCGCCTCTGGAGGTATCGAAAGCCATTAAATTAAACAGAACCGTCGACGGCAATTTGTTGACGAGATTTTTTATGTCTTCGCGTATGACTTTATATGTATCGAGACCGCCGCGCGCCTCGGTCATGAGGTAGCTGCCCGTATCTATGCATATGAGGACTTTCTCAGTCTTAGACCTAATGTCAAACAACTCGACTGAAGTAGTCATTATGTCGAACTTGCCCTTCATCTCGATATTGGTCGTTGTCGATATTCCGCCTCCGACCATAATGGAAGCGGGAAGGGTGACGTTTATTTCGGGTGTGTTTATCTGCGATGGATTCGATATCTGTATGCGCTTAGTCAAATTACTCGACTTTTTCCTCTGGCGTTCGACCCTTACGCGATGCTCCTGCTGGGCGGGCTCTATTTTCTCCGTGCTGGGAGGCGCCTCAAACACCTGATCCTCTATTATGCTTTGAGACACGATATAGCTACTGAAAGTCACAAGCAAAGTTATCTGAATGATCGCCACCACCACGAACACCTGGTATAAAAGTCCGTGCTTTTCCCTTTTGGCTTTAAAATAATGGAGTTTCATAAAATTCTACCTGGGTTTATTCGCGGTTGTCAGTTTTCTCATCCTTCTTTTTTATCGGAACTATTTCCTTTTTGGCTTTTTCGGAAAAAGAATCGCCCGGCCAGAAAGAGGATATTTGGGCAAAAATTTCATTGGCAGCTGTAAACTGCTTCAGTTTTTTATAGGCGCAACCGGCATTGAACATCAACTCCGACATCCACGGGTTTGACGGAGACCCGTAAACTATCCCTTCGGCGAACATGTCGAGCGCGACTGAATAGTCCGGCTTTTCTCCGGAAGCTTTCAACATCCCCTTCACCATCTGAAGAAGTGAAAAGTTCACATCCGAACGCTCCAACTTCATGCCCGAAAGGTATACTTCCGCCGACATTCTGTTGCCCAATGCCAAATCGCAATAAGACATCCAAATCAACGCCGCATTCTTGTCGGGATTTCCCTCGACATTTCCGAGCTTTGTGTATGCAACCAGACATTCCTTTAATTTCCCCGCCTTGCGCAGAGAGGATAGGAGATCCATTATGTCTGAAACCGAGTCCATATTTGATGAATCAAAGCTGAATCTATCTAAAACCTGCACAACATCGTCTGCATATCCATTGGCTACAAGTTCTTTTCCCGCCGCGCACGCAACCTCTATAAGCGACTGCGGACATTCCGACAATGGCAATGCGCCCAATAATGCTGAAAGCTCCTTATACCTCCCCGCGTTCGCCAGAGAAGATATGAGTGTCTCGATATGCGCATGGGCGTTAAAGTTCTCCTTAGGCAAGCACGCCATGCCGATAACGGGATACACCATGGGGCGCAAATAAGCTATTGCCTCGTCCCAATTTCCCCTGCCGTACGCGTATCTGGCGCGATTCCAATTATCTCCTCCCTTGAGAAAGAATTTAAAATTTGAAGCGCCTTTGGGGACCGAAATCTCTCCCCCGCCGGAAACATCTACGAGGATAAGCTTTGACGAGTCCGCAGACTTAAACCTAACCTTGTTTTCGCGGCCGCTCGAAGAATCCACCCAAAACAGATCCGCATCCTTGTTTATAAAGTCCTCCACATAGGAGCGGTCCTGGGAAGACGCGGGAGCTGAACCTTGAGCCGACACCGAAGGTTCTGACGCGGGTGCTGAAGGCGCGGAAGCCGCCCCCTCTTGCGCGGAGACGGAACACAGTGCCGCAAAAAACGGCACAAAAGCGTATATCTTTGAAAGCTTCATAAAATATGCTCTTTCCATTTTGCAAAGGGTGTTAAAGTGTCATTCTGAATTGTTTAATTTCGGCGAAATCTGGAGAGGCCTCGTTGAGCTTGTTCCCTAAAAATTCGTCGCATATTTCTATGGCTTTTTGCTTTTCCCCGCTCTCAACGAGAAGCTGCGAGGCCGCCAATACCGCCTTTCCTGTTATTTGATAGCAATTCCCAAACCCGAGGAAACACCTGTCATAATACATGAGAGCTGCGTCCTTCTTGCCGTTGAGTTGCGCTATGCGCCCGAGCATATACAAGGCTTCGGCATGGGCGGGACCGCGCCACGACGGAACTTTTAGAATATTTGTGTACTTTTCTTCCGCTTCAGCGCGCTTGCCGAGCTTGGAGTAAGTGTCCGCTATGCTGAGGGCCGCGCGGGCGGCGCGCTCGTCAGACGGAAAATCCCTCTCTATCTTAGAGTATATCTTTATTACGGCGTCCCAATTTTTCTGGCGCTCCTCAAGCTGCGCCTCCGCAAAAAGAACGTCTATGAGATACTCATACTCATCGCGCGCTTCCGCCATTTTAAACGCCTTGCGAGCTTCGTCCGGACCGTACGCCTCGTTCTCCCTGCCCATCCATACCAAAGTTCTCATCGAGGCTTTTTTCATGTCGTCCTCGTTAAACATCCTCGGAGCCTTTACATTCTGCCCTGACGCGTCTATACCCATCATGAGCCTGTATTCGAGCGTCTGGTTGCCAGAAGCCTTGGCGTCGGCGAGCATCTTACCTAAAACTTCTTTAGCGTCGCCCTGCGGATATTTCGCAAGCTGCCCCTCGTATCTTTCTATCAGGGAATTTATCGTTCCCTTATTCTTGTAGAGTACCGGGCCAAAAGCGGTGTCCCGCTTAAACTTCTCGTAGAGGCGCTTGTCTATGAGCGGATTGGCTTGGAAGAAGCGATACCTTTGGGCGGGAACCTCGACCATGTCGCGAAGCAATTTCTCATCTTTCAGGAGCCGCTTCAGAAAATCGACAGTCGCAACCATCTTGCCGCGGTTGCCCGACAACATTCTGTCGTAGTCCAAAATTATTTTGTCCACGCCGTCGTCAGCGCTGTTGCCGCCATAGGAAGTTATCGCATCGGAGTATATGGTGAGGGCGTCGGCGGGAAGACCCAACATCTCGAGGGCTATCGCCTTGTTATACATTGCCAAAGACCTCTGCCCCTTGGGGAACTTCTTTAAGTACGAGTCCATCAGATCCACTTCCTCCTCGTACTTTTCAACGTTATGCAATAGCTTTGCCGCCTGAATGTACGCGCTGTCAATAAAGCTCTGGTTCTTCGTGTATTTTTCCACGTCCATATAGTGCTTCATCGCCAAATCCAGCTGGTTGACTCCGGCGTAAATGTCTCCAAGGAAGAATTCAACCTCGCCGCGGATCCCGCTCTTGTCATATTTGCGGGTAAAATCCTCAAAAATATCGCGAGCAACCGTAAACTCGCCTATTGCGAAAAATGCCACGCCGGCGCGATATGAACCGTCTTCGGCATACGGTCCGTTCGGATAGATGTCTATCATCTTTCTCAGAGTCTCTGCCGAGTTTTTAAAGTCGCCCGAAGCCAGATAGGCTATGCCCGTCCAATATAGGCATGCCTCGCTTATTACGGTATCGGGATACCGCTCTGTGTAATCGCTAAAAGTCTTTATCATATCAGAATACTTGCCCAAATCAAGCCATGTCTTCCCCATGAGATATATAAAATCGCTCGAATAAGGCGGCTCTTCGGGATATTCCTCTATGAATTTGCGGGCCTCGGCGAAAAACGCATCGTATTCTTTTAAGTCTATCATGTACATAGCGTTGTACAAGCGGACTTCCCTAATATACAAACCGTCGGGGAATTCCTTCAAATACTCGAGTCCAAGTTTGTACATCTCGTCTTTCTTGCCGATTTTATTGGCCCCTACAAATGCAGCGAAATAAAAATCCTCTATGCTCTGATGCTTCGGAAATTCGCGCAGCAGCTGCCAATACGACCAAAAACTTTCATAAAAACGCTCCGTCAGCAAAAAGTTGCGAGCGCTGCGAGCCATAAGATCGACCGTATAGTCATCTATATCCTTAACTATGCCCACCTGCATCTCCAAAGATTTCAGGTTCCCCTCCAAGATGCCCATGCGGGGAGCGTTTTGATCTACCATGCGCTGATAGTTTATGGCTTTTTTCGTCTTTTCTATGTGCGAATTCAACTTCTCAAGAATGACGTTCTTTGTAAATGCCATGCTGTAAAACAAAGCTGCGTCGCTGTATTTGTTCTCCTTTACGAGAGAGTCTCCAGCGGTAAGAAAGGAAATATTCAGCTTTATGTCCGCGCGCGACGGAGTGTCGTACACTAAATAGGGAAAATATTTTTTAGCGGCGGTAAAATCCTTCTTCTTTATGGAGATCTGTATCAGCATCGACGCCGCAAAGCTTTTATCATCAATCGACTTGGAGCGCGATAATAGCAATTCGAACCATTTCTCGCCGAGCACCCAATCCTTTTCGTTATAGCAGAAGGTTCGGCATATCTCATTTATTATCTCAAGCTGCTCGGAATTGCTGTAGGAATCCACATAGGGACGGCGCAGCAACATCTCGCGCGTCTGGGCGGACTCGGCAAACTTTCTTTGCAGCAAATAGCACTGGGCCTTTTGGCGTATGCTCTCGGCGACATATTCCCCCTTGGGAAATTCTTTTATTACTTTGTCGAAATATTCAATGGCCCTGTCAATTGTGCGCATATCGGTCGGATTCGATACGTTCTCTTGTATATAGCTGAAAGCCATGAAAAAATACAGGGATTCAAGCTGATCTTTCAACTTTTCGTTTTCAGACTCCTGGATTCGAAGTATCAGCTGCTCCATATAAGGGCGTGCGTCGAGATATTTCTTCTGGTTTACCAAGGCCATCGCCTCGTCTTTGAGGGCGCTTGTGCCCATCTGAATTATATCCTTGTTGTCCTGAGCAGACAGTGTTGATGCAAACATCGCAAGGATTGCAGCCAAAAGCGCAAAAAATGAAGATAAGGGATATTGTCTCATTTGCATTATAAGGAATATTTAAATGGTAAATATACAACTTTCGTTCGCGCAAACAAGCTTTGCGAACGAAAAATGTCTTTTTGAGGATTTGACATATAACACGCGTCTCCGTCTCATTTCCAGCTTTTTTTTACACTTTAGACACGCGATAAAGGTAAAAGTCCCCAAAAGCAGGAAATAGAAGGTCCTTGCAAATCGAGCATTCAGCCCCTGGGAAAAAACTTTTGCATCCTCTTTTCCTGTATTTGAGGACGCGAGACTTTCGCCCTAAACCTGCGCACTGCCGACTCCCTTCTCAATTTTTTAAAAGCGCCCATATCCGCGCCGCTGCGGATATCGCCGGAAATTTTTAGGCAGGAGTCCGGCCCAGTTGCCAAGAATATCTTATGGAGTATGGAATGGGACGACATATCGTCGTCGTGAACCATGTGCGAGAGTATCTTTATAAAGCGAACTCCGCTTTCGTCGGGTTCTACGAGCCATTCCACCGATTCGCAAAACTTGTCGACAGCCGAATCCATGGCGATGACAGTTTCGGCATTGTACTTCACGCTGCCGGATTCTTCCCGCCTGCACTCTCCTATAACGCATGCGCATATACCTTCGGACAAGTGTCTGCCGAAATTTTCATACGCGCTCGGAAACATGTTTATCTGCCAAGTCTTTGAACTGTCCCTGCCCGAAAGCGTAAAGAAGCACCACGGCTTGTTGTCTTTTTTACTCAGCCGTTTATTTACATTGGAAACGACGCCGCACAAGCGGAATGGAATCCGAATCCCCGAATTAAAGTCCGATAGATTGGGAATATGCTCGAGAGCATCGTCGAATCCGGCGTACTCGTTCATCGGATGCCCGGAAACATAGTAGCTAAGAAGCTCCTTTTCGGAGAATAGCTTATCCGCCAAAGACATAGGCGGAAGTGTCTCGTCTATGATATCCCCCCCGGAAGCCGTTGCGCCCGCCCCTATGCCGAGCATATCAAACATATTTGACTGCCCCGCGGCGGCATCGCGCCCGAGCTCGTGGGTGTGTGCAAGCATGGCGTCGAGAGAGGAAAGCAAATGGCCGCGGTCTATCTTAAAAGAGTCGAAAGCACCCGTCCGAATGAGATTCTCGTAGACCCTGCGGCTGAGGCCTTGGGAGTCTATGCGCTTAAAAAAGTCGAATATGTCGGCATACGGCCCGTTTTTATCTCTTTCCGAGACTATCGAGGAAGCCGCGGCGTCGCCTATTCCCTTTATCGCTGCCAGCCCAAACCTTATGGAACCGGCGCTCTCAGAATATATAAAGCCCTCATTCGCAGGTTTCCAGCCGGGATTTATTATCGGAGTAAACATCTCGCGGGAGATGTTTATGTCCGGCCCCAATATTTGTATGTTGACTGCCTCGCACGCCTCGATGAACTTCGACACCTTGTCCATATTGCCGAGCTCGCTCGACAGGAGCGCCGACATAAACTCTACGGGATAATTCGCCTTCAAATACGCCGTCCTATAACTCAGCATTGCGTAAGCGGCTGAATGGGACTTGTTGAAGCCGTATTGGGCAAATTTTTCCAAGACGCCGAAAATCTCCGAGGCTTCGCGTTCGCCTATGTTGTTGAACTCTTTTGCCTTGCGGATAAATATCGCCTTTTGGGCCGCCATTACCTCGGGTTTTTTCTTTCCCATGGCGCGCCTGAGGATATCCGCCTCGCCGAGCGTGTATCCTGCTATGATGCGCGCCGCCATCATCACCTGCTCCTGATAAACTAAAACTCCATAGGTTTCCTTGACGAGATGCTTCAAGAGAGGGTGCGGAACCTGGAGCTTGCTCGGATCTTTTTTCGCCTCGATGAATTGCGGGATAAACTGCATTGGACCAGGGCGGTACAAGGCAATCAACGCGATTATCTCCTCGAATTTGCTCAATTCAATGCGGCGGCAAAGCTCCTGCATTCCGTCGCTTTCAAGCTGGAATACCCCTGTTGTCACGCCGCTGTTTAATAGGCGGTATGTCGCCGGATCATCGAGGGAAGCCTCCTCTATGTCGAAAGATTCAAAATTGCGGACGCGGCGAACGTTATCCTGGGCGTCGGATATGACAGTTAGAGTTTTTAGCCCGAGAAAGTCCGCCTTCAAGAGCCCCAGCTCCTCTACGGGCGTCTTTGGAAACTGAGTTGTGAGCGTATTTTCCTGAATCATCATGGGGACGAGGTTGTCGAGCTTCTGGTCTCCTATGATAATTCCGCAGGCGTGCTTGCCGGTCTGGCGGATCATGCCTTCTATAATTTTAGCCTCGTCGAACACAAACCTGAGCTTTTCATTGCCTTCTATCTCTTCGCGAAATTCGGCTGAAACTTTATACGCCTTTTCGAGAGTAATTTTCAGGTCGTTCGGCACTTTCTTGACTATCTCGTTGGAGCGGTCGTAGGGAAATTCGTTGACGCGCAACAGATCCCTCATCACCTGTTTTGCTCCCAGTTTATTGAAAGTTACTATGTTTGCTACGTTATCCACCCCGTATTTCCCGCGCACATACTCTATTACCTCGTCGCGGCGGCGCTGGCAGAAGTCAACGTCGAAATCCGGCGGCGAAACGCGCTCGAGCGACAGCATTCTCTCAAAAAGCAAATTGAAACGTATCGGATCTATGTCGGTAATTTTTATAAGGTATGCTATCATGCAACCGGCGCCGCTTCCGCGCCCGGGCCCGACAGGTATGCCGTGCATGCGCGCCCAATTTATAAAATCCCACACAATCAGAAAATAGTCTACGAAACCCGCCCCAACGATGATTGAAAGCTCGTAATCGAGCTTGTCGCACAGAAACTTTGCCCTGTCAGGTGATTCCCCCTCTTTAGGTACGTAGTTTTCGGGGTGGTCGTAATCGACCCCGTACCGCTTTAAAAGCCCCTTCTTTGACAAATCGAAGAGATAAAGCCCGTTTGCCATGAGCTTCTTGCGCTCCGCCTCCGCCAGGGTGAAATCGGCGGGCTTGCCATTCTGTTTTAGAACCTCGTTTTTCTTCTCCACATACAAATCCAGTATGCGGTTGAAATTCGCCTCGTCCCTATTGTAAGCGATATCGACGGATTGCCTAAACTTGGGATAATGGTTCTCGCCCATTTTTATTTCCAAGTCGCACATGTCCGCCAGCTCTACCGTGTTGTCAAGGGCTTCGGGCAAATCGGGAAAAACCTCCTCCATCTCTTCGCGGCTCTTTATGTAGAACTCGTTGTTGGGATAGCGCATGCGGTTCCGGTCGGAGACAAATTTGTTTGTCTGTATGCAAAGCATTGCATCGTGCGCATAGGCGTCCCCCTTGAGAACATAGTGCGAATCGTTCGTGGCGACCATGCGCAGATCGAATTCGCGCGCCAGCTTTACGAGCCCCGGCAATATTTTCTTCTGCTGCGAAAGCCCGTGGTTTTGCACCTCTATAAAATACCTATCGCGCCCGAAAATGTCCAAAAACTTTGCCGTCGTCTCCCTCGCCTTCTCATAATCGGAATATAAAAGATACTGGGAAGCCACGCCATTAAGGCACCCGCTGAGGGCTATCACGCCTTTGGAATATTTCGCCAGCGTCTCGAAATCGACGCATTGGCGCCTGAAAAAACCCCTTATATAAGACTCGCTCGTCAGCTTCGCGAGATTGCAAAACCCCTCGTAATTCTGGGCGATTAGCGTCTTGTGGTGGATTTGAAACTTCGGATAATTCTCTGGCGAAAGCATGTTCGCGTCGCTTTCAACTCCGTCGATGTCGTCGCTGCGCTCGCGGTCCCGGCGAGGGCGCTCTCCCATTTTGTAGTCGTTTATATAATATGCCTCTATACCCAAGAGAGGCTTTATTCCCGCCTTTTTCGCCTCAGAATAAAAGTCTATTGCCCCGCACATATTTCCGTGGTCGGTTATGGCGACGGCGGGCATATTCAACTCCTTCACGCGTGCAATCAGGTTTGGTATCTTGCTGCACCCGTCCAAAAAGCTATAATCGGTATGAACGTGAAGATGTACGAAATTTGCCATTGAAATCTTAGGAAAGCCCTTATCGAAGCGCCGCGTCAACTAAATTTTTTCATGCGAATTGCAAAACCGAGGGGCTTTAGGCAATGGGTATGTCTGTAAAGTCTCATAGCCAAGAGATTTTATCCAGACGCCAATAAAATTCCAGTTGGGAATTAAAATTTCGAAAATAAAAGCCTGCCCTCAATTCCAGGAGAAGGAAAATTTGCCGAAAACAACAAAAAATATTTTTGAAATTCCCCGGAAACGGCCTAAAAAATTTACTTGAAAAACGGCTGTTTTAAGCCGCTATATATAAAGTCGAATAGATAAGAAGGCGCAAAATTATTTGGGCTTTTTTAAATGTAAACGCGAAACTTCCTGACAGCATACACAATGATAAATCCCAAACCAGTCATAT
>CASFWX010000074.1 GCA_949298545.1 uncultured Verrucomicrobiota bacterium | reverse complement strand
TTACGCTTTGAAGATCTAAATACGCGTAATTTTCCAAAAAGTCCGCGCAGTATTGTTCCGTAAATATACACGATGCGTCCGGCGCGCTGGAAAGCGAAGCGCCATGCTTTAAAATATATTCATGCGCCTGTTTAAGCTCCGCCAAGTCATAACCGTTTCCGAACCCTATGCGGTATTTTGAACCGAGGTTATAAATTAAAGTCGCGTCGTTTACGCCCCCTCCGCTGTCGGAATCGGAACCGACCGGAGAACTGCCCAAGTAAAAATTCGGAAAACGCACAAAGTGGACTCCGTCGCTTGAAACCTCCACGAATGCCAATTCGATAAAAGTGTCGTTTAGCGAATTTTCAAATATGGCGAAGTCATATCCATCGCCGTCGCGAATCGGCCTGTCAAACGAGAGAGTGATTTTACCGCCTTCACCCAAGACGACAACGTCCGACGTGTCGCCAGTGGTAGGCTTTCCCAATGCTTTTTCCGGCTTCATCCATTCCGACGCCCCGTAGTCTGTTCCGCTTCCGGTAATTCCATCGCCCGGCTCGTAGGAAACGCATTTTGAAGCCCATTCCGCAAAAACATACTTGGCGGGCGAGACGAGAGTGTTTCCGCGCCAGATTTTCCCGCTGACATGAATAGCCGCATTTGTATCGCTTCCCAGCACTCCCGCAAATCCGACTATCCCGACGCCTTCCATGAGATTATAATATTCGTTTGCGGGAATAAACGGCTCTTTCTCTTGCGCGATTGCAAGAGGCGCGCAAAGTAAAATAAGAGAAATTTTTAAAAAAGTTTTTTTCAACATCGTTAAACTAGAATTTAAGGTTTACTCCCGCTTTTAACATTCTTCCTGCTCCGGGATAGTATCCGCTCATCCACGCGCAAGATACATAACGCTTGTCGAAAGCGTTTTCGATAGCGAGAAAAAAATTGCCGTAGCGGCAAAAGTCGAAAGTCGCTTGAAAGTCAACCAGGACATATGCGGGAAGTTTGGGAACCGAGTTTGCATAGTCGCTGCCGACATACTGTTCCGATATAAACGTGGCACGCGCGCTGAGAGTTATCCATTCAAGAGGCTTGAAATAAGCCGACAGATTTCCGTAAAAATCGGGAGCTAAAGGCACGCTTTTACCCGACCACTTTCCCCCGTCAAACTCGGCGCGCACCGCTGAAAACATTGCGCCCACGCCCCATCTCTCATCGTCGTACCGCGCTTCTATGTCGGTTCCAAAACGGCGCGTCGGAGGCAAGTTCGTGTTTGTGTACGATACGCCTCCGGAGGAATCGACATACTCGTAATAAGCAATTTCGTCGATGAGCTCCATGAGATACACGCTCGCCGTAAAAGTCCACTTTTCAAATGCCGCCTTCGCACCCAATTCATAATTTTGCCCCTGTTCGGGCTTGAGGTTGAAGTTGAAGGGCACGGGAAGCCCACCCCCCTGATATGAAGCTACTTCGTCCGTTGTCGGATAATGGTATATCTGGTCGAATTTAAAAAAGAGCGACACTGCATCGCTCAGAAGATAAGTCGCCCCAAAATTCGCGCTCCAGCCGTTGTAAGTTATGGAATTGTCAAAAGAATTGGCAGGATCGATTTGCGGGGGGTAATCCGGATTGGGAATGCGGTATTCTTTTCCTCCAATCACTACTACTCTTTCCGGCTCTATTGTATTTGGCAAATATTCGGTATTGTTAACATGGAGCCTCGAAGACTCAAATCTGCCGACTGCGTTAAAAATAAGTTTTTCCCCAAGCTTTAAATCGCCACCGAAATACGGAGAAAGCGAATATCTGTCGGCGTCTGCCATGCGCTGGTAATATCGGGTTTGCCTGTAATATCCCTTGTAATCTATGTCGTCGAGAGTCCCGTCGAATCCTACGAGGACATGGGCGCTTTCCCCGACGTCGAATTTATAGCGCGGGGTGACAGTGCCAGTCCATTGGAAATTTTTGCTTCTGCCGCCGAGAGTCCAAAATATGTCGCGAAAATTCCATCCGAGTCCGATCTCGCCCTCGCCGGAAGCCGATTCGTTTTTGAGCGTCGCAGTGTAAACGCCGTCTTTTGAGTCGGAATAAGCGCCCTTCCCATCGCTCTGCCTGGCATCTTCAACATATTGCTCCCATGTGAGAGGACCGGGAAACTCCGTTCTCGAATCTGTGTAGTTTCCTGTCACGATAAGAGTGTTTTTCGAATTTATATCCCAGCCGAGCGAAAGATTTGCGGAAGATGCCCGGGCAGCCGAGTTTTCGCGCCAGCCGTCGCTCGACAAAGTGTTTAAGTCGAGAGAGAAGAAGTTTTCGTCTTGCCGGCCGGAGGCGCGAAACGCCAAGTTATAGGTGTTCCACGAGCCGTAATATGCCTGTGCCGAATAGTTAAATCCGTTTTCCTTCGATCTGCGCGTGGTTATCTTTATAACGCCCGCCTCTGCCGAAGACCCGTAAAGAGCGCTCTGGGGCCCGCGCAGTATTTCTATGCTCTCCACGTCTGAAAGCGGTATTTGAAGCCAGTTTATCGCCCCCATATCCGCGCGGTTTATCTTTTGCCCGTCCACCATTACGAGAATTCGGGTTTGGGAATTTTCGCCGAACCCCCTCATAGACAAGTCTCCGGAAGCATCTGAACCAGTGACGGAACGAAAGTTTATATTTCCGAATTTTTTTATGGCCTCTGCTACATTCGAATAGGGCGACGAATCGAGTTTGTCGGAACTTATAAAAGTAGAATTGACCGGAGAATCGAGCGGAAGCGCGTCAAACCTATACGCCGTGACGACAAATTCTTCAAGCACGCCCTCCACCTCTTTGGAATCGGCGTGCGCAACCGCGGGAAGATCTTTTAAATCTTCCGACAAAGCTTCAGCGGTTTCGCTATTTTCAGCGAGACAATGCAAGAGGCAGAAAAACCCGGAAATTATGAATAAGTTTTTTTTCAAATATTTCAAACGCCCCGAGAAAAACATCCGCCCGCACTTTATTTAAAAGATTGCGGGCGAATATTAAGTTTCTATGGATTATTTTTTATTTCTACCAAACCGCAACGACACTAAAATCGCCGCCGCCGCGAAAACTGCCGCAAAACATGCGGGTTCGGGAATCGCCGCATAAGAAATATTGTCGATGGCGCAATAGGCCGGAGCCAGCATGCCGTATGAATTGTACCAGTCGGAATATGCCACAAAAGCTAAGCCCCAGAGGCCTTCAGGATCCACATTGAGCGAGCTCAAGTCGACTCCGGTTTGCCATGTTTGTGAAATTCCCTCGGCATCAGCTAAAGTAACGCGGACATATTCGTCAGTGAGAGTTGCGCCGTCCGACATCACGCCGTAGATGTCTATACAATAAGTATATTTCAAGTTTCCGTCGTCGTCGCGCTGGGCGTTCAACTGGTCAAATGTCACAAGTGTGTTTGCGATGTCTATGCTCTGAACGTTTACAAGTTCGTTAAATATTATATGCCCCGCGTCGGAGGAGGCTTGAGTTGGGCTGGTGCCGTCCGTCAGGCCGAAGAACACGCCGTAAGTTCCGCCCTTTACACCGCTGCCGTCGGTTCCAGTAATGGACGTGTATGAAGACTTGTCGCCCGCAACCCAATACTGGCTGGCGCTTATGCTTGGATCGTCGCAGTTGGAAACTGCTATTCCGTCCCATGAATACGACCATGAATCCCAATCGGAATAATAAAAATTATTCCAATTAAATCCGACAGTCGCGGACGAAGCGAGATTTTCGTCGAAATGGTAGCCGGTGGTGGCCGGCAAAATCTCGGAGCGATATGCGTCGTAAACAGGAACTCCGCCTTCAAAATCAAAAAGAGCGGCGTTGGTTGAAGATGCGAAGGCTAAAAGCGCCAATGAGGCGAAGACTCCGCATTTGGTTTTATTTTGTCGAGTTGTATGCATGTTTGTTTTCTTTCCGTTTTCTGCGAAGCAGAGAGATTGGTTAATTCCCTCGAAAGAAAACACTCCGACACGCCTTTCGCTCCGCGCGCGCCCGCGCTGATGAAAAACTGAAAAAGGGCGCTCGCGTCCGCGGGAAACCTCCGCGCCGCCGCATGGGCGGCAAAAGGAATCCGCGCATTGTCCTGTCTTCCATTCTCGGGAATTAAATGGACATTCCCCACACACGTCTTCTGGCTCGATCCAAAGTCGCGAAAGAGCGACGAGCGCCCGCCTTCCCATTGAAACAACAGTGGCACAGGGGCGCTTTCGGATATTACAGCGGCGAGACCGCGCCCGAATTTCACGGGCTTCCGTTTGCGGAGGAATTTCGTCTTTGAACGAATCCTATAAGTTGCAAAGAACGGAGCACAATCTCGACTTCCTGGAAATGGAGTCAAGTATTTTTTTACAAATCCCCCAAGATTGTCGAAAACCTAAAAAATTTTGTGGAAATATGCGGCGAAAGATGTTTTTCTAGTACTTTATTTATATTCAAATTTATGGCGACATTTAAGTTTTCAGTTTTGGCGGGCGACGGAATCGGCCCCGAAGTCATGAAGGCGGCTCTCGAAGTCCTAAAAACGGCGTGCGAGCGCGAAGGACATACCCTCGAATACGGCGAACATGCCGTCGGAGGAGCCGGCATAGACAAATTCGGCAAAGCCCTTCCCGAAAGCACGGTCGAAGCCTGCCGCAGCTCCGACGCCATACTTTTCGGTTCGGTCGGCGGCCCAAAATGGGAAAAGCTCCCGCCCAATGAGCAGCCAGAACGCGCCGCCCTCCTACCCCTGCGCAAAATATTCAAACTTTTTGCCAACATACGCCCCGGCCTTTTATATCCCGAAATTGCCGAGGCTTCACCCCTGAAAAATGCCCGCATACCCAACGGCATAGACATCGTGTGCATACGCGAACTCACAGGAGGAATCTACTTCGGCGACAAGAAAACCTGGACCCTTGAAAACGGCGAAACCGCCGCCATGGACGTCATGCAATACAGGGTGTCGGAAATAGAGCGCATAGCCGAAGTCGCCGGAAAAACCGCCATGGCGCGCGGAAAAAAGGTCTGCTCAATAGACAAAGCCAACGTCATTGAAACTTCGGTCCTCTGGAGAAAAACCGTCACGGAATATTTCAAGAAGCACTTCCCCGAAATCGAGTTGACCCACTTGTACGTCGACAATGCGGCAATGCAGCTCGTGCGGGACCCAAATCAATTCGACGTATTTTTTACAGAAAACATGTTTGGAGACATACTCTCCGACGAGATGGCAGTTGTCTGCGGATCTCTCGGAACCTTGTGTTCTGCCTCCCTCGGAGAGATAAAGAATTCGCTCGGGCTTAAATTCGGGCTCTACGAGCCGGCGGGCGGAAGCGCTCCAGACATAGCGGGCAAAGGTATTGCAAATCCGTGCGCACAAATTCTGTCGGCGGCAATGATGATGCGCTATTCATTTGGCCAAGACTGCCTCGCAAAAAAAATCGAAAATGCCGTCCGCGCGGCAGTGTGCGGCGGAGTCCGCACGGCGGACATAGCCTTCGGAGGCAAAACCGCCTCCACGGAGGAAATGAAAAACGCCGTAATCGAGAATTTATAAAAGGCAAAGCCGGCGGCCGCCGCGCGGCGCCGTTAAAGTAAACGCGCGGCAAGCAAGGGAAAAATAACATGACTTCCTCAGAAATAAGAAAGAGTTTTCTGGATTTTTTTAATTCCAAAGGACACACCATAGTGCCGTCTGCGCCGCTCATGCCAACGTCCCCCAACCTGCTTTTTACCAACGCGGGCATGAACCAATTTGTCCCGTATTTTCTCGGGGAGCAAAAAACGCCCTTCCTCAGGGCGGCCGACACGCAGAAGTGCATACGCGCCGGCGGAAAGCACAACGACCTTGAAGACGTCGGGCTCGACACCTACCACCACACTTTTTTTGAAATGCTCGGGAACTGGTCGTTCGGGGACTATTTTAAGAAGGAGGCCATAGAATGGGCGTGGGAACTCCTCGTAGAGGTATGGAAGTTTCCCAAAGAGCGCCTCTATGCAACAGTATACGAGCCGCGCGATGGGGATCCCGCAGAATTCGACGAAGAAGCTTTCCAGATATGGGAAAGGCTTATGGCCTCTTACGGCCTTGATCCGAAGATACATATCAAAAAATGCGGCAAAAAGGAAAATTTCTGGATGATGGGAGACACGGGGCCTTGCGGGCCTTGCTCTGAAATCCATATGGATTTGACGCCCAACGGCGACAGCAAGGGCGTTTTGGTAAACTCCGGGTCGCCTCTCTGCATGGAGATATGGAATCTTGTTTTTATGCAGTTCAACGCGCAGCCCGACGGGACCTTCGTGCCATTAAAGCACAAAAACATAGACACCGGCATGGGGCTCGAGCGCGTCGCGGGAATAATGGCGACAACCCAAAATTTCAAAGATTTTTCGAAGCCATCATCAAACTACGACAGCGATCTCTTTACCGATATTTTCAAGCACATATCCCACATGTCCGGAAAGACCTACACCGGGACGGTTCCGCGGGATCCGAGAGACATGTCTGCCCAGGAGATTACCGACTGCGTGTTCAGAGTCCTCGCCGACCACATCCGCACGCTTTCATTTTCAATCGCCGACGGAATACTTCCAAGCAATGAAGGGCGCAACTATGTGCTCAGAAGAATTCTTCGCCGCGCCGTAATGTATGGACGCCGGCTAGGTTTGAAAAACGGATTTTTTGCGCGCCTTGCAGACCCCCTCATAGAAAAGATGTCGCCCGTTTTTCCGGAACTCATAGAGCAAAAGAAGGTAATAATAAAGACGATAGAAAACGAGGAGACAAGCTTTGCGCGCACCCTCGACCGCGGGCTCGAAATTCTCGACCGCATAACGGTAGAGGAAGGCAGCATTTCAGGTGAACAGGCATTTATACTTTACGACACTTTCGGCTTTCCTCTCGATCTAACCGAACTGATAGCCAGAGAGCGAAACCTCCCCGTCGACGTCGCGGGCTTCGAGCGGGAAATGGAGCGCCAGCGCGCCCGCGCGCGGGAGGCTCAAAAGAAGGAAGTAATTAGCGTTTCCGACGTCTCGGAGGTTGAGCACGCCACGCAATTTGTCGGATACAAATCTGAAAATCTCGTTAATTTCACCACGAATATAATAGCAATCGTCGAAGGCGACGACGCCGATTTTGTGATACTCCCCCAAACTCCATTCTACGCGGAAAAAGGCGGACAAGTTGGTGATAGGGGATTCATAGAAATAGGAGGAGTTGCCCATGAGGTGTTTGACACAAAAACCGACGCCGCCGGCCACATACTGCACAAGGTTCGCAAAGACGTATTCAAGAAGGGGGACGTTGGAGCGGACGTCAGCGTCAGCGTCGACGTGGTTCGGCGCCGCTCGATACAGCGCCACCATTCCGCAACCCACATACTCCATTGGGCGCTCCGCCAAGTTCTCGGAAACAACGTGCGGCAGGCAGGTTCATACGTCGACGATGAAAGAATGAGGTTTGACTTTCAGCATTACGAGGCGCCAACGCCTGAACAGCTTCGCGAAATAGAATTTCTTGCGAACAAGAAGATTCTCGAAAACGCCCCCGTCACGTGGAGGCTCCTCCCGAGGCGCGAAGTTCCAAAAGATTGCATGGCGCTGTTTAGCGAAAAATACGGCGCCGTCGTAAGAATCGTGGAAATGGGAGAGTTCAGCAAGGAGCTTTGCGGAGGAACGCACGTATCCTCCACCGGTGAGCTCGGAATCATAAAAATAGTCTCAGAGGGTGCGATATCCTCCGGCACTCGCAGAATAGAGGCAGTCGCCGGAATATCCGCCCTTGAAAGGATTGAGGGCTTCCAAAGGCAGCTTTCCGAAACCGCCCGCAGGCTATCCTGCCCTATCGAAGAAATACCTGGCAGATTGGAAAAACTCACCGAGGCAAAACAGGAACTCGAGCGCGAACTTAAATCCCTTCGCAAACAAAACGCGGGCCGGATTGCAAAAACAATAGCGGAGGAATCTGTCCTCAAAGGCGGCAAAGTGCCGTTTATGGTAAAATTGGTCGAGCTTGAAAATCCCGGCGAAATGAGGAGCCTCGCGGTCGAGATATCGAAAGAAAAGCCTGGCGGGGTGGTAGTTCTCGGAGCGCGCTTCGGGGACAAGGCAACTGTGCTCGCCCTGTCTTCAAATGAAGCGATAGCCGCGGGCTTTAAAGCCGGGGATATCGTGCGCGAAATAACCGGAAAACTCGGAGGACGGGGCGGCGGAAAGCCGGACTTTGCACAGGGAGGCGGTTCGCCGGAAAACTTGAAAAAAGTTTTGTCGGAGTATAAATCCGCGATAAAATAATCTCTATCCGCGCAGCCACCTCAAAATAAAACCAACAAAAATGTATCTGAAACAGGCCACCATAAACGGCTTTAAAAGCTTCGCCGACAAGACCACGCTGGCGCTCAGCGATGGCGTTACCTGCATCGTTGGACCAAACGGCTGCGGCAAGAGCAACATCGTGGACGCCATCAGGTGGGTCTTGGGAGAGCAAAGCGCAAAAGCCCTGCGCGGGGGCAAAATGCAGGACGTTATATTCCAGGGGACGGAATCCCGCAAACCGCTCCAATTTTGCGAAGTCTCCCTGTTGTTTTCGGATTGCGAGAAACAGCTCGGAACGAACTTCAACGAGGTGGAAATTACAAGGCGCGCAACCCGGGACGGCGGAAGCGACTATTTTATAAATGGTAAATCCGTCCGCCTGCGCGATATCCAAACCCTGTTTATGGATACCGGCGTGGGGCGCGTATCATACTCCTTCATGGTCCAGGGGCAAATCGACCAGATATTATCGTCGAACCCAAGCGAGAGGCGCTCGATATTCGAGGAGGCCGCCGGAGTCACGAAATATAAAACACAGCGCCGCGAGGCCCTTAACAAGCTCGCACTCGTAGACCAAAATCTCGCGCGGGCGAGCGATAGAATGGAGGAAATCGGCAGGCAAATAGGCACCCTTAAGCGCCAAGCTTCAAAAGCCTTGCGCTACAAGCGCCTCAGCCACCGGCTAAAACATCTCGACCTGTCGCTAAATGCGAGAGACTATTCCGCCCAAAATGAACTTCTAAAAGAAGACGAAGAAGCCCTCGCCGCAATCTCTTCCGAGATTTTAAATATATCCGAAAAGGTGGCTGCAGCCGAGGAAACTCTGTCGCGCATGAAGTCGGAACGCGCGGAAATAGCCGAAACACTTGAGCGCATGCGCCAAGAAAGCGCCGAAGTCCGCTCGGAAAAGGAACAGGCCGAAAGAAACGCTGAGTTCGCCGAAGTCCGCAAACGCGACCTCGGAGAGCGAAGCGCCCAAATAGAAGACGAGCTAAAATCCCTAAAGGAACAACTGGCAAATCTCGAAGGCAAAGCCAAAGGCGACGCTGAAATACAGCAAATGCAGCTCAACCTCGTCTCCGCCGACGACGAAGTTTTCAAGCGCCAAAGCGCCGAGCTCTCAAATATAGAAGAATCCCTGCGCGCCGCAGAGAGCGGACTTTCCACCGCCCGCCAAGACACGCTCTTCCACGAGAGCTCCATCACGCGCCTCCGCTCAAACTGCACGAGCCTTGAAGTTGACCTGAAGTCCTACCAAGTCAGGCATGGAGCACTATCGGATTCCATATACCAGCTTTCAGAGGAAAAGAGCGCGCTTGAAAGGCGGCTCGCCGAATTTGAGTCGGCTCTCGAAAATTCCCGCGAAAGGCTCGCCGAAGCCGAAGCGGACACAGCGGAAGCCGCCGCAAAATCCGACGAGCTCAAGGCTGCATACCGCAATAAGCAAGTTGAAATACAGCAGATGGACAGGCAAGTCGCCAGCAAGAGCGCGCAGCTGAGCCTGCTCAACGACTTCCAATCCCGCATGGAGGGGTTTTCCGAAGGCGTCAAAGCCATATTAAAAGGCAAAATATCCGAATGCATTCCCCCGCAAGAGGCGAAAGTTGTAAGCCAAAACGTGGACGTCGCCGAAGGATGGACCTCGGCATTTGAAGCCCTGCTCGGCTCGGCAATCGACGCAATAGCCTTAGATGATTGGCAAAAACTCTCGCCCGCGATTTCCATATTGCGCGAGCGCAGTCTCGGAAACGCTTGCTTCCAAACTGGCAACGCGAATTTTTCAGGAGAGTTTGCGGGGAAATTGCCGGAGGGGATTTTTAGAGGATCCGACATCGTAAAAAGCAGAGACAAATCTCTTGAAAAATTTGCGGCAAATCTCGTTTCAGGCTGCTATTTCTGCGAAAACATACGCGATTTCGCAAATTTCGCCTCCGAGATGGGAAAAGACAAATTTGCGTTTGTCGCCGCAGTCTCGCGCGACGGAGACCTGATGGATTCGCGCGGCACAGTCTATGTTCCAAGCGGGGAAAAGCGCGATACCGAAAGCAGTTTTATCCTGAGGGAAAAGGAAATACGCCGATTAAAGGCCGAAATTGAAAATGACAATGCATCATTAACCGAACTCAACGAATCAGCAATGGCGATAAACGCCCAGCTGGAGTCGGCCGACGCCGAAATTGAAAACTGCAAAAATACCGCCGACGAAATACGCCGTGAAATGGCTTCGATAAACGCCCAAATAGCCTCGGCGAAAACTTCCATCGCGGAAAAGGAAAGCGAAATAGAAAAAAAGAATTCCTCCCTGCGGGAAATGGAAAACTCGAAATTTGAAACGCAAGACCGCCTCGATTCCGCCATGAAATTGCTATCCGAAGCAGAAGCCTCGGTAGCTTCCTCTCGAAAGGCTGCAGTGGAAAAAGAGGAGGAAATAGCCAAGCTGCGGAATTTAAAGGACGAAAAACTCTCGATTCTCTCCGAAACGCGCCTCGAATTGGCGACAAAAAAATCGCGCCTTGAAAATCTCGAAAAAGGGCTCGGAGCGCTCAAATCCCAACAAGAAGAAACGAGTGTTCTTATTGAAAAACGCTCCGCAGAAAAAGATTCAATTGCCAGCCAAATTTCAAATTTAGAAAGCGAAACCGCCTCGGAAAGAGAAAAAGCAGAAAGGCTTTCCAAAGATCTCGAATCGGCGCTTCTCAAAATAGAGGAACGCAGGGCGGAACTGTCAAGGTGCGAAGCGTCGATAATGGAGTTCGAGGAGTCCGCCGCGGGCGACAGGGAGGCAAATATGCGCGCAAACGCCTCGAAAGCCGAATGCGATGTTCGCATAGCAAAGCTCCGATCGAAGCTCGACTTTATTTCCGAAAGGATACTCCGGGAATACGAAACGCAAATATCCTCGGTTGATTGGAAACAAGAACTTTGGAAGGCAGACGAGGAATTTGAAATAAAGGCAAACTTCGACGAACTCGAGGAATCCGGCGGCGAAATATCCCCCCGCCCCCGCAAAAAGCGCGGAGATCCCACAAAAGAGGATTTGGACGCAATGGATTCGGCGGATTTTTCGGCAATAGGCGAGGAAGTCAGGGAATTGCGAGAAAAAATATCCGCCATGGGAGCAGTAAATCTGGTGGCAATCGAAGAATACGCCGAATTAAAAGAGCGCTACGACTTTCTAAAAACCCAGACTGACGACCTTTGGACCTCAAAGAACGCCCTAGTCGCCGACATTGACGAAATCAACGCCACTTCCCAGAAACTTTTTGCCGATACGTTCGAGCAAATAAGAAAAAACTTCGCCTTCACCTTCCAAAAGATATTCGGAGGCGGATCGGCAGACTTAAAACTCGTCGAGAGCGAGGACGTTCTCGACAGCGGCATTGAAATCGTGGCGCGCCCTCCGGGAACCGTACTCAAAAGCCTGTCGCTCCTGTCTGGCGGCCAGCGGACAATGACGGCTGTTTCTTTGCTTTTTGCAATATACATGGTGAAGCCGAGCCCCTTCTGCGTGCTCGACGAGCTCGACGCACCGTTGGACGATGCAAATATTGGCAGGTACACAGATTTGCTCAAAGAGTTTACCCGCTATTCCCAATTCCTCGTAATAACCCACAACAAGCGCACGATGTCGGCTGCCAATACAATATATGGTGTTACGATGCAAGAAAGAGGCGTCACCAGGCTTATATCCATGCGTTTCGACGGCGCTCCAGACCGAGATTTAGCAAAAGAGCCCGCGACAAGCCAATCCGACCAGGCATAGCCGAAGCCCTGAAAAGCGCACTTTAAACGCGGATTCTTTGATCAATTTCCGCGGCGTTTTGCTGTGCTGAACGGGTAAGGCACGGGCATTTGCCTGACTGATTAGCCTGCTTCCCAAATCCGTTTCCACAAGCAAAGCGGCTAATATATTTCTCCCTTAATCGAGTATTCGTGATAGAGGCGTTTTAAATCCTCGCTGGGAATGCGCTCGAGTTTTAACACAGAGCCATCTGAACATCCGCCGCGAATAAAACGGTATATAAAATCGTCCCTAAACCCTAATTTCTCGGCATCTTCAAAATCCGCCGAATACCAAACCATGTCTAAATTCGCCCATATTATCGCCGACATGCACATCGGGCATGGCCTGCCCGTCGCATAGAGGCTGTATCCCGAAAGATCGCGCGACTTTAAATTGCGGCAAGCATCGCGTATTGCCTGCATTTCCGCATGGGCGGTTGGATCGCAAGAGCCTAACACCTCGTTGACCCCGCGCCCGACAACTCTGCCGTCTCCCGAAAATACAAACGCCCCGAATGGCCCGCCCAGCCCGTCCGACAACGAGGACTTGCGCGCGGCGGCTACAATCTTTAAAATTTCATTGGCGGGCGGAGGAGTGTGTTTTTTAGATTTTGTCATAGAAATCCCTGGCTTGGCGGTAAATTTCCGAATTTTTATCCTTGGCGCGCATAAAATACTCGACGAGAGTCGCGTTGGCGTCGCGCCTATTGTCGAGCGACCACAAAGCCCTCGCGGCGTAATAATACGCCCTTGATCCCCAATATTCGTATTTGAAATAAGCTATGAAAACCCGCTCAAAATATGCGTGGGCTTTGCCCCAATCGCCCTGTTCATACCAGCAAAGTCCGGTTTTATAAAGCGCTTCTGCAGATGGCTCGCCCAAAGCGGATCTTTTGCCTGACATCGCTATGTCTAAATACGAACTGCGGGCGGCGTCGTAATTTTTCTCCATGCGAAGCGCATCGCCCTTGAGCATTAAAAGAGGTATGCGAAGCGAAAAATCTTCCGGAGCAAGCGCCAGCGCGTCCGCGGCATACATGGCACACTCCCGCCATTCCTTGAGCTTCCATGCGCATCTGGCGAGTGCAAACGCCCCGCGCCACGCAAACGACGCTATTTGATTCTCGGAAATTTCGCCCTTTAAAGAGTCCATATCCTCACGGGTCAAAGCCCCGCCCTTCCCGTCGGCAAACGCTTCTGCCCGCGCTATTTTTCCCAGGAGCGAAAGATCGGAAAATTTTACAGATGGAATCCCGCCCGCGAGCATTTCAGCGCGGGATGCGCCCGCGGGAGTATCGCACTTCAAAATTTCTGAAGGAACCGAACTTGCAAGCCCGTCTCCGGACAAACGCGCGCATACGAATTCATCAGCGCCGATTGAATCCCTGCGTGGAAATTCTTCGGATAGCATGTCGCGCAGAAATTCTCCAGCCTCATTCGGATTAGATTCGGCAAGAATTTTGGCGTAGTACCAGCGAAGAAGCGGATCCGCTTTTGAAGATCGGGCAATGGCGCCGAGTTTTTGCCGGGCCAGCGGCGCATCAGAATTCGCCAATGCGAAGCGGGCAAACTGAACTGCCGCCATATTGCGCAAATTTTTCGGCGCCAAATTCATGGCTTTCTCAAAATATCCGTATGCCGACTTGTCGCCCTCGCTCGCCGCGATTGACCCCAGATAATAGGCGACGCTTCCGAAGCGAGCGGATCCGTCGTCAGGAACTTCGGATAAAAGCTTGCGCGCCGACTCGTAATCTCCGCGAACGTAATATTCCATTCCCTTATTTAGAAAGTCTTCTCCGGAATTCGGAGAGCCGCTTGCAAAAGCGGCGGCACAAGCAAAAGAGGAAAGAGCTAAAAATACGCGCATAAAATATCCTTTAATTCGTCCAATGTTTTTACCTTCCCCATAGACACGCGAAGCTTCTTAAAGTGCGGGGCGTTCTTTAAAAAGCGCATGATTTGTCCGCGCGCAAAAGTTATGTCGCCGGAGCTTATTCCGCAATACCCATGCCTGCAAACAAGCTCGGCATACCTATACGCGAGCCTCGCCCGCTCAGACGGCGACGGTTCCAGGGGTTCAAATCCAGGATTCTCAATCCTTGCTCGCGTTTGCGAAAATATCCAGGGATTGCCCAATGCCGCGCGCCCTATCATGAACCCGCCGCAAGCTGAATCCGCAAGCAACTTGGAATCGCGCTTCTCCACAGACCCGTTCCCAATTAAAGGAATGGATAGAGCGCGGGCAGTGGATTCTATCAAATCCCAATCAGCAGGACCTTCATATGCCTGTACTTTTGTCCTCCCATGCAAAGTCAGCATTGCGATGCCGGAGTCTTGAAGGGCAAGCGCAGCGTCGGGAACAATAATCGAATTTCGATCCCAGCCCGTGCGCATCTTTGCCGTAAGAGGCGTCCGCTTTAGCTTTTTTGAAATGCTTGCGGCAATGCGCGCCATTTTAGCTGGGTTTTTCAAAAGCGCGCTCCCCGCCTCCGCGCGGACTGCGTTGGGAGCCGGGCAGCCGAAATTGACATCTATGAAATCAGGCGATAATCTCTCCTCGACGAGCGAGGCGGCATCAGCCATTTCGGACGGATCGGAACCAAATATCTGAATTCCGACCGGGCGCTCGCTTTCTTCGAAAGAAATCCTCTCAAAAGCCTTGCGCGCCCCGGATAAGAGCGCCGAACTGTGCACAAATTCGCTCAGGGTTCCATCCGCCCCGTATTCGCGGAATATCTTTCTCCATACTCCATTGGTGTAGCCGGCCATGGGAGCCAAAAACAAAAAGTTTTTTTTTAAAAACTTCACCATTCCACAAAACCGGAAAAGAGCTTTATAACAAACACGCCCAAATTATACGTCAAATGCGCCGCTATGCAGGGGATAATTGATCGGTATTTGTTAGAGGGCAAAAAACGCAATATATAAAAAAACAGCGAACATTCAAATACTGCAAGCGTCGCCAACAACGCTTGAAGGGAAAAGTCAAACGACCACTTTCCCGCGAAGAGCGATCCGCCTTCAGGCACCGTATAATCCCATAAAAACGGATGCATGGCGGCAAAAAGGAATGAAAATAGAAATATGCTTGACGCCAAAGCCAATACGGAGCGGTTTTTTACCACCAAATAGCCGCGAAAAATCAGCTCCTCGATAAACGCCGCCGAACACCATGAAAATAGCGCCCATGCCGAAACTTTCGTCTGTTCGCCCGCCACCCCTGCCGCATATTCCGAAGACGTGTGTAAAGACAAAAGCAATAGAGCTCCTATAACGCCTATTATAACGAGATTGCCTGACGCCGGCGTTGCGCCTTCAAAAGCGCCCTTTACAACCTCTCCGCTCTTGCGAAAGTTCGACAGGTCGGCAAGCCACATCTTGAAAAGCCAAGCTGCGGCGCAAAACATCAAAATCGAATAAAGCGCGTCGTCCTGAAACATACAAAAAAACCTTTAGGATAAATACCCCCACACCAATATGCCGATTTGAGCGCAAAGCATAAGCGCCACAAGCGCATATACAAAAAATACGAACTTGTCCCTTCTGTACCTAACTACTTCACGCGGCAATTTTTGGCTCATACCAAAGCAATCGCATAAAAAACTTCGGCGCTCAAGCCGTTTTTTTAAAAAGCTGCCTGAACGCCGAAATTAACAGAATGCTCCTATCGAACGCCTTTTTAGTAATGCTGCTGAAGCTTGGCGCTCAAAATCAAATCGTCTTCAAGAGAAACCACCGGAACGATTCCCGCCTTTTTCATCTTGTCGTGGTAAAGCTTGACCCCCTCGCGCGGAGATACAAGAGAATCCGAAACGGCGCGCATGCTTTCAAGAAAATGCAACGGAGACTGCGCGTCGTTTATCTTCCTGCCGAAGAGCGCAACCATGGCGCCGTACTTTTGCGCTTCGTGAAGAAGCGCAAAAGCGTCAAGAGTGCTGCCCGAACTGCCTCCGAGTATGCCGACAATTATCCTGTCGTCGTAAGTCGCGAGCTCCTCCATTGCTTTGGGCCCGTTATAAGCGACTTTCAAGAAGAGCGGTCTTTGCGACTCCACAACGCCAGCAAGCGATCTTACTATGCAATCGTTCACATAGGCGGGAATGTCTGATTCCGCAATGCCTTGAGGAGAGTTCGGATTAAAAACTTCTAAAAAATACCGAAAGCCTTTTTCTGCGCAAGCGCGCCTAAAATCGGCAAACCTCTCAATAGACTCCAAGTCCCTCTCGAGAATGTTGTTAAAAGTCATTGAATAAAGCCCCAAATCCGCTCCGGCACCCAATATTGAATCGATAGACGCGCTTGCAAACGGCTTCGAGGGGAGATTCGCATATTCGGATTTTCTCGCGACCCAAATGTCCGTAGTGTCGTTTGCGCGAGCCGCCGGGGTGACGGGGCTGTTCTCAAATATCCCCTCTCTCGAAAGCACTTCGAGATTTGATGCGGACATCAGCATAATATCCACAATTCCCTGCTTGACAACTTCGCGCATCATTTGGCGGTACGTGCGCTGGTTGCGGAATTTCCCGTCTGAACCGAATCCGGCGGAATTTATACCGCGCGCCATATCCGAATCTTTGGCGTCGGCTATTATAAAATTTTCGGGTCTCCTATCCCCGGAGAGTATTTTTTTTAGTTTTATATCCAGTGTCTTCGTTTCCATATGCATTATGCTTCTTTAAATCCGTACAAGTCCGCAAGCTTTAAACAATCCCTCCAGTCAGCCATCCCGTCGGAGGCGGAGTCGTCGGTAAGGCACTGCGCGGCTGCGCACACGCCGAGCCGCAAGCAGTCCGCCATATCCCATGATTCGTGAACTCCGAAAAGAACGCCGGCATACATGGCGTCTCCCGCACCTGTCGCGCCCTTTATCCTTTCTCTGGGAAAATCCACGCTGCATTGCTTGTACATGCTGCCGTCTTGACCAAACGCGTAAACGCATTCCGGGAAATGAATTATTAAAAATTTATTTATTCCGCGGCGCAAAATTTCCGAAGCGTATTTTTTTATGTTAGCTTCGCTCTTTATATCGGCGCAATTTAAAGCGTCTCCGCCGGCGAGATATTTTAGCTCCAACTCGTTTAAAGAAAGATAATCGAGATGCGGAAGAGAACTGCGGGTCAAAGATGAAAAATCTACATTTCTGCTCACGAGATCCGAAGCGGTAATAAATCCGAGGCTCTTTGCCTTGGAAAAAATTTCCGAGTGCCCCGTGGAGCCGTTTTCAGACACGGCGTCCATCTTCCCGTTTAAGCCGAAATAACCTTCGAAGAATATTTTTGCCCTGGATTCTTCTACGCGCATGTGTTTTGGCTCTATCTGGTCGTTTCCGGCGGGATAATAGAAAAAAGTTCTGCGCCCCGAGCTGGCAACACTCATAACGTCGGTAAAAGCCGTGGATACGAAAGAGCTAGTTATAAAAAGCGACGTATCAATCCCAAGTTCCCTGCAATGCGACTGTATGAACTCTCCGTCGGGGTCCTCCCCCAAAAGCCCGCAAGCCTGCAAAGGCGCGGGAAAATTCATTCTCGCGAGATCCTTAAGTATGTTAAAGGGCATTCCGCCGTTCGCAGAACGGCTCGAAATTACGGACGATAAAGTGTCCTGCTCCGGCCACTCGTCAATTATCTTGATATGGTCGACAATCCATGAACCTGAGCCCAGTATTCCGTTTCTTTCCATAATCGGGAATGTTAGAATAATAAATCGCGCCGAATAGCGCGCTAGAATTTGCCAATAAATTAAATAAGTGGAGAACCCAGTTTCAAGAAGCAAATCCCCCAAAAAGCAAATATAGCAGAAGATTTTACTTAACTGTACACTCCGCCATGGCGGCCCGTATCCGCCAAAATGGAATATGATTAAGGGAAATTAAAGGATATGGACTGCCAGCTTAACTATTCGCGGCTGCGTCTCGGCAGATGCCAAAAGTGCTTAAGTATAAGATCAAAAATACAAAAGAAGCCGCAAAAATGCTCCGCGCGTTTTCAGCATACTAAAAAACGGGAAAAAAAGAGTTGCAAGAAAAAGCTTCCCTGAAATAATCGACGTTCAATTTTTTTAAACCCAATATAAGGATCAAAAATGGCAATCAAAGTAGGTATTAACGGTTTCGGCAGAATCGGCCGCATGGTGTTCCGCGCGGCAGTCGAAAACTTCGCAAACGACATTGAGATCGTCGGCATTAACGACCTTCTCGATCCCGACTACTTGGCTTACATGCTCAAGTACGATTCGGTTCACGGCAGGTTTGAAGGAGATGTAAAAGTTGAAGGCAATTTCATGGTCGTCAACGGCAAGAAAATCCGCCTCACAGCCGAAAAAGACCCCGCAAATCTCAAGTGGGACGAAGTCGACGCCGATGTTGTAGTAGAGTCGACCGGATTCTTCCTCACAGAGGAACTCGCTTCCGCACACCTCAAGGCTGGCGCGAAAAAAGTCATAATGTCCGCCCCCTCCAAGGACGCCACCCCGATGTTTGTATTCGGCGTAAATGAAAAAACCTATGCCGGACAGAAGATCATCTCCAACGCCTCCTGCACAACAAACTGCCTGGCGCCGATATCCAAAGTTCTCAACGACAAGTTCGGCATCAAGCGCGGGCTCATGACTACCGTGCACGCGACAACCGCAACCCAAAAAACCGTTGACGGCCCCTCGAAGAAGGACTGGCGCGGCGGCAGGGGCATACTCGAAAACATAATCCCCTCCTCCACCGGAGCGGCTAAAGCGGTGGGAAAAGTTCTCCCCGAACTCAACGGAAAGCTCACCGGCATGTCCATGCGCGTTCCGACCTCCGACGTTTCGGTTGTCGACCTCACAGTCGAACTCAATAAGGAATGCACCTACGAAGAGATTTGCAAAGCGATGAAGGAAGCTTCCGAAGGCGAGCTGAAAGGCATCCTCGGATATACTGAAGACGCTGTCGTTTCAACCGACTTCCGCGACTGCCCGAAGACCTCCATCTTCGACGCTAAAGCCGGAATCCAGCTTGATCCCACATTCGTCAAAGTCGTTTCCTGGTACGACAACGAATGGGGCTATTCCAATAAAGTATTGGAAATGGCGCGCGTCATCGCCAAGTAGGAAACATCTTTAATTAAAACATGCGGGCGGATTGAATATCCGCCCGTTTTTTTTTGCCCGCCGCCAGCACAAAAAAAAAGAAAGTGTTTGCAAAAGGCGCAAAGCCGCCCAATATGCGAACGATATTTACAAAAATCTAAAAAAGGATATATAATGAATAAAAAGACTCTCCGCGATGTCGATTTAAAAGGCAAAAAAGTCGTGATGCGCGTCGATTTCAACGTTCCCGTAAAAGACGGCGAAATCAAGGACGACACACGAATAAAGGGGGCTCTGCCCTCGATAAAATACGTTCTCGAACAGGGCGGAAGTCTCGTTCTCATGTCCCACATGGGGCGCCCCGATGAAAAGGGAATCACGCCCGATACGACGATGAAAATTGTCGCAGATTATCTATCTAAACTTCTCGGCAAACCCGTAGCTTTCGCGCCAGATTGCGCGAGCGCCGATGCAGAAGTTTCCGCAATGAAACCCGGCGACATAGTCATGCTGGAGAATACCCGCTACCACAAGGAGGAACAGGCAAAATGCAAACAGAAGGAAGGCGAGAGCGACGAAGACTTTAAAGCTCGCAAAGCGGAGCTGAAGGAAAAGCAGAAGGAACTCGCCAAAAAACTCGCCTCCTATGGAGACATTTACTGCAACGACGCTTTCGGTACTGCGCACCGCGCGCACGCTTCGACCGCCGTCATCACTAAATATGCTGGAACATCCGTGGCGGGCTTCCTCATGGAAAAGGAAATAGAATATCTCGGATCCGCCATTGAAAATCCGAAACGCCCATTTGTGGCGATTCTTGGCGGAGCGAAAGTCTCCGACAAGCTCGCGGTAGTAAAGAATCTGCTTCAAAAAGTTGACACCCTAATAATCGGTGGCGGAATGGCCTACACCTTCCTAAAAGCGCGCGGAGTTAAGATCGGCAGCTCGCTTTGCGAAAATGACCAGATCGACTATGCCAAAGAAATGATGACCGAAGCCGAAAAACGGGGAGTTAAGTTCCTGCTTCCAATAGACAATGTGGTTGCCGATAGATTCGCTCCAGACGCCGATACAAAAGTTGTTGAGGGGGATATTCCCGACAACTGGATGGGACTGGATATCGGCCCAAAATCCGTCAAGCTGTTCTCCGATGCGATAAAAGACGCCAAGACAGTGGTTTGGAACGGCCCGATGGGCTGCTTTGAAATGGAAAAATTCAACAAGGGAACATTCGGCGTCTGTGCCGCGGTCGCCGAAGTCAAAGCTGCGGGCGGAATCTCCATAATTGGAGGCGGAGACTCCGTTTCGGCGGTCAACAAGAGCGGCTTGGCTGACAAGATGTCGCATGTATCCACCGGCGGCGGAGCGTCTCTTGAATTCCTTGAAGGCAAGGAGCTTCCGGGTGTCGCTTCCCTGCAAGATAAATAATTCAAACTTAAGCCTAAAGAAAGGACAAAAAAATGTCGCGCAAATATTTTATAGCTGGGAACTGGAAAATGAACAAGACTGCGGCAGAAGCCGTGGCGCTCATAGAATCCATAAAGGAACAAATCGGGTCGCAGGAAAAAGTTGAGGTCGCAGTATGCCCCACCTTCACTTCCCTCGACGCTGCTTCAAAAGCACTCAAAGGTTCCACAATGAAGCTTGGAGCCCAAAATATGTATTTCGAAAAGAGCGGGGCATTTACCGGGGAAATTTCCGCGGACATGCTCAAACAATTCGACTGCTCCTATGTCATTCTCGGCCACAGCGAGCGCCGCGAATATTTTAAAGAATGCAACTGCCTCATAAATAAAAAAGTAAAAGCCGTTCTCGAAAATGGCATGAAACCCATTCTCTGCGTCGGTGAAAAACTGGAAGAGCGCGAATCCGGCAAAACTCTCGATGTCGTTTCCGAGCAGACAATAAAAGGCCTAGAGGGGATCTCCGGCGCCGACGCCGAAAAAATAGTAATAGCCTACGAGCCAGTGTGGGCAATCGGAACAGGCAAAACCGCCACCCCCGCAATGGCGCAGGAAGTCCATGCGGCAATCCGCAAGATTCTCGCAGACGCTTTCGGTTCCGAAACTGCCGAAAAGATTCAAATACTCTACGGCGGATCTATGAAGCCCGAAAACGCCGACGCGCTCCTCGCCGAAAAAGACATTGACGGCGGGCTCATCGGCGGAGCCGCCCTCAAAGCGGACAGTTTCGCCGCCCTAGTAAAGAGCGCCGAAAGCGCGAAATAATTTAATTCGCTCAAGCATTTAGCGAAAATTCCGGAGCGGCATTATGCCGCTCCTTTTTTTTAGGCGTTTTCCGCCCTAAAACGGCTTAAAAAAGCTTGCAAGACGGGCGCTTATTTGAGGATATAAGGGGCAAGGTCGGGCTCCATGCAATGGGCAGACGCGCGAACCCCGCCAGGTTCGGAAGAAAGCAACGGTAGCGACGCCTTCCATGTGCCGTGGATCGCCTGACCCCATTTTATTTTTTCACGATGCCGCAAAAGCCAAAGAGTATTATCCCGCCCGCGCCAAGCCACGTCGCCATAATAATGGACGGCAACGGCAGATGGGCGAAAGAACGCGGATTGAAACGCATAGACGGACATAAAAAAGGCGCTGAACGAATATCCGATGTCCTCGAAGGCGCAATGGAATGCGGAATTAAATATATTACTCTCTATGCTTTTTCGTCTGAAAATTGGAACAGGCCCAAAACGGAAGTCGACGCGCTTATGAAGCTTCTGGCCGGAGCTGTCGAAAAATACGGCTCTAAGCTAATACAAAACAAGGTGAGGTTTCTAACAATAGGAGACTTGTCCGCCCTCCCCCCAAAGACGCGCCAAAAGATAGAAGCCCTCAAGCAATCGACAAAGGATTTTTCTGCGTTGACCCTGGTGATGGCGCTCAACTACGGCTCTCGCGACGAAATGGCAAGGGCTGTTTCCTCGATAGCCCAAGACGCCATCGACGGCAGGATAAACCCTAAATCCATAAGCTGGGAAACGATATCCCAAAAACTGGACACAGCCGGCGTACCGGATCCGGATTTTCTAATCAGAACTTCCGGAGAGATGAGATTGAGCAACTACTTGATGATGCAGGCCGCCTACGCCGAACTATATTTCACAAGAACCTATTGGCCGGATTTTACAAAAGAAGAATTTATCCGCGCAATCGACGAATATAAAATGCGCGAGCGCCGATACGGCCTGACGGCCGACCAAATCCGCAACAAATGAAAGCACGCATAGCCAGCACGCTCATACTTTGGGCTCTCACAATCGGGACGATTATATGCCTTGAAAGTTTGGGGCTCACTGTTATTTTGGCTTTGCTTTCGGCCGCCGCCATCGCCGAAGCATGCGCAATCGCCAAGTCGGCAGGATTGCGCCCAATGTCTAAAACAATCCAACTCCTGAACATTGTGATCTTCATCGGCACTTGGAGCATGGATATATCAGGCGTCGGCGGAGGCGATGCAGGATCGCTAACTTTCGCAATATCCGCCGCGGCACTATCAATCTCTCTTATAAAAAATCCGGATTTAACATTCGCGACAAAAAGTTTCATTCCATCGCTTATAATACTTGCGGCAATACCATTTATGCTCCAATGGTACGCCGTCATAGCCGTTGAGTTTCAAACGCCGGAATATCCGTATGCCGGAATAATCCTCGCACTTTGGATTATCGCGGCGGCGAAGTTCTCCGATGTCGGCGCGTATGTTGTGGGGAAAGGATTCGGGAGAGTAAAACTCGCTCCTGAAATAAGCCCGAATAAAACGGCGGAAGGAGCGCTCGGCGGAATATTTTCCGCTGCGGCATTGTCGGCTACTATAGCTTGGCTTTGCGCGCCCATGCTTCCTAACTCATTCAGCGTATGGGCGGCTTCCGCCGGAGGGATTGCGATAGCATTGGCGGCAATAATATCAGATTTGATAGAATCGGTCTTTAAAAGGCGCGCGGGAGTCAAAGACTCCGGAAAAATCATTCCCGGAATAGGAGGAGCGCTCGACCTCGCAGATTCCCTCCTCTTGTCCGCCCCCGTCGGAACCGCCGCCGCCATGCTCATTTTGTCAATATGAAAACGAGAAAGCTTTCAATACTCGGGGCGACAGGCTCGATAGGCGACAATACCCTTCAAGTGGTGCGCGGAAATCGCGACAGGCTCTCCGTCGTGGGAATCGCCGGCAGAAAAAACTATGAAAAACTCGCCGCAATAGCGCGCGAATTCGGAGTAAAACACGTCGGAATATTCGACGAGTCCGCTTGGGAAGCCGCAAGAAGATCCGGGATTTTCGGGAATGGAGTAAACTTGTATTGCGGAGAAGAAGGCCTGTCGAGAGTCGCCACACTCGACGAAGCCGACACTGCGGTGGCGGCGGTAGTCGGGACAAAAGCGCTCATGCCAACCTTAGCGGCAATAGAAGCCGGAAAAGACATAGCCCTGGCAAATAAAGAGCTTTTGGTAATGGCGGGGAAATTTGTCATGGAGGCATCAGAGCGCAAAAAGGTGGATATCCTTCCACTCGACAGCGAGCACAACGCCATATTCCAATGCATGAACGCCGACCGGAAACGCAAAGACGTCGCGAAACTTCTGATAACCGCTTCCGGCGGCATGTTCCGCGATTATACGCGGGAGCAAATGCTTTCCATTACCCCCCAGCAGGCATTAAAACACCCCAACTGGTCCATGGGGGCGAAAGTCACAATAGACTCGTCTACGCTCGCCAACAAGGGGCTTGAAGTAATAGAGGCAAGATGGCTGTTTGATATGGATGCGGATAGGATTCAAGTTGTCGTCCAAAAACAAAGCATAATTCATTCAATGGTGCAGTTTGTGGACGGTTCCGTTCTCGCCCACCTATCTCCCCCTTCAATGACCTTCGCAATATCCCACAGCCTTCTATGCCCCGACCGCGGGAACTGGGTCTTTGAACCGCTGGACTTTTCAAAACCTCTCCAACTGGATTTCTCACCCCCGGACACTGAGAGATTTCCATGCCTGAAATACGCCTATGACGCCCTGAGGGCGGGAGGGACAGCCACGGCAATATTCAACGCATCAAATGAAGTCGCCGTTGAAGCATTTCTAAAAGAGCACCTCCCGTGGATAAAAATATCCGAAGTGGTAGGAAAAACACTTGAAAGCATTCCGGCGACAGATCCGGATTCAATAGGAGAGGTCCTCGCCGCGGACGCCCAAGCGCGGGCAAAAGCCGCAGAAATTTGCGCGCGCGTTTGACAACTTAAAATGCCATGGCAGACTACGGAGAATTATTCGACAGCACTTGGGCCCTCATTCTGGTCATACTATTTTTCGGGGGATCCATCTTCGTGCACGAGTTGGGCCATTTCCTGGCGGCGCGCCTATGCGGACTGAAAATACTCCGATTTTCAATCGGCTTCGGGCCGCGCATAGTTTCGTGGACGGGAAAGGACGGTTGCAAATACATGATTTCCCTCCTTCCTCTCGGCGGCTATGTCGCTCTTCCACAACTTGCCGATATGGGAAGTCTCGAAGGCGGCAGCGAAGACGGCGAAAATGAGGAAGCCCTAAAAAAACTCCCTCCTGCCTCCTGCGGGGCGAAAATCGCCGTCAGCGCGGCCGGAGCTCTCTTCAACCTGATTCTCGCGGCTCTCCTCGCATGCGTTGTATGGCTTGTCGGAATCCCGGAAAATGCTTCCTATAAAACAAACATAGTCGGCTACGTCCCGGAAAAAATCTCGAATATTTACGGAACCGAAATCGAGTCTCCGGCATTCGCAGCGGGCCTTCGACCAGGCGACAAAATTCTCGAAATTGATTCCGCGCCCGTGTCGGATTTTCCGGAAATCGTGGAAAGAATAGCTATAGGATCCGGACGCGACGATGACGGAAATCCGATGGCAGATTTGAAAATCGAAAGAGGCGGAAAATTCATTCAAATAAAAATCCGGCCCGCGCTCGTCAGAACAAACCTAAGCACCGATGATGCCATTAGAATGATAGGCATAACTCCGGCCCTTGCCATGCGGGTAGGCTCCATAATGGAAAACTCTCCCGCGCAGGCATGCGGACTTAAACCCGGAGATTTGGTCAGGAAGATAGACGGACATACACTTTACTCAAATTTGCAATTGTCAAATTATCTTGAAAATCTTCCTGATAACAAAGAGGTCGTTCTGTCTGTGGAGCGTGGCGGCAAAGTGCTGTCGATCCCTATAAAGCCTGCCAAAGTCGCTATAACGAAACCTGTTTGCGAGATTTCGTTCGGAAGTTCTTCCCTCAAACTTGTTTGCATGCCTCCCAATGGCGCCGACTCATTCGACAAGGACGATATCGGCGCAATAAAGGTTTTCTCCGTCCCCGAAATTCCCGCTTTCGCCGACATTAACCCCGGAGATACCCTTTACGAGGCAGACGGAAGGGAAATTAAAACCCTTACCCAAATAAATACCCTCGTCAACGCCAAATCCGACAAATCGCGTTTGCGCCTGTCTTTTATGGACAGGGATTTTAAAATAAAGTCGGCTTTGCTTCCCATTGGATCCTCGTCCAAAATAGTGCCCTCCCAAACGCGCTCAATGCTCGGATATATGCTTGAAAATGCCACCATCATCAGCCACCCGAATATTTTTGAGCAATTTTCAGACAGCATATCCCGCACATACAACGCATTATCCAGCCTAATAAATCCTAAAAGCGATATAGGCATAGGCAGCCTCGCAGGCCCCGTGGACATAGGAAGGGTGATTTACCAACTTTCTCTCGCCCATCTCTGCCTGGTAATCTCATTTGCTGTGCTGCTCAACGTAAACCTGGCAATTCTCAATATGCTTCCCATACCCGTCCTCGACGGCGGGCACATACTGATGGCAATCCTGGAGAAATTGCGCGGCAAACCGCTGCCCCCAAAGTTTTTTGCGGGCGTACAAGGCGTTTTTTCCATACTTTTCATATCTCTGATGGCCTACGTCGTTTGGTGCGGCTTCATGCGCTGGAACGGCGACTCAAAACTTGAAAAAATGGACGAGGCAAGAGAATATGCTTACATAAAGAACATCAAATTCTAATTTCATGGACAACTATTGCCTATCAAGATTTAACTGCGTAAAAACTCCCGTTTCCCCCGTATTAGTCGGCGACGTGACAATCGGAGGAGACCGCATAGTCGTACAATCGATGACAAACACAAAAACGTGCGACGTCGAAGCTTCTGTGAAGCAGTGCATAAAGCTCGCCGAAGCCGGATGCCAAATAGTGAGGCTCACAGCCCAAAATCTCGACGCCGCCCGAGCGCTCGGCGAAATATCAAAAAAATTTCGCGCCGCCGGTTTCTCGACCCCGCTGGCAGCCGATATACATTTCCTGCCGGCAACCGCCATGGAAGCTGTCGAGCACGTAGAAAAAATCCGCGTGAATCCCGGAAATTTTGTCGATAAAAAACTCGGCAAGGCCGAATATACAGAATCTGAATACGCCCAGGAGCTCGAAAAGATCCGACTTGCATTCTCCCCTCTCGTCCTCAGGTGCAAAGAGCTCGGCCGCGCAATAAGAATAGGAACAAACCACGGATCCCTCTCCGAACGCATAATACGCAGGTACGGCGACACTCCGGAGGGAATGGTGGAAGCCGCTTTTGAATTCGCGCGCATTTGCCGGGATCTATCCTTCAACAACTTTCTCTTCTCATTTAAAGCCAGCAATACGCGGGTAATGACGCAGGCATACAGGCTCGCGGCAAAAAGAATGAAAGAAGAAGGTTTCTCCGCTCCATTGCACCTCGGCGTCACAGAGGCAGGTTTTGGAATCGACGCAAGGGTAAAAAGCGCTATCGGCATAGGCAGCCTCCTATTCGACGGCCTGGGTGACACTATCAGAGTTTCTCTCACGGAAGATCCGGTCGAGGAAATTCCCGTCGCGATTGCTCTCGCCCGCCTGGCTGAAAAAATTCGCGCCTCCAAGGCCATTTCAGGCATTGATGAAGGAATTGATTTTTATTCGTACCACAGGCGCCAATCGTCATGCGTGGATTTAAACGGCTGCAATATCGGCGCTAACAATCCGCCAGCCGTCGCGGGAACATCTAAGCCGTGCGATTTGAATTTCCCTATAAAAAAATACTCCAATCCTTCCGATCTTATAAAAGACGCTGAAAAAAGCGCCGTGGCGGCAGAAATAGAAACCGCAAAACTTCCAAATTTCGCAGAAGCCCTGAAGGGACTCCCAAATGTAGTGCTTGTCGCCCCTTCAGCTGCGGAAGGCAGGCATCAGATAGGAGAGGCCAGAATCTTCGCAGCAACCATGAAGAAACTCGGTGTATCCCTTCCAATATGGCTCAATTTCAATAGGGAAAAACTTGCTGAACAAAACTCCGACGAAATGTCCCGCCTCAATGAAGCGTCGATATATATTGGCTCACTAATTTGCGACGGCATAGGCGACATCGTATCCGCAGAGATTTCCGAAGACCCGGAGCAAAACGCCAAGTATCTCTTCGCGATCCTGCAAGGCGCGCGCGCAAGGCGTTCAAAAGCCGAATATATAGCTTGTCCAAGCTGCGGAAGAACCCTTTATGACATACAGTCGGCAGTGGCAAAAATTGAATCGGCAACTTCCCATTTAAAAGACATTACGATTGCGGTTATGGGCTGCATTGTAAATGGCCCGGGAGAAATGGCGGACGCAGATTTCGGCTACGTCGGCGGAGCGCCGGGAAAAATCAATCTTTATAAAGGCAAAAAATGCCTCGAAGTAAATATACCACAGGAAGAATCTATAGAACGCCTTATCGCCCTAATTAAAAAAGAGGGGAAATGGTCTGAACCCGACGCAAAATAAACAATTAAAAAATTCTTAAAAATCCCCTTCGCAGCCTAACTGTCACAGAAGGGGATTTTTTTTTACAGTGCTGCATCGGAAAAAATGTATGCCCATATCATGTAAATATAAAATCATAGCCAAATTTTATTTTAAGCCCACAGCCCTATGCTATATCAAAGAATCCGCAAGCCCTATGGATAAAAAATCCGCAAGCCGCCATTAAAAGTAAAATTAAAAAAATTCCGCACTGTAAATTTCAAGCTCTCCGACAATAAAACAAAACTCCGCCAGCTTGAATTTCCCGCGCGATTCCTCCACTTTAAGCGTGAAAAAAAACGAGAACAGGCGCCGAAAAAATCCTCTGAAAATGCAAGCGAAAAACAGTTTTTATCCAGCGCGGGCGAAAAGGCGAAAAAAAATCTCACTGTATGACTTTATGTATATCATTTTCATACATTTAAATTTTTGATTTTTTTTGCAAAAAACGGCGAAAAATGTTGCATGAAAATCTATTTTTAATAAAGTATAAACGCGTCGCCGAAAAAATGGAATACACCCTTTGCAAAGCCTTAAAAAGCTTGTTTTGAGTATTCCCTTTCAGACGCCAAATTCGAACAAAATTGCGGAAAACTTCCTAATTTTTGTTTCGCTTTTTTACAGCGTCCAACGCCGACGCGAAAAATTTTAAAATCAAGTAATAAACTAAAATTATGGCAGAAAACAATAGCAACGACAGATACGACGCGTCAAAAATCCAAAAGCTGGAAGGGCTTGAAGGAGTCAGAAAACGTCCCGACATGTATATCGGCGACACCAATGAGCGAGGGCTCCACCACTGCGTTTTTGAAATAGTGGACAATTCCATAGACGAAGCGCTTGCCGGCTACTGCAAGCAAATAAAAGTGACAATTCACCTGAGCGGATCGTGTTCGATAGAAGACGACGGACGCGGAATACCCGTGGATATCCACCCGAAATATAAAATTCCGGCGCTTGAACTGGTAATGACAAACCTCCACGCAGGCGGAAAGTTCGGCAAGGGAGCCTACCAGGTTTCTGGAGGGCTTCACGGAGTAGGAGCAAAGTGCGTCAACGCAGTCAGCGAAGATTTCCAAGTTGAGGTTAGGCGCGACGGCAAAATCTATAAAATGTCCTTCTCCCGCGGCAAAACCACAGAATCCATGAAGGTAATCGGCAATACGAAAACCTCTGGCACAAAAATAACCTTTCTTCCCGATCCGCAAATATTCACTCTCACGCGCGAATTTAAATACGAAATCCTCTCCAAGCGCCTTAGGGAGCTGGCATTTTTAAATCCGGGGCTCTGTATAGTACTTGTTGACGAACGCATAGACAAGCGCGAGGAATTCCACTTTAAAAACGGAATATCTGAATACGTCGAATATCTCAACCGCAACAAGGTCGTAGTAAACCCCAAAGTCATATATTTTTCGGGTGACGCCCCCGCCGCCGAAGGCAGCGATAGAAAAATCGCCGTGGACATAGCATTGCAATATAACGAAAGCTACAATGAACAGGTGTATGCCTATGCAAACTCGATTTTCAATGTCGAGGGAGGAACGCATTTGAGCGGATTCCGCACTGCGCTTACCCGCGTGATAAACAATTACGGCAAAGCTAACAACCTCCTCAAAGACAAAGACCCGCAAATTTCCGGAGACGACTGCCGCGAGGGCTTGACTGCCGTAATCTCGGTCAAAGTTCCCGAACCGCGCTTTGAGGGACAAACCAAGACAAAGCTCTCAAATGGCGAGGTTGACGGCATCGTTCAAAAAATCGTCGGCGAGAAGCTTAAATACATATTTGAAACCAACCCTGGAATAGCGAAAAAAATCATAGACAAAGTCGTAATGGCCGCGCGCGCGCGCGACGCTGCGAGAAAAGCGCGCGAGACCGTCCGCAAGACGACCCTCAGCACGGGCGGCTTGCCCGGCAAACTCGCCGACTGCTCCGAAAAAGATCCCGCCCTTTGCGAACTCTATCTCGTAGAGGGAGACTCGGCAGGAGGATCCGCAAAAATGGGGCGTGACAGAAAGTATCAAGCCATTCTCCCCCTGCGCGGAAAAATTTTAAACGTCGAAAAGGCCCGCCTCGACAGAATTTTAAACAACCAAGAAATCCGCACAATGATAACCGCTTGCGGCACCGGCATAGGAGATTCCGGCGAGGGAGCCTTCGACATAGAAAAAGCCAGATACCATAAGGTGGTAATCATGACCGACGCCGACGTCGACGGGGCGCACATCAGGACGCTGCTTCTGACTTTCTTCTTCCGCCAGATGCGCGGGCTCATAGAAAAAGGCTACGTCTATATAGCCCAACCCCCGCTTTATAAAATCAAGAGGAAAAAGCGCGAGCAATATGTAATGAACGACGCCGAACTCAACAAAATACTGTTGGAGCTCGGATCTGAAGACGTCACTCTCACGCGCATACGCGACAAGTTTGAATTTCCCGCCCAAAAGGTCGACAAAATAGTCGAGCTCTTTTCCCGCATGGAGGTTCTCGGGCACGGTGTCACGCGCTACGCATGCCAGCTCTGCAGCTATCTCGACGCAAACCGCGACGGAAAACTTCCGAAATTTATCGCCCGCATACGCACGGGAAACAAAGAGGAATTCAAATTCCTTTTCAGCGACGAGGAACGCTCTTCTTTCTACATAGAATACGGCAATTCCGAAGATATATTTGAGGGAAATACTGTGCGTGAAGTAGTAGACGAAATCGGAAATAAAGTTCAGCAGCGCATCAACGTTTACGAAATATACGAAGCCACACAAATGGAGAAAATCCTCAAGGAAGTAGCCTCGCTCGGCCTCGTGGTAAAATCGTATACTCCCACCGAAGAGCCCCGCTACCGCATAGTGGAAAAGGGAGATCCCGGAAAGGCTGTCGTAATTGAAATACACTCCATTCTCGATCTAGTCGGAAAAATCCGCGAACTTGGCAAGCGCGGACTCTCGATTCAGAGATACAAAGGCCTCGGAGAGATGAACGCCAAACAGCTCTTTGAAACCACTATGGATCCGGCAAAGCGATCATTCCTAAAAGTCACCATAGAAGACGCCGCAGCCGCCGACGCGACATTCTCAATGCTGATGGGCGAAGACGTTCCCATACGCCGCGCCTTCATAGAAGACAACGCCCTCAACGCATCTTACCTCGACATCTAAAACAGGATTTTTAAAATGTATACCGAAAACGAAAAGATAACGGAAACGAGCATAACGCAAATCATGCAGAGCGCGTATATCGACTACTCAATGTCGGTAATTATCGCCCGCGCCCTGCCCGACGCGCGCGACGGCCTGAAACCTGTGCAAAGGCGCGTATTGTACGCAATGATGCGCGAAGGCCTGCTCCATAACAGGGCTTTTGATAAGTGCGCAGGCGTTGTCGGCGAAGTTCTAAAGAACTACCACCCGCACGGCGACTCTTCTGTTTACGATACACTTACACGCCTCGCACAAGACTGGGTTATGCGTTATCCGCTTGTTATACCGCAGGGAAATTTTGGCTCGATCGAGGGCGATTCTCCGGCGGCTTACCGATACACCGAATGTAAATTGTCCGCAATAGCCGAGGACCTACTTTCCGATATCGATTCCGATACCGTCGATTTCATGCCCAATTACAAGGAAACCACTTCCGAACCGACCGTTTTGCCCTGTGCGCTGCCTACACTCCTGATGAACGGATCAACCGGAATAGCAGTGGGCATGGCAACAAATATCCCCCCACACAACCTCGATGAACTTGCCGAAGGCATTTGCATGCTTATAGACAACCCGTCGGTCCCCCTATCTGAACTTATGAAGGTGGTCAAAGGGCCGGATTTCCCGACGGGCGGAGTCATCGTGGGCAAAAGCGGCATTGAAAATTATATGCGCACAGGGCGCGGCATCGTCAAAATGCGCGGCGTCGCGAACGTAGAGGAGCTAAAAAACGGCAAGGAACAAATCGTAATAACCGAGATCCCCTACAATGTAAACCGCAACAGCCTGATTGAGAAAATAGCGCAACTCGTCGGCGAAAAAGTGCTTCCGGAAATCAGCGACATACGCAACGAATCCGACGAAAATACGCGCGTTGTGATAGAGCTCAAGCGCGGAGAATCCCCGCGGGTCGTATTAAACAAACTATTTAAACATACCGAACTTGAGTCGTCCTTCGGGGTAATAATGCTGGCGATAGACAAGCGCAAGCCAAAGCAAATGAACCTCAAGGAGATGATGGAATGCTACATCGAGCACCGCCGGGAAGTCGTATACCGCCGAACCGCCTTCCTCCTGAGAAAAGCCGAAGACCGCGCGCACATACTTGAAGGATATAAAATCGCCCTAAACAATCTCGACGATTTTATTAAGATTATACGCGCTTCCAAAGATAGAGACGACGCCAAGCGATCGCTCATGTTGAAATATCCCCTATCCGACAGGCAGGCAACAGCTATCGTAGAGCTCAGGCTTTATCAGTTGACCGGCCTTGAACGGGAAAAAATCGAGCAAGAGTACCTCGAGCTCATGAAAAAAATCGAAGAGTACCGCTCGATACTTTCGAATGAAAAGAAGCTTCTTGCGGTGATAAAAAAAGAACTCAAAGCCACAGCCGAAAAATACGCCTCCCCCCGCCGTACCCAGCTCATAGCAGATGAAGGCGAATTCCGCATGGAAGACGTCATTGCAAACGAGGGCTGCATCATAACAGTATCGCACAACGGATTCATCAAGCGCACCAGCGTGAGCGCATACCGCTCGCAAAAGCGCGGGGGCAAAGGCGTAATCGGAAGCGGGCAATACGACGAGGACTTTATCGAACACATATTTACTGCCTCCACACACGACCACATTATGTTCTTTATGAACAACGGCCGCGTATACGTTCAGAAAGTCTATGAGATTCCCGAGGGATCCCGCGTATCAAAAGGGCGGTCCATAAAAAATGTCCTGGAGCTCAAGCCCGACGAAACTGTCGCGGCAATGATATGCGTAAAAAGCCTCGACGACGATTCGCAGTCGCTCATAATGGCGACAAAAAAAGGCGTCGTAAAAAAGACCATTCTTTCCGAATATAAAAACTGCCGCAAGGGCGGAATCATCGGAATAAATCTCGACGAAGGAGACACTCTCATCGGAGTAGTTCTCGCTCCGTGCAATTCGCATATAGTTCTCATCACCCACGAGGGCATGTCCATCCGCTTCGACGAGTCCGAACTGCGCGCGCAGGGCCGCAATACCCGCGGCGTGCGCGGAGTAACCCTGAAAAAGGAAAACGACTGCGTCAAAGCCATAGTGGTCGCCGATCCGAATTCGACCCTGCTTATAGCCGGAGAGCGCGGACAGGGGAAACGCTCAAGCTACGACGAATACCGCCTGCAAAAGCGCGGCGGATCAGGCGTGATAGCGATAAAGACAAGCGGGGTCGCAGGCGCCCTCTCGGTCAAGCAGGACGACGAAATAATGATGTTCACCCAGGGCGGCCAAGCCGTCCGCTCCCCGGTCAAGGGCGTGCGCGTCATCGGAAGGACCACCCAGGGCGTCCGCTTGATAAACCTCGCAGAAAACGACAAGCTCATCGGAATATGCAAAGTCATCAACACAAAAGACGGAGAGGAAGACGAGGGCGAAACCGGTGAAGATACCGACTCCGAAAATTCCGACTCCGAAAACCCAGACGGCATTCAATCCTAACTATAAGGCAAAAATCGGCAAAGCCTTTTGGGGCTTTGCCGATTTTTTATCTTTTTATGCTTGCCTGACAACTCCTCAAAAAGCGCGATTTCCGATGCCGGACAAATATTTTACAAATATAGAACTTGACGGAAATTTTACGGAAGAAGCCGACGCCTTTTCAAAAAAATTTTCCCAGAAATTCTCTGAACTCATGGTGCGCGCAATTCGAGATGCCCGCGCCGGCAAGACAGGAATGTTGAATATTATACGCTCCCAGCGTTCAGCTATGCCGTCGGATATCGCACCTGTTGAATTTAGGGATTTTTTCATAGAAGGCAAAGCGGGAAAAATCCGCGCCCGGCTGCATGTTCCCCCGGAAATGCCTTCCGCTGAAGCGTCCTCCCCGCTCCTAATATACGCCCACGGCGGAGGCTGGACAATCGGCTCAATCGAGTCTTGCGAAAGCGCGTGTTCACAAATAGCCAAAAAATCCTCTTGCCGGGTCCTGTCATTTGATTACAGGCTCGCGCCCGAAAATCCGCATCCGGCAGCTCAAGAGGACGCCGAAAGCGTATTCCTATGGGCGGCTTCAAATCCCGAATTCAATCCGGAAAAAATTTTTTTCGGAGGAGACAGCGCCGGAGGGCACATCGCAATAAATCTCGCCTTGTCGCTTGCGGAAAGAGGTATCGATAAATTCCTCCGCGGCCTCGTCCTCTATTATCCTGTAACCGACTTTTGCTCCTGTGAAAATTTTGACTCATGGAAGAAATACGCAAGCGGGCTGCCACTCGACTCTGAAACAATGGCTGAGTTTCACAATGCATATATTCCGAACCTATCCGACAGGAAAAAATTCTCTCCCTTATATTCGGACAGCCTCGAAACTTTGCCTCCCATATTGCTCTTGACTTCCGAACGCGATATTCTGCGCGATCCAGCGGAGCTTTTCGCAGAAAAGGTTCGCAAATCCGGAGGAAAAGTCAGGCGAGTTAGAATGCTCGGAGCCGCACACATATATATGACAATGCCAGCAATGCGCAAAGCGTTCAATGCGGGCGTCGAAGAAGCCTGCGCCTTCATAAGGCAAATCGCATAAAAAAACGCGCCAGCCCAAATGCGCTCGCGCGTAGAAAAATTATCTGGAGCAAGCCGGGAAACAATCCTTAAGGACGAAGAGATGTGCAAAGATCTATAAGCCTATTCAATATCTTGTCCGCGTCTTCTTTGGAAAGCGCCAGTATATATTGGTGCAAACCTTCCGGATCCGGCTTGAACGAAGTCACGCCTTTGTCGTCCGAGGAAACAGTTCCCTTCCCTGAAAGCTTAAAATATTCGGGTTCCACAGCGACAAGCACGCTTGTTAAGTCCCACGACGGCCTGTTGTGAAAACCGCCTTTTTTCACAGAAGGTATATTTTTGGAAAAATTCTCATAAGCGTCAACGGCGGGATTTGCGGGAAGAAATTTAAAGTCTTTGCGTATGCTGCTGTGCGGATAGCACACCTCATTCCCGATTTCGAATCCGCTAAATATTATCGGCACAGGGCAATTTTCAAAGACATACTTCGATGATGGCAAATCGCATCTGACATTGTATTCGGGCTTTGCGCTTTTTGGGTTTTTAAGAGCCTCTTCTGAGAAGTCGCCCGCCATGGCGGATATATACTTCACTTTTTTCGCGACAAGCTCCCTTCCCGAAAGCGAGGATATCTCATCCGGAGAAGATTTCAGAAGATTGGCCAAATTCGTAAAGAATCCGACCGATACATATACTGTCTCTCCGTCCTTCTGTTCGGACAAAAGCTTGCGCAAGAATTTAACGGCATCCGGAAGCGTTTTCCCATCGTCCAATCTGCGGGCATATTTAAAAGTTCCGTCCGGATTTTTATCCTCAAAAACCTGGCGGGCATAATTGCCGTCCTTGGGCATGACACCTTCCTTTACCATACCCAATGGAATTGACGGACAGCCGTAGAAATCATTTACGATATTTACGAGGGGAGCGGCGTATTTATTGTCCTTGTTTACGGCGATCCCAAGCAAATCAATCTTACCCTGCTTATGGTAATTTAAGAGCATAAGCAGCGCTAAAACGTCATCAACATCGTTCCCCATGTCAGTATCGAAAACGACTTTTTGCGGAGAAGACAGCAATAAAGAGGCTGCAGCAATAAACGATATTACGGAAAATATAAATTTCTTCATAGCAATACTCAGATAATGGCAACAGCCAATACTGTAAAGTAAAAAAAAATTGAAAATTATACGCCGCAAATGTTCACGGGATTTTTTAGTTAAAACTAACGCAATTCCAAAGCGTAAAGTTTGGCCTTTTGCATGGTTATGCGGATTTTAAAAACGCCTTCCGGCAGCTTGTCAAAAAGCCTATATGAAAAATCCGAACCGGAAAATTCTTTCGAGAATCCCTCGATGGGCAAATCATCCCGCCTCAAAAATTCCACCTTAATAAAACCTCCCTTCTCTGTCTCGGCGTTTATATGCATCGAGCCTTTCGCGCGCATGGGGCGCGTTACGAGAACCCCCTCTTCATCTCCCGCTTCCAATGCTCCATATGTATCCTTGCGGTAAACGACAACTCCCAAAGAACGCCTCTGCTTATTGCGGACAAAATCCCCAAAACCGGCGTATCCGCCTATCTCCTCAAAAAGCGGAAGCTTTTCCAGATCTCGCCCTTTATAAAGTTCGCGCACATAGGCCTCGTCGAATTTTCCAGATGGATTAAAAACGGTCCACACGTTGTGAAAGAGAGAAAAGACATGCATTTGCCGAATGGACTTGCCTCCGACAATGAATTGCCGATCCAAAGGTTTCCACGGGAAGCCCCATGTCCAATCTTTCATATCCGCGCTCCCGATAAAAGTATCCCCATTCTCCACATAGCGCCAATTTATAAAATCGCGGCTGGTCGCCAAGGCGAAGAAAAGCCTTTGCTCTCTGACATTGAAGCGCAAGCTTATAGCCCATAGAAGATTTGAACGGACATCGCGCTGGACAACCATGCCATACTCCTGCATCCACCATTCTTCCGTTTCAGAGCGCGGAAATGTGCATTGCTTATTCCAATTCAAGCCGTCACTGGTCCAGTAGACCGTCTGAATCCTATCGCAGCCCCTGAGATTGTCGTATTCGATAGTCATTGGCTTGCGGCGAAATGGGACCCGCGAGATTATATAGTACAAAGTTTTTCCGTCATCGCTAAGAAAAGTCCCTCCGTAGTTATCGTTTGTTCTGTCTTCACCTTCCCAGCCGTAATAAGTTTCATCGAGGGCATTGTCGTCGCAAATAGGCTTTCTATCGAGGAGAACTATTTCTCCCTTGTTTTTTTCCCATGCTGCATAGGAGGCGCGTTTTTCCAACTGTTCGCCGTCAACTGTCTTAAAAATCTCCGAATCGAATGGTTTGGTTGTGCATAAAATAAAAATATCCCTTACAGGAGGAAGGACATCGCGCCCTTTCTCAAAATAGCGGATAGAACATTTTTCTATCGGTAAAGAAGGCTTTTTTACTGTAAGGGCGGAAGGATTCGCTTCAAAGTCGCGCGGCGGAATCAATTTCCCTTTGTATGTCCCTTTAAAATGCTGCCATTTGTCAGGCTCGCTGGAATCTGCTACGGAATACCCAGGCTCGTAATCTTGCAGATCTTCGTTCCAAGTGCTCCACCGCGCAACGAGCTTTTTTTCGTCTCCGCTGAGCATCATAGATACGTGAGGAACCGGCTTGCGATTCCACTTGTACTTTAAACGGCAGATTTCATAGGTTTCGGGCCGACACATCTTTTGCCCGAGGTTTTCCATGCTCTCGATATGGTAATTGTCGATAAATATCAAATTGCTTCCCGACAAATCCGCCCCGTCTTTCTGAATGGCCTCGCGCACAATTGGCCTTTCCACCCTCAATAGGCGCATCAATTTCTTGTCAGCCCACTGCAGAAAAACCGGATACCTTCCACTGTGCAATTCCGAAATATCTAAAGACAAATCGTTTGCACCCTCCTTCAGTTCAAATTCAAAAGATTTTATAATTTCGCCTTCGGAACCAGGTTTTGCAAGGCTGACTTTTATTTTCCCAATATCTTCCAAGGATTTTGATGGAGAGACGACTCTCAAAGTAGCGCATTTTGCATCTGTATAAAACGGAGCAATAAAATCAGCCTCGAGAAATGTCCGCTCCCCATCTTCGAGAGAAAATTTCAAGTTCGAAACTTTGAATGACTCCGGGGGCTTTAAATTGCCTTCCACAACTTTCGCGGAAAGCTCAAAAGCAGGTAAAAGAATTAAGAAACATACTATACTTTTACTTAGCATCATAATAACAGGCTATACGAAATATTATAGTTAAAAAAACAGAGTATCGGGACATTAATTTGACATCAATGCCCCGAGAGATAACATTTTTTATTATTTTTTGCGAGGATAGAATACCGACAGAATCCCCAAGAGTCCGAAGACGGTGGCCATAAATGAAGGTTCTGGAATTGCAACAAAAGAAACATATAGTGCTTTACCGGTTTCATCTATGCGATATTGCCCCTTCAAGTTATAGTAAAACGCGTCATCGCTAAAATCGCCCTCGCTAAAATCAGTATAATCCGACCATGAAACGAGCTTGTATTCGACGTCTGGAGACACGAGAGAAAGGTCGTATGAGAATTTAAACTCTGACGCGACCGACATGCCTTTTGAGAAAGCGCCGTCCAGTTCTATAAGCGCCTTGCCAGTAGCCCCTATATGCTCGCTGGAAAGCGATGGAACGCTGATTGTCCCTCCCTCCCAAATAAAATTACACGCGTAAATGTGTGCGTAGATCTGCGAAATATCAGCGGCATCTTCGTTTTGGATTATCTCGAGCACTCCCCCCGACATATAGGTGTCTCCGCGTTTCCAACCGCTGTCTTGATGGTGAATTCTTAATGTTCCGCTTTCAATCTCTATACCTCCGCCGATTGACCCGTTCGTGAGAATTGTTTGAGAGAAATTTTCTTTTCCCGCCATTTTGAGCGCGATGACCCCGCTCTGTATTCCGTTATCTCGGGGGTCGTCGAGGCTGGAATTCATTCCACCCGTTGTTGTATCATCCAGCCACCCTTTCAATATTGTGTTCTTTGTGCTATTAGTAAAAATTAAAGTTGAATAACTTTTGTTGTCCACATGTCCCAATGCAGTAATCGCTGTATATGAAGTCAGTATATAAACATTTCCCTGAATCCCGTTAAAGGCGAAAGTATTCTTAAAGCCGTTTCCTATTCCGCTTGCGGTATTATTGCGTTCGGCGAGGGCTATGCGCGTCATCGCCGCAGTTGTCGAAGGAGAAGTTTCGTCAAAATAACTGACACCGTCAACTTGGACATCATATCGCGAGCTCAGGTCTGCGGCGTCTCGGTTAACATTGAAGATTAACGCTCCCCATCGCTGCCATGCTTGGTCGGCAGTTCCAATGCCTTCCTTCACCCACAGCGAGCTTATAGCCATGTTATTCCAATTCCCTCCGAAGTCGATCGACGCGTAATTGCCGCTGTTTTGAAGCGTATTTGTCACAATTGCCACCGCATTGCCCGTTGAATTTGTGGAATAAATGCGCATGACGTTGTCTATTGTCTCACGCCCCACAATCGATTCTGTATTAGAGACTAAAATTTGATTTGCCGTAATCGTTTGAAGCCCGCCGTTTTTCGTACCAATTATCGATATTTTGTTTAAGGAACTCCTCTCAAAAGTTATATTGTTTAATGTTCGATCGCCGTTTAATGCAAGATTGAGATTGCTCATGCCTGCATCGACATTTTGAATATACGCCCTATTGAGTATTATGTTATCGGAAGCTCC
>CASFWX010000073.1 GCA_949298545.1 uncultured Verrucomicrobiota bacterium | reverse complement strand
TAATGCCGACCGAAGTCCCGAGAAATGTAGTTATTATGTTTATTACCTCGTTTTGGGCGGCCTTGCTCAGGCGGTCGCAAACCCCGCACTCGCGGACGAAATTCCCCAGCATGAGCATGCATATCAATGCCGACACGTCCGGAACGAGCAATATGCAGAATATCGTTACGACAACCGCGAATATGAGCTTTTCAAGCCTGCCGACTTTCCTGAGGCTCTTCATGCGTATTTGGCGCTCTTTCAAGGTCGTCAAGGCGCGCATAATGGGCGGCTGTATAATGGGCACCAAGGCCATGTAGCTGTATGCTGCCACCGCTATGGGCGCGAGCAAATGAGGCGCGAGCTTGTTCGATATGAATATTGACGTCGGCCCGTCCGCACCGCCTATAATGCCTATCGAAGCGGCCTCAAGAGACGTAAACCCGAGCCCTATCGCTCCCATGAAAGTCGCAAAGACTCCGAACTGCGCGGCTCCTCCAAGAAGAAGGGTTTTGGGATTTGCTATGAGCGGGCCAAAATCTGTCAACGCACCTACTCCGAAAAATATCAAAGGGGGAAAGAGCTCGAGCAGAACGCCCATCTGGATATAATAATAAAGGCCTCCCACGCGCGGACTGTAAACTTCCGCTATTTTACCACCCTTGGAAACTTTCTCGCCGGCTTTCGCCCCCAAATCCGCGACATCGCCGGAAGCCTCGGCCCATATCAAAAGATCTCTTCCCTCAAGTTCGAGTTCCTTGCCCTTAAACACGACCTTAAATTTGAGTTTGCTTTCGGCGAGTTCCTTATCGCTTATTGCGTCCGCGACGTCCGGGCGGACTATCGCTATCAGATCGGGTATGCCCTTGGCCTTTTTAAAGGTGTCCTTTCGCGATTCAGGAGAAGTAATGTCGGAAAGCATTTCAAAATACGCCGACACCGCCTCCGCAGGCGCCAATCCGGGATTGTCGTCTATTATATCGGAAATTTTTGAGGGCTTCTGCTTTACGACGCGAGGCACAAATACCTTGTCGCCCTTGCCTACAAACACATTGCTAACTACGCCGGCGTCGGGAGCTCTCAGCCACCCGGCAGGCTTGTTTACGACACCCTCGGTGGGCAAGTTCGCTATCAGCGCTCCGAAGGCTATCGGAACGAGAAGCAGCGGCTCAAATTTGCGAAATACCGCAAGATAGAAGAGAACCGCCACCACCGCCCACATTACTACCATGCGCCAATCCACATAAAAGAAACTGGAGTCGCTGGCAAGGTCTACTAAACTTTTTAACATGGTGATGACTTTTTATTTTAAGGGGATAATAACAGCGCCTCGCCGCCGCATTGAAAGAAACCCCAACACAGCGGCAAACGCTTCAATGCGGAAACAGCTAAAGTATCGCCAACAAGGGTTGCCCCTCTTGAACGCTCTGTCCCGCCGATACGTATATTTTGCCGACCGTGCCGGCTTTGGGCGCGTTGACGGGCGTGTTCATCTTCATCGCTTCGAGCGTAACGAGAGGATCTCCGACATTTACCTGCTGCCCCTCTTTTACGTCGACGCTCACCACGACAGCGGCGAGAGGGCAGGCTATATCGCCAGCCCCTGCTGGAGCTGCCGGCGCGGCAGGAGCCGCTTGGGGAGCGGGCGCCGCGGGGGCTGCCGGCGCGGGCGCGGCAGGAGCAGCGGAAACCGCCTTGGGGGCAGGTGCCGCTTGCGGAACTGCTGAAGCTCCGGATACTCCGAGAACTTCGACTTCTACATCGTAAGCTTTTCCATCGACTGTAATGCGCAATTTTTTCATATCTTAAACTTTCTGCTTTTTTGTTATTATTATAAAAATTTATTAACCTTAACTTAACCTTAACGCGCGCGCGCGGGTATTATAACGTGGGAATCGAATATCTCCTGCCTGCCCTGCCTGGCGTAGGAAAAATCCGGCACGGCTTCCCTATATGAAAGCACCGCGCAAGGTTCACCTGTCGCAGCGTAAGCGGCAGCCGCGAGAACCGCGACAATTTCCGAATCGTCCGCCAGAGAGGGCAATGCTGTCGCCACTGCCGCAGCTATGGCAAATTCCTTGTCGCCAGGAGCCGGTTTTGAGGCCGCCCCCGAGCTTCCGGCTCCACCTGCCTTTTTCGAAGGAGCCGCGGGCTTGTCGCACATTTTGAAAAACAGCCCTATAAGCGACGTTATTCCGGTAAGCACGGCAAGCACGAACATTACGATCGCAAAACCCATCAGAGAGAAATTTGTCATTTCCATCAGATTTGGTTTTAACGGTATCAGCGTTGCTACTATTTCCATTTTCTTATGTTTTATTCGGGTTTGGGCGAAAGAAGAAATGCCGGCCTCTCGCGCTTAAAGGCGCAAAGCCGACGGATTCTTTTATACGGGCATGTTGCCGTTCCTCTTCGGAAGCCTCGTCTCGCGCTTCGACAAAGTTGCGCGCAATGCCATTGCCAGGGCGCCGCGCGTCTCGGCGGGCTCTATCACGTCGGTTATCATGCCTTTGCTCGCCGCCTGGTAGGGGCTTTCGAATTTTTCGCTGTATTCGTGGCGGTACTTTTCCGCCTGTTCCTCGCGCTTGGCAGGGTCTTCTATGGCTTTGAGTTCCTTGCCGTAAAGGACATTCACTGCGCCCTTGGCGCCCATTACCGCGATTTCAGCCGTCGGCCATGCATACACCGCATCGGCCCCCATATCCACGCAGCACATTGCCAGATACGCTCCGCCATATGCCTTGCGCATAATGAGGGTGATTTTGGGGACTGTCGCCGATGCATAAGCAAACAGCATCTTCGCCCCATGGCGGATAATTCCGCCCCTCTCCTGCGCCAAACCGGGCATGAAGCCGGGAACGTCCACGAGATTGACTATCGGCACATTGAACGAATTGCAAATGCGTATGAAACGCGAACCCTTGTCCGACGCGTCGATGTCGAGGCAGCCGGCCTTGTACGCGGGCTGGTTGGCAATTATCCCGACCACCATTCCCTCTATGCGCGCAAACCCGACAACTATATTGCGGGCAAAATCGCGCTGAATTTCAAAGAAGTCGCCGTTGTCCACTATTTTATTTATTACTTTGTAAACGTCGAGAGCTTCGCGGGCGGAAGACGGAACTATGTTGTTGAGCTCTTCGTCGTAAGTTCTCGTTATCGGCTGGGTGAAATCGTGCGGCGGCTCCTGCATATTGTTTGACGGCAGATAGCTCAGAAGCTTTTTGGAGAGCTCTATGGCGTGCGCGTCGTCTTCAGCTACCAGATGTATATTGCCGGAAACTTTGGCATGGGCGTCGGCTGTGGCGAACATTTCCACCGACGCCTCTTCGCCGGTAGCCGCCTTTATAACTTGGGGGCCGCATATGAAGAGGTTGGCATTCTTGCGCGTCATGATGATGAAGTCCATCAGGGCGGGACTATACGCGGCTCCGCCCGCGCAGGGTCCGGCTATTATCGACACCTGCGGAACCACTCCCGACAAACTTACGTTTTGATAAAATATTTGCCCATACCCGGCGAGCGATTCCACTCCCTCTTGAATTCTCGCCCCGCCGCTGTCGTTGACTCCCACTACAGGCATGCCGTTTTTGCCGGCAAATTTCATTAAATCCACTATTTTCTTGGCATGGTTCGAACCGAGAGACCCGCCCGAAACCGTAAAGTCCTGGCTGAACGCCCCTACCGGACGCCCCTGAACGAGCCCTATCCCGCACACGATGCCGTCCGACGGCAGAACTTTCTTTTCCATGCCGAAATTGTGGCAGTTGTGCTGGACATGCATTCCGAATTCCTGGAACGACCCCGCATCGAAAAGCGCCTCGAGCCTGTCGCGCGCGGTCATCAATCCCTTGGCGCGGCGGGCGTCAAGCTTTGCCTGTCCGCCGCCGGCGAGCGCCTCTTGCCTGCGCCTGTTCAATTCGTCCAACAGTTTTTGCGATATTGCCATTTCTTTTGCCTCGATTTTGTGTTTCTTTTAAATCAACTTTTATTTTCGGGAGTTTTTTTATTTCGGGAGCTTTGTCCCCTTCCGCTCCCTGGGGAATTTTTTCTCAAATTCGGCTTGTGCGCCAGATTATCAATGGCAGCCGCAAGAACCGTCCTGGCAAAATTCCGTCAAAACTCCCTTTGTGAATTTGGGATGCAAAAATGCTATCTTTTTAGAATGCGCGCCGATTTTCGGCTCCTCGTTTATGAGTCCGACGCCCGCTTCTTTCACATGCGCAAGAGCCCCCACTATTTCGTCGACTTCGAAGGCCATGTGGTGGACGCCTCCATGCGGGTTCTTTTCCAAATATTTTGCTATCGGGCTGTCCGGAGATGTAGGTTCCAGGAGCTCCAAGTGCACGCCGCCGACATTGAAGAACGCCGTCTTCACTTTTTGGTCGGCAACCTCTTCTATGCCTTCGCATTTGAGGCCGAGAGCTTTTTCATAATAGGGTATGGCGTCGTCTACCGACTTTACCGCTATACCGATATGGTCTATTTTCTTAATCATCGATATGCCCTTTCAAATATATAATTATTCTTCCATTGCATATCTCTCTTTCTTTTCTTGTCAACTTTTTTGCACAATTTTACTTTTTCCCTCCCCTGAAGGCATTTTTTCTTTTTTGGGAAATTTAGACGCGCAAAAATGCCAGAAAAAATTTCGGAAAATTATCTCGAGTTGGAAGATTCCGCTCGAATAAAAGGCATATAAAAATTTTATTGAAGTAAAGCGGAATTTGAGTTTCATGTTATAAAATATTTTTTGAAATAGATATGTATCAAGTGACATTTAGCGCGCAGGCGATGGGGGAGCTCAACAAGCTCGATAAAATTGCCCAGCTCGAAATTATAGAATCTTTCGGTTCCCTAACTCCGGAACAAATAGCCGGCTCGTCTCCGGAAATTGGCCGCATACACCGCGCCGGAAAAGTGTTTTATAGACTTAGAACCGGCGATTGGAGAATCTACTTCGAGGTTTCGGAAGACAAGACGACTTTATACGCCCATTATATACTTCACCAGCACACCCTCGCCGATTTTGTATTTCGCTTTAAGTTGCCGTTTACCAAGGAGACGGCTTTAGAGCAGGAAGACAACTTTTGGAAGTATTTGGAATCCTTAAAAAAATGAAAAATCACCACGACGGCGATCAAACTCTTTGGGAAAACGTCCACCAAGCGAGCAAAATATATATTTTGCCCAATACTTTTACGGCGGGAAATCTGTTTTTTGGATTTCTGTCGATAATGCTTTGTGTACAGGGAAAATTCAATCCGACGGAAGTAGCGTCCCTTTCGCATCTTGGAGCTTTAATTTCCCCGACGGCAGACGTGGGAACCTCTTATTACCTCTTGGCGATAATATGCATACTTGCATCGTGCTTTTGCGACGCACTCGACGGGCGGGTGGCGAGAGCGAGCGGAAAAACCTCCCTTTTCGGAAAGGAATTTGATTCCCTCGCCGATTCGGTTTCTTTTGGCATAGCCCCGTGCCTGCTGATGTATTTTTTAATTTTACAGCCCACCGAATCCATGAACGAAACATTTCGCTCTCTGCTCAGAAACACCGGGTGGTTTATAGGCTTTGTATTCATGCTTTGCGCCAGCATAAGATTGGCGAGGTTCAACGTGCTCACCAACCCTTATATTATGGGGCATGAAAAATACGAAAAAGGGGATTTTGCCGGCCTTCCAGCACCCGCAGCCGCAGGCACAGTGGCATCTATCGCCTTGACAATGCTGAGTTTTGAACTCGACAAATACAGCCCGATCTTGATACCGCTCATGCTTTTGATAGCATGGCTGATGATTACGAATATTCCCTATCCGTCGTTCAAGCACATAAATTGGACAACGAGCATGAGGTTTAGGTCGTTTGTAGCCTTAATAATATGTATTTTGCTAATTATCGCATTGAGAGAATACAGTTTTGCCATAATATTTTTGGCTTACGTCTTATATTCTCCTATAAAATATGCGCCGAGAGCTTTGAAAATCCTCTCTTATAAAGTTAAAAAGCTAAAAAAATCCGAGTAATTTTTTATTCCGCTTTAATTTCCAATTAATACGCAAGAGGGAATAAAATCTCACTGCGGAAAAGTCGCTTGAAATGGAACAGCTTTTCTGCTTGGTACGACAACAAAATTGTGTTTTAATATTAAATCTATTTAATCTAAAAAAAATTATTCTTCTTATGGTTTGTATATAAGTCTATAATTTTTTAAGTAATTGATTTTTATTGTAGAATAAAATTCAGATAGGTTGAAAATTTTGTGGAATGGGCTTTTTAAATTGAATTTTATTTACTGCGCAAAGTATTTCACAAGGCAAAATACAGCTTTTTTACAGAATTATATACATTATGTTTACAAAATATTGCATTCTTACTTTGTAATTAAAAATAGCCGCCGAAAATTCCGAACGGCTTTTCAAAAGGACAAAAAACGCTCCGGTTTGCACAATCGGAGCGTTTTTTAATATAAAATCAAATCCGCTTGGGAGATTTTTTATGAGAGCGGTTTTTTTGCGAGGGCAAAGACTTGCTTGCTTGCGGCGTAGCTTTGAGCGCCTGTCTTAGTGACTTTCAAGCTTGCCGCAGCTGTCGCCAGCCGTATGGCCTTGTCAACATCCCCGCCGTACAGGCAAAGTCCGGCGGCGAGAGAACCCGTAAAGCAGTCGCCCGCTCCTGTAGTGTCGACGGGTTTGACTTTGTAAATGCCGTATGACTTTTCGCCGCTTTTATTAAATAGTGCGCAGCCTTTCGAACCCAGAGTTATAATGACATTGCCGACGCCTTTTTTCAGAAGGGCTGCCGCTGCTTTTTTGGGGCATTTATAACCTTTTTGAAGCAGCAAAATCTCATGCTCATTCGGAACTATATAATCTATGTTGGCAAGCATCTCGCGGGGCAATATGCGGGCGGGAGCCGGAGTTAGAATTGTTTTGCAACCCGACATCCTTGCAAGTTTCAATCCTTCCGCAACTGTATCGAGCGGGGATTCCAGCTGAAATACGGCATAGGCGAACTTCTTAAAATTGATTTTTTTCATGTCCGCGGGCTTGAGCAGCATGTTTGCCCCGGGGGCGACGGAAATTGAATTTTCGCCTTTGCCGCCGACCATTATCACGGCGACGCCCGTGTGGGCGCCTTTAAATTTTTTCACGAGCGAAGTGTCGAGGTTCTTTTTCTTAAAATACGCCATGTACTCCGCGCCGATGGAATCGTCGCCGACACCCGCGCAAAACGATGTATTGTCAAAAAGCGCCTTTGCCGCCATCGCTTGATTTGCGCCCTTTCCTCCGTTAAATTGGCCGAAAGTTCCGCCCAATAGGGTTTCGCCGACTGCCGGTATTCGGGCAGTGCTGACGACCATATCCATGTTCATGCTTCCGATGACGAGTATTTGCAGATTGTTTTTCATGAGAATATTTGTAATATTAGTTGTCGCTATACATCATGACAAAAAGTTTATTTTTTGCAAATTCAATTTGAAAATTTTGCATATTTTAGAATTTTCTCGAAAAGACCGTTTGACCTTTTTAATGGAAAAAGACAAAAGAGGCTCGTTTGAAATAGTATCCATGGAGAAAAAATATTATAAAGTTTTGAAGCCTGAGGCATTTTCGCCGTCCACGAGATTCGACTACAAAAAATATCTTCCGCGCGATGGCAAGGCCGGCCCGTGGCTGCCGGAAATACCCGATGCAAAAATCCGCGAAGAGGGATACTATGTTTCAGAATACTGGAATTTCTGGTATTCGCCGGGCGACAGGATATTCGAGGCGGAAGTCGAAGGCATAGTTGAGGATTCTTCATCGTCGCCGGGAGCTCAAAAGCAAGTTTGCTGTAGGAAGATTCGCCTATTGAGAGAGTTGACGGGCGAACTTTCCAAAGATTTGTCGAATTGCGGCGAGGGCAATATAGGAGATTTCAATACGGGCCGTGGCAATCGCGGGGAAAGCAATGCGGGAGATTTTAATATAGGCTCCCGCAATGTGGGAAAGCTAAACGTCGGCGATTTCAATACCGGAGATTCAAATTGCGGCATAGACAACGTCGGGGATTCAAACAAAGGGTCGGCCAATACCGGTTCGGGAAATATAGGGCATTCAAACGGCGGATTTTTTAATGTAGGTTCTTATAATACAGGATCTTGCAATATAGGGAATAAGAACAGCGGATCCTGCAATATAGGCAGTTCTAATGCGGGGTCGTGGAATTTGGGAAATGGCCATTCGGGTTTTTTCAATACCCTGCCCGAGCCAATTTTTATGTTTAACAAACCGGTGGGCGGGATATCGGCTTCCGATATAATTCTTCCGAAGTGGCTCAGGCTCTCCTGCCCTTTGTCTAAATCCTCGATAAGGGAAAATTTTGAAAATGCCGATATTGGCGACATACAATCGGTTTTGTCCCTCCCGAATTTCGACTACGAAATATTCGAGCAAATTACGGGAATCTCTCGCGCGGATTTTCAACGCAGGTTGAATTGCGACAGGCAAGCTTCGGAAAATCTGCAAATTTGAAAAATTAAAATTTTTCTTTTGGCACTTTTGGCAGGCGCGACTTTTGAAGGGTCTTTTTAAACGGTTCGACCGCATAATAATAAATATTCCAAGAGCTTTGGGCTTGCGAAATAAATATAAAAGGCCAGCGGCTTTATGGAAAAAAACTCGATAAATAGATTTTCTAAAGTGCTTGAAAAGAAGCGGCATGCGTTCTTGACCTAATAAGGGAGCTGAGCATTTTGCGGGAGGCGGGGCTTTTCAAAAAGCCGAAACTATAGATGAGGGGAACCTAAAATATGGAATAAATTTTATGTCGCATAAAAAATGCTTTTTAAGTAGAAAATTTTAAAAGGCGAATCCCAATTTTCGCGCAAGTTCAAAAATCCAGAGCAAAAGTTAATGGATATTTTATAGGTTTATAATTTAAGACTAAAAAGATTAAAAAGATAATTAATAACGCCCCATGGAAGGCGGGCAATCTACAGCAACTCAGATGTTTGAAGGAAATCATTGGGACTTTCCCAATTTAGCACTTTTCTCGGCTTTGCATTTAACACCGCTACCGCGGCGGCAAGTTCGTTTGCGCTTGCATTGCGCAAATCCATTTGCCCTCCGCCAAGGGCAGTGGAAAGGGAAAAAGAGACGGGGGAAGAGGCGGCTCGAAAGAAATAGAAAAAAGCGGGGCAAAGAAGATAAAAATATCCTACAATCCCTCTTGTGCCATTCAGTTTTTACAGGGTGCGAAAATCTGAGCGGAGGGGGCAAACTTTTTTAGCCAACATTGATTATGTTCAACAAAACGGTACGCCATCTTGCCGGCGCTGCGGGGAGAGGGAAAAGATGCCATCTTTTACGAGGATTGTGGGCGCAAGGCAAATTAAACTCCATAGACGGCAAGCCATATGATGTCAAATCAGGGCGAAGCGATGCATATGTCCGCATTGCGGTCATATATTTTTAAGATGCGTTTCCAGAGCCTGCCATCCAAAGCGCTTTCCCGTTCAAAGAAAAGGCCGGCGATTTTTGAAAAACAGGAGGGTTTGCGCCCGCAAACCCTTTGTTTCAAAGCTAAGCCAGGTGCCAGGCTTGAACTGGCGGCCTGACGATTACAAATCAACGGTTTTGCCAACTGGGCCAAGCAGGCGAATTATTTTCTATTGCAACAAATACTATAATAAAGCCTTGCGAGCATTTTCTTCTCGTTTTTATCCGTATGAATTGCGCGCTCTGCCTGAAAAGCATTCCGCCCGTGCCCATATCTCTTTTCTTTCAGGCAATGAACCTATTTCTCATTGCGCGCTGAGGTATGGCGCCAGGCTTGCGAAGCATGTCTCGATTTCGTCCTTCTGTGCCTGGGTGAGTTTCATGTCGCTTATTATAGGCTCTTTGGGGATGGCGGTTTTGCCGTTTTTCTTCTCGTAGATTCTTGACAGGCGGTTTTTAAATATACCCCGCTTTTGAAGCACATACAGGTGCAGCCCGCGCAAATCGTCTCCGGGAATGAAGTTTCTTAGATTTAACATAAGCAGATATTTTGCGAACGCGTCGTTCAAAGTGCCGTTCATGTCATAGTTTTCCATTTGCGCCCATATATATGCCAGTAAATCGGCGTATGCGGGACGCTCTGTTATAACGCCCTCGCTGCCGATGCGGCGCGCCTGGTGCAGCCATTGCCAGCCTCCCCAAGCGCTAAATACAGTATGTATTAGCGGTTTCGCCGCAATTTCCGCCGCCATGCGGCCGTTGCATTTGCTGCCTTCGGATTCCTCCTTTACGTATCCAAACACGCCGGGGTTGTGCCTTGCGAGCCATATTAGCAGCTCGACGGAAGGCGCGGGCCCCCTGTAGTTTATCCCTCCGGCGGTCTGTATTATGACAGGGCGGTTTACGCACTTTTCGAGTTCGAGATAGTAGTTCTTTAAGTCTTTTTGCGAAACTGCGTTGTCGGGCGGCCGCGAAATCACCGCGATTGGAGTTTTATATTTCGAGGCGAGCTTTTCGGCCCACTTTGCAAGAACCGTCATTTCCTCGGCGGTTCCGCCCTGGCAGCCGAATGTAGCCACCGTTTTTCCGCCTTCAAGGGATTTGGCGATTTCTTCCATGCCTTTAAGCTTTTCATCAACTGTAAGCAAATCGCAGCTGTCTCCGGATTGCGGCCAAATAGCCCCTTGGCATTTGCATTGCGCCACGAATTTGGCTTCCTTGGCGAGAACTCCGTAATCGACCGCGCCAGACGGCTCGTAAGGGGTCGAGAGAATCGGAAATGCGCCGCGGATTCTGGAATCTCCTCCCCCGCTCTTCCGTTCCGCGAAATCTGTTTTTTTCGCCTTTGGCGAGGTTTCATGGCTGGCGCATCCCCCGCATGCGCCCATTGCCGTTCCGGCAACCGCTATTTTTAGAAAATTTCTTCTCTGCATTATGATTTTTTAGAAGGTGTGTTGCCGCATTTAAATTTGCACCCTAAAGGGCTAGTGATTGTGTCTTTATTTTTCGCGCGGAGGCAAGTCAAATATTTTATGGGCGCTCGCGTTTATATTTATCAAAATTTCCATCTCCGCCGCGGTTTTCTGATTTTCGGAGCGGGCATTGGGATTTGACAAACCTTCAAAATGAACTTAGCAACAATGGCGGCGCTGTTTCAAGCCAATCGCGCGGATTCAGCAAAAAAGCGCAACACCGGCTAAGGGAAGGAAATAAAAAGCGGACAACATGCTTTCTTATTGTGTTTTTCCTGTCGCATTTCCCGGGGCTTGCGCAAGGCGCAGCGGCGGATTTCGGGGCGGCGGAAGCTTTTTCTTTGTTTCATAGATTTATTCTTCTACAATACATCTATTAGCAATAGTTTAAGCTCCTCGCCTAACCCTTTCTTTCTCCTTTTTCACCGAGTCTTGGAATCTGCCAAATTTGCCGCGCTGTCCCGAAAGTTTTTGGCTGGTGTTTTTAAATTGCAAAATAGCAGCAAGAAGGGAGAAGTTATATGTTTTCTCCGCGCATTCATGGGGCTTGGCGCCATGCAGACGCTAATTTTATAAGTATGGTAATTAATAGCTTGCTGTTAAAAAAAGAAGAGGGGAAAAATCATATCAGAAGTTTTTTAAAGCCTTAAGAAAGGTGCCTTGCCAGCGTGTAGGCAGGATATCAACGCGCATATAGGAAAATGTGCGGGACACTGCATTTGCAAAAAGCTTGCGATTAATAAAAGAATGGGCAATCTGGGCGCGCATGTTTTATTTGGGGAAAGAGGCGCCTTACGGAGTGATAGTCTGCGGAGCCGGCCACGCCGGCTGCGAGGCTGCGCTTGCCTCGGCGCGCATGGGAGTAAAGACGCTTCTGTTGACCGGCAATGCCGATACCGTAGCCCAAATGAGCTGCAATCCCGCAATCGGCGGGCTTGCGAAGGGCCATATAGTCCGCGAAATAGACGCCCTCGGCGGCGAAATGGCCCTCAATGCGGACGCCACGGGAATACAGTTTAGGCTTCTCAATGCGTCGAAGGGGCCCGCTGTCCAGGGGCCGCGGGCGCAGTGCGATAAAAAGGCCTACCAATTCAGAATGAAATCAATTCTCGAGCGTGCGGAGAATTTGATACTGTTTCAGGCGGAAGTGGTTGGGATAATAGTCGAAAACGGCAAAGTCCGCGGGGTGGAGACGAATCTTGGCGAGAATTTTTATGCGGAAAGCGTGATACTTACGACGGGCACTTTCTTGCGCGGACTGATGCATGTCGGGTCTTCCAAGACGGAGGGGGGGCGCATGGGAGATTTTGCCGCCAAGCGCCTGTCCGAGAGCTTGAAGCGCCACGGAATAAAATTGGAACGCTTAAAGACTGGAACGCCCGCGCGCATTCTCGGCAAGTCGATAGATTTTTCCAAATGCGCGCTGCAGGCGGGAGACCCCTCCCCTACCCTTTTTGCTTTTTACGACACCCGGTTCGGAATAGACCGCCCCGCCCTGCCCTCATTCGCGCAGGAAAAGCGTTTTGAAAATTTAATGGGCGCGCCCGAAGCTTCCGATGCGTGCCGCTCTGGGCCGCCGCCGTTCCGGTCTGGGAATCTTTCGTCAGATGCGGAAGAGCCGCATACCGCCGATGCGGGATTATCTATCCCCGGAGGCGAAATGTTCCACGTGGAACAATCGCGCATTTGCGAATTTGTTTCCGAAAAAGAAAAATTGTCCGGCGATGCCGAAAAGATGTTCCACGTGGAACAATCTCTGGCATTCGGGAATTTTGCGGGCTTTGGCAGGGAGCAGCTAAATTGCTATGAAACCCGCACAAACGGGCGCACGGCGGAAATAATACGCGCAAATTTGGCAAGATCCGCAATGTACGGCGGAGAAATAGAAGGCATCGGCCCGCGCTATTGCCCGAGCATAGAGGACAAGATCGTGCGCTTTGCCGAAAAGCCTTCGCACAGGCTGTTTCTCGAGCCGGAGGGGCGCACCACGGACGAATGGTACATAAACGGGCTTTCAACCTCCATGCCGCTCGACGTCCAAGCGGACATCATTCATTCCATAGAGGGGCTTGAAAGAGCGGAACTGCTGCGGCCAGCCTATGCCGTCGAGTACGACTACGCCCCGCCGACCCAGCTAAGGCCGACTTTGGAGTCGAAAATTATAGAGGGGCTGTTTTGCGCCGGCCAGATCAACGGCACGAGCGGTTACGAGGAAGCCGCCGGGCAGGGGCTGGTTGCCGGGGCGAATGCGGCCGCTAAAGTTCGCGGATTGAAGCCTATCGTATTAAGGCGCCACGAAAGCTATATCGGCGTCCTCATCGACGATTTGATTACAAAGGGGACTTCCGAACCGTATCGAATGTTTACCAGCCGCGCCGAATATCGGCTTTTGCTGAACCACAATTCCGCTGAGTTGCGCCTTTATCCATATGCGGAGTCCCTGGGGCTTCTCCCAGAAGATAGAATTGGGAAAATCAAAGCAAAGGCGGAAAAAATTCGCCTTTGGACGGAGCGTTTCGAGAAAGACCGCAGCGCGGATAAAATCCGGCGGGATTTTTCGGCGGCGCGCTTGGTGGATGGCGATTTCTTTTCGCTTTCAAAATCGGCTCAGGACGAAGTTCTCTATAATATAATATACAAGGGGTATCTCGAGAGGGATTTGCGGCAGATAGAAAAGTCAAAGCATTACGAAAGCATTTCGATCCCGCCAAATATCGATTATTCCGCCCTCAAGGGATTGAGAATTGAAGCGGCACAGAAACTCCAAAAGTTTGCTCCGGCAACGATAGGGCAGGCATCGCGCATTTCCGGCGTCTCGCCGGCAGACATAAATGTGCTTCTCGTCTATGTGAAAGCCGGCAAGCTTTAGTTTGCGGATTTCCTTTTTTGAGCCTTTTTTGAAAGCGGGCGGGCGGTGCGCAAAGGCGCGGGGTAAAATCATAGCATCGCATTTTTGCCTTTTTTTAGCTTGGCAAAAATTCTAAGCATTCAGGGTGAAAGCGGGTGTATCATATTTTTCCGCTCTTAAGCTGTTGTGGGCTGCATCTGCAATATCCGCAATTTGGTCGAAATTTTGGGCTAATTGCGACTTTGGGCGGCTCCATGCGTTTGCGATATCTTCTTCCTTTGATGGCAGGGGTGTATTAAATTTACCGGATATTCCTGTTGAATTGCCGAAAATCGGCAAGGTGAGATTCCGACAAGAACAGGCATAGAAAGCTATAAATTAGCATCTTACATGTCTCCAACAGCAAACTTATACATTTATTCCCTTGCCTCATGCATTTGCGGTTGATGTCTTTTCGCGCGGCTGGCAGTGTGTTAAATGCCGAAACAAATGTCCGAATGGTTTCTATCTGTCAAAAACCCTCCTTCTGATTTATTTTGCAAGCATTCATACATTGCCAGGCGGACTCCGTTGCTTAGACTACTTTATTATGAAAAGGCTTTTAAATTTGCGCGATTGGAAGGCAGGGCAGGAGGGAATGCCAGAGGGAAAGAGTAAAAAGACATAAGCGCAAAATAACTATAATGGTTTTATTTTAAATAAGATGAAAAGTATCGGATTTGCCGTAAACTTCTTTTGCTCCTTATGTATATAGGTTATTTGAAATAAAGAAAACAAGTTATAAAAAGCGGGACGATAAAGGCGGGCTTCGAGAAAATATCAGGGCATCGGTAAACTCCTTTAAGTTTTATATATTTTTAATTGAAGGAGAAGAAGAAAAGCTGGCATCTATGTGGCATTGTCGCGTTTGGCTTCTCGACATTTTAATTCTCTCGTAGGAATATTTTTTGTTGAAATGCAAAGAAGAAAGTTTTTGAAGACAGGTATTTCAGCGATTGCCGGAGTGTCAGTAAGTGCGAATTTTTCTTTTGCTCAAGCTCTAAAGGAGTCCTCAAGAAACTTATCGGGGAACAAGACAGAATACGATCTTGTTATAAAATCCGGAACCCTAAGCGGAGTCTTCGCGGCTCTCTCCGCTGCGAAACGGGGATTGAGGGTTCTTTTGTTGGAGAGCCGCCCGTATCTGGGCACGGACATTGTCGCGAATAGGCGCTTATGGTTAAAAGCAGACGGCTATGAAAAATTAAAACCTTCCTCGGGCGACATATTTTTTCCGCAGGACGAAAAAAAATCATATTCGCGAGTTCTAAAAAACGACCGGGCCGAAGGGGACGAAGAGTGCTTGCTCATGGCAGGTTCAGTAAAGAAGGGACTCTTGCGGTCAGCCATAAAGGGCGGGGTAGACGTCATGCTGATGGCAGATGTCTGCGGTGTTTTGCGCGACGCCGATAACGCAGTGTGCGGAGTTTTTGTCGCTTTAAAGCAAGGGCTTTTCGCCGTAAAATGCTCGGCATTTTTAGACGCTTCGGAAAATTCCGCCTTTACCAGGATTCTTACAGGAGAAAATCTAAGCATAGGCAAATGCCGGTATGTCATAGAGCTTGAGAATGCAAATGTCGCCGGATCAAAACCGGTGGATCTGGACGGCGGATTAAAGGAACTTGTCTCGTCTCTAACTTTACACTGCAATAAGCGTGGAGACGACAGGGCATTTGCCGAGTTTGAGTTTTCCCCGGCTTCGCAATCCCCGAACAGAATTGAGCAGCAGGCAAGGGCGTTGGCATGTCAAGTTTCAAAGCTCCTTGCCCAAATTGAGGAAACAGAGTCAGCGAGGACAAACTGGATTGCCGACAGCGTTTCGATGTCCATCGGAGGATTTCCAAATCCGCCGGCTTTCGAAAATTACTTTGTACTGGAAAACCCCTTTAAAGAGTACGCCTGTTCGGATGTATGCAGAATTGCCGCAGCAGCGGAAAAAATGGTCTCCGGCATTAAAAGGAGGAAACAAGCTTTAAAATCTGCCGCAGTGCTGTTGTCGGGAAGAGAACAGGTATTTGAGGAGAATTTTGAAAGAAGCGTCGATGAATGCGGCTGGAAATTGCCTTTGGTTCCGGTAAATCCGTCGAAATTAACCCTCCCCAATTGCAAATCGGAAATATTGGTTGCCGGATGCGGCACTGCGGGGGCCGAAGCGGCCAAATCCGCTCTTGGAAAATTCGCAGATGTCGCAGTATTGGAGTATTTCAATAATCCGGGAGGAACAAAAGTATTGGGTGGCGTAATCGGGTATTATTGGGGGATAACGGAACATGAGCACATAAAAAAAATCGGCAAAGAATTGGCCGAATTTTCAAGGGAGCACAGAATGTCTCCGATTGTTGCCAAGAGTTTATCGGCGGAATTGAGCATATTGTCGCGGGGCGGAAGAATATTTACAAATGCCATAGTTTGCGCGGCGGGAGTTGACAAATCCAATGCTTTCAGCAAGCGCAGGCTTGCGGAAGTTTTCGCGTCTGTAGGGGGGACTCTCACGAGGTTCACTCCTAAAATTACCGTTGATGCCACCGCCGATGCCGATGTGGCGTATTTTGCGGGAGAGGAGTTTTCCCTTGGCGACGCCAGAATGGGAATTACGCAAAACTACAGCCAATGGTCTTTGGTCTTAAACCAGAAAAATTCGCCGCGAAAATTTAATGATATGACGCATAAGGATTTAGACTTGCTTGACACGACGAGCATATCGGAATTCCAACGCGGGCTAATTTTGTCGCATTACGAATCCAGCTTTTACGATCTCTATCCCCTATTGTCCGTACGCGAATCTAGGCTTCCCCGCGCCGCACACGTTTTAACCCTTCCCGAGGCTCTAAATTCTTTTCCGTTTGTAGACACAATAGCCCAGTCATACAGCGATTTTGATCCTCACCATTTCTCTCCGTCGGAGATCTCGCGCTGTGCGCTTGTCCTTCCTCATTACACAAATAAACGGAGGGTTAACATACCCTATTCGTCCCTTGTCCCAAAGAATATCGACGGGCTAATTTTTTCGGGGCGGGGCATAGGCGCTTCCCATTTGGCTTTCCAATTTACGCGAATGTCGGCCGATGTGGAAGTCTTAGGCTATGTTTGCGGAGAAATTGCGGCTGAATGTGCGAGATCCAAAATTGAACCGAGAGATTTTAAGGTGGCTGCCTTGCAAAAGTCGCTCGAGGAAAAAAATTATCTTCCTAAAGACGTGTCGCAATGCTCTCCGGCGAATCCGCTCGAGATCGTTGAAAAGCTCGCTTCAAACGACTCATCCGCTCTCCTTGAGGCCTGCATATGCAATGCGGCCGGCATGAAAGAGTCTATATCGGGCGCGTTTGAAAAAAAGCCTTCGCTCGCGCTGGCAAAAGCTCTATGCTGGCACGGCTTTGAGAGCGGCGCGCAGCTCGTAGCCGAGGACTTGAGAAAAAATTTTGCGCGCCTAAAAGAAAATCCACAACCCAAAGATTATACGGAAACATATTCCCGTGAAAAGCTGGAAAGCGCCTACTGGCGGGTGTGCGCGGACATCGCCTACCTTGCCATGCCGCAAAAGAATCTCGCTCAAGGCGATATTCTTGATGTGCTAAAATTTGCCGATACCGGCGGCGAGATGACACGGCAAGAGAAAGCATACTTTGCAAATAGAATAGATTTATGCTTGGTGCCGAATTTCAATCTGCTCATAAATCTTGCATTTTACGCGGAGAGGAATCCATCGCCTCTTTTCGCCGGCGAATTTGAGCGGATTTTACAGGATCCGAACTTGAGAGGCTGCAGGTCGCTCGCTCCGGAAGATGTGCGTTGGAACGCCTACCTGGCAAATCTTGCCCTCGCAATTGCGGCGGCCGGAGCGAGGTGCGGATCAGAGAGATCGGCGGAGCTCCTCGTCGATTATCTCGACGACGTGCACATATTCTTCAGGCGTTTTGCAAACTCGGAATTGTGCAGTATTTTTAAAGTTGACGCAAATTTTGACAAGGTAAAGTGGGGCGATTTCCTCTCAAAAAATAAAATTCCGGAGAAGGCGCCTTATGCAAGCGAAGTAGAAGTGTAGCGGATATTCCTTTCGGTGCTAATGCGCAGCCGCTTCCTTCAGCGGCAATGCGCGGGGAATGGAAGCGCACGCGATTATTTTCTCGATATATTGGTCAAGGGATTGATTTTTACAGCTGGCGCAAAATTATGAAGGCAGAACAAACTTGCCGGCGCAATGGAATTTTGCGCCCGGCATGTTCTGTGTTGCCATGCGAAAAGCCGAAACGCTATTTGTAGGAAGCCGCGTAGATTGCCACGCAATCTTCGTCCGAAAGCGGAATGCGGTCGCACGAGAAAAGGAAGGACATTGCGCTTTTGGCGTTTTTTGCGAACTTTTCAAATTCGTCCGGAACTATCCCGTAATCCGACATTTTTAAGCTGTCGACAAGACAGTCGCATTGGAGTTTTTTAAGTGCTGCGAGAAAGTCCTGTGGTTCTTTTGCGTCTTCCATTCCCATGGCTTTTGCCATGCGCACAAACCTTTCTGGGCATGCACCAGCTTTTATAAAATGTGAGTAATACGCCAGGCTTATCATTATCAGGCCGGCGCCGTGCGGCAGCGATTGATGGTATGCGCTCATCGCATGTTCGAGGGAGTGCTCGCTCGTGCACTCGCCCGTGCTCATCATCATTCCTGAAAGCGAATTTCCGAAAGACACATGTTCGCGCGCTTCTATGTCGCTTCCGTCCTTGACCGCGCGGGCGAGATATCTGCCAACATTTTCTATTGCCGCGAGGGCGTACATGTCGCTAACGGGATTTGCGCCCTTGGCTATGTATCCTTCAGTGCTATGAAAAAGGGCGTCGAAGCCTTGGCAGGCCGTGTAAAATGGCGGGACGGAAAGAGTCAGCATGGGGTCGACTATCGACAGCACCGGGAAGAGCGAATCGCCGAAGACAGCCGTCTTTTCGTTTGTTTCGGGATTGGTTATGACAGCGCCGGAGTCGATTTCCGAACCCGTTCCCGCAGTCGTTGTAATGGCGACCAGGGGCAGGGCGGGGCGGGAGAACGGCTTTTTGCCACCGCTTCCAAACATGACGTAATCCCAAAGATCGCCTTCATTGGTCGCCATTGCGGCTATTGCTTTCGACGCGTCCATTACGCTTCCGCCCCCGAGCGCCACAACAAAGTCGCAGGATTTTTCCCGGGCCAGCTTCGCTCCCTCCATGACGGTTTCTTTCAGCGGGTTGGCCTGAATTTTGTCGAATACGACGCTTTCTATTCCGGCTTTTTCGAGCTGTTTTAATGTCCGGTCGAGATAGCCGTTGGACCGGGTCGATTTGCCGTTTGATATCACCAGCAGCGCGCGTTTGCCGGGAAGCTTAAATGTTGAAAGGCGATCGAGCGCTCCGCTTCCAAATTCGAGACGGGTGGGAATATAGTTTTCAAAACTTTTCATGTTTTCTTTGTGCTTGATGTTTAGGGAAAAATTAGAAACTCATGCCGTATTGGATTCCCAATACGACAGCGTCGGGATAGGCGCCTCCGCCGGTGTTTAGGACATATTGGAGATTTGGCTGAATGAAGGCAAATCGGTTGATCTGGAATTTGTAGTTAATTTCAAAGATCGCTTCGTATGATCCAGCGCGCGGGGCGGGAAGATCGTCGGAATATTTGCCGTAAGCTACGCCGAAACATATGACATCGTCGGCGCGCGAGGCGAAGGGGGCGTTGAAAAGCAGGCCGCCATTTACGAAAATCGGCATCTCGGCGAGATTTTCATTGGGGTCGTACTGAAAGACCGCCCATGCGACAAGCCCGCGTATGTCGCGGTAGGAATCGTATTTCCTTGGAATGTAAGTGGGCTTTTTCGTCTTTGTATAACCCATGTTCCATATCATGTAGTCGGCTTGGAAATAAACGGTGTAGTTGAAATCGGAATAGGCGGAGGGATTGTCGTTATGGGGAGCGTTGTACCAGTCGGCCACAAAACCCGCGCTGATGTTGCCGGGAGATTTCCCGCTGTCGTCGTGGTTGATGTCCCAGCCCGCTTCAAATGTCGCATTTACACCGATCCCGCGGAACGACATATCGAGGCCGTGTTTGTGGGGGGAATCCTGCTCGTCGGTGTTGATTTGATATACGCCGGTTTTAAAATATTTGCCGTCGGGACTTCTAATTTGGGCGAAAGCTCCCCAGGTCGATCCGGGATAGGCGGAGAATTTTGTCTGTTTGAAAACTCCCACGGGATTCCCGTCAAAAGCGTTGTTTTGGTAGAGCCAATAAATGGGTTTGCTCATGAAATTGTCGCCGGCGGCTATTCGGCCGAATTTAAACATGATATTGAAGTCGGCAATATTAGCGTTGTAAACGAGTGCGGCGCTTTGAAGGCGCATGGTTTGGCTCCCAAAATTCTGCTGCACGTTGAAAGCGTTGCCTATGTATTCGTTTGTCAGGCTGTCTCCAAAACGCCACACCCATGTGTTGATTACGCTCCACCCCTCCAAAGATTCCAAGCCCGTCGCCTTTGCGAGATCCAATCCAAATCCTAGATTGAAACAGCTCGTATTGCTTGCCCCGCGCGCCCTTCCGCCGCTCGGGTTTGCCGCGAAATTTCCAAGGTATGTCACAACCGGGGCAAAGCCGTTGTTTTCCATTATGGTTCTCGCCCCGAACCAAGAACCGAGCGCGGCCGGACCTTTAAACCATTCGTCGAGCGTAAGTTCGGCGAGGGACTTCCTCCTTGAAATATCGTCGTAATAGTCCGAATCCAAATTGTGGGGGAGGCCGGTTTCAAGATCGTAGTTTTCAATCATGAAGTAGTTGCGGTACGCTCCGTAGATGGGCAGGGAGGAGACTGCGTAAACAACCAGCGGAAGAATTTTTCCCAGCGCTTTCATTTGTGCTTTATCGGATTTTTCAAATTGTAATGTATTTTCAGCCGCTTTTTCAACGCAAATCGGAATTTAATTTGAGATCGCCTTTGTATATTTCGAACACGGATATTTGCGGAGGGCACATGAAACGTATGGGAAGCCGGCTTGTGCCGAGACCGCGCGTAGTGTAGGATACTTTCCCGTCTCGCATAATCCAGCCGGACAGATCGCTGTTTCTAGACGGGTCTGTCGAGGTCTTTATTCTTCGAATGATGGGCAGCCTGACTTGTCCCCCGTGCGTGTGCCCGCTAAACATAATGTCGACTCCCTGTGGTAGCTCCCTGAATATGGTCGGGCTGTGCGAAAGAAATATGAGAGGGGCCCCTTGCGGAACGCCTTTGAGCGTTTGCTTGTAAAAATATTCGGATGTGATCGGATCCGCTATGCCGGCGACATAAAAGCTCCCGTTCGGCGCATCTACTTTCGCGCTCGAATTTTCAAGGACTTTGGCGCCGGCTTTTTCGAGCATGTTTCGCACTTTTTCCAATCCGAAATAAACGTCGTGATTGCCGAAAATCGCAATTTTCGGCGCCTTTATCTGCCGCAGAAAATTCGACAATTCGTCGAGATCCATCGAGGTCGAAAACAAGGAACCGTTTACATAGTCTCCTGTTAGCAGCACAATATCGGGATTCTGCGAATTTACAGTGTCTACTATTTTTTGGAGGCGATAGTGTTCATGCGGGCCCCGCGCTGCGTGAATATCCCCCAATACGGCGACTTTTAACCCGTTCAATTTGGCGTCCCATGCGGGTATGAAAATCCTTTCGACATCGACGTCCAGCATGAGATAGGGCTCGACGACCAAAGCCCATATCCAGAGAAGCGACAGGGGAACCAGTAGGGCGATCTTGAAAAATGTCTTCATGCGGGAAAAACGCAGTCTTAAAAAAACTTTCCAAATATCAAAGCATTTTTTTCACTGTGACGCAGGATTTTTATCTTCAAGTTCCGTTTTCAATGGAAACATGCAGAAGCGCTCTTTGTTTCAACATAGCTTCTGTTTCAAGCTTGGCGGAGGCATATTTTTTGGCTTTCTTGCCTTTGTAATGGCTTCAAAGCTCTACAATCGTCAAAGTCCGCCTCCTTGACAAAATTTCACTCCGAGAATAATGTATCCGGCACCCTTAATTAAAATGAATAAAGTCGGATTAGTTCTCGAAGGCGGAGGGATGCGCGCGACGTTTACGGCGGGTGTTCTCGACGCCTTTATGAGGGAGAATATTTTTTTTAAATATGTGATAGGCGTGTCGGCGGGCGCTTCCAATTCGATATCTTACATTTCGCGCCAGCCGGGGCGCGGCAAGGTTGTCAATATAGATTTTCTGCGCAAGTATAAGTATTGCGGTTGGCGCGCCTTTTTTCACACGGGCAGTTTTATGGATTACGACTTCCTCTTTAATGCGGTCCCTTCGAAACTTTATCCACTCGATATCGACGCTTTTTGCAAATCCGATTGTTCTTACGTGTCTGTTGCAACAAATTGCCGCACGGGTTTGCCTGTCTATTTTGAAAAGCAAAGCGAGCCCGGCAAGATAGTGGCTGTCTGCCGCGCTTCATGCAGCCTTCCGGTACTCTGCTCCCCAGTCTTCATCGACGGCGAACCATATCTCGACGGCGGCGTTTGCGATTCCATTCCGGTCGGGCGCGCCCTCTCCGACGGATGCGACAAGGCCGTCGTGATTCTGACCCGCCCGGCGGGGTTTCGAAAGCCCGAGCGCGATATAAGGCTTCCATTTTTTATGTACAGGAAGTATCCGAAGTTTAAGGAGGCGCTCCGCGTGAGGAACTATAACTACAACCGCCAAATGGAATTTTTGGAGAATTTGGAGGCGGAGGGCAGGGCGTTTGTCATTCGCCCGGAGACCTGTTTGAAAGCGGGGAGGCTCGAGGCAGATCCGGACATTTTGCAGGAGCTTTACGATGAGGCAGGGAGAGTGTGCTCTCCGACGGTGATCCGGGGCATTCGCGATTTTATTTCCGGATAATTCGCGCTGGCAAGGCTTCGCATTGGCCGGATAATTTTTTAATTGCCCATAGAGGCGCCGGCGCAAATTGATGCTATTCCGCAGGAAAATATATCGTTATATTCCAGCCGTAAAAAGGCGCATTAAAAAAAAATATTGCCTGCGCGATAATGTCAAAACGCTAAAAAAGATGGCTAAACGAACATTTGCAAAGCGCCGCAATACATGGTATCATTCGAATAGATGCGAAACCAGATTATTGTAGAAAAAATGGAGGAAATATGAATTATTTTAACAGAGTTGGCATTTTGCGCGGCATAATTGCGTTTAGCCTTGCCTTGTACGGCGCCTCGCTTTTCGGGAAAAGCGGAGAAATTCTCATAGTCAACGAGGACGATTCACGCTTTTACGGGGCGCACAAGCCAAATATGTTTACAGAAGAGGGAATCAAGTCTTATGTAAGCCGTTTTGAGGGTACGAATTTGAGCCATTTTTTCATGTGCCCCAACGCCCAGCGCGCAGCTTTCGATAGCAAAGTAAGACAGCCGATATGGGCGCCGGCTTCGGTTCAGAATGTGACGGAAGAGCAGGTAAAGGAAAAGATCGCCAAGCGGAAAGGTAAGGGCGTTTGGGTTCCTTTCGCCTACAGCAACGAAGACGTCACCAAGCGTTTTAATTGGCCGCGCCATGCCAAGCTTGTTCACGACAGGGGACTTGACGCGTATAAAATATGGATAGACGAATGCCGAAGAATAGACATATCCCCGTGGATAACGATGCGCATGAACGACATGCATTTCCCGGACGATCCGGAGTTCATAGGGCACGACATATTTTGGCAGAAGCATCCCGAGTTAAGAAGAACCTTGCCCGGTTCTATAATTAAAAGAGGTGGTTGGGCGAGGGGAGCATTCAATTACAAGCATAAAGAAGTTCGCGATTATCAAATGGCTTTTGTAAAAGAGCTGTTCGAGCGGTACGATTTCGACGGCTTCGAGATGGACTGGATGCGCTTCGACCTGCATTTGACTCCTAACAAGGGGGAGGAGGAGTCGCACTTCATAACCGATTTCGTGCGCGACGTAAAAAAGCTCGCCCTCGAATACGAAAAGAAGCGCGGGCACAAAATAGAAATCTCGGTCAGGGTCCATTCCACGCCCGACGCTTCAAAGTACGTAGGTCTCGACGCGGTGGAATGGGCGAAGGAAGGATTGGTCGATATTATTGTTCCGTCGGTAATGAGCAACAGCGATTATAATTGTCCGTCGAAAGAGTGGAAGCTCGCCCTTGGAGACGCCGCCAAAAATGTAAAGATAGTTCCCGGCGCGGAGGAGGGAAGCAAGGGATTTGCAAAGTCTCCCCGCGCTCCGGTGGATTTGCCGGCTTTAAACGGCTGGGCTGAAAACTGCTACTACAACGGCGCAGACGGCCTTTACTTCTTCAACCTGATATACCATCAAAATGTGATGATGGATATGATGAACCAGGGAATGAGAGAGAAGGTTGTGCGCAATCTTCCGCGCAGACACATAGTCAGCTTCAGGGATTTTTCGGAACCGCGCGACATTAGCGACAAAATGGAGCAGTTGCCGAAAGAGACGGACAAGCCGTGCGATTTTCTCGTCCTTTTCGGGAGAAAGCCCGATGAGTCCGCGCGCGGCGAGCTTTCTGCGGTTATAACCATATCGAACAAACCCGGCTTCAAGGAGGCGAAGCTCGACGCATTCCTAAACGGCGTGCCGGCTGAAAAAATGGCGGACGAGCCCGACATACTCAAGCATGGAGGCTTAAAAAACGGCAAGGGGCGCGCAATCAGATACTTTTTCCCGTATTCGGCTTTAAAATCCGGATATAATAAAATAACCGTGCGCGGAGCGGAGGGGGATATACCGCAAATAATCGTGTGGGTCGAACTCGACACGAAACCTCCGGAGGGGAAATAAAATTTTCCGCTTCGGCGGAAAACCGGCTGTGGTTATAGCAGATTAGTAATCAGTATGGTAGGCGGGACGCGCGGCTTTAAAGCCGTCCGTCCCGCTCTTTTTATTTGGCGCCATGATGCCCGTCAACCCATTCGCCTAATATTGACTCGGGAATGGCAGGCGTGTCCGGATTCAAGGCACTCAATGTCCGTGCGCTGTCCGGTCGGCGACGACGTTTCGCCTATTGCATAGGAAAAGTCGAAATTTCCGCGCTCGTTTCTCACATATAGGGACGACAATTTTGCGTGCGCTGGAACGCAATATTCAAACGGGGTTTCCGGTGAAAAGACTGCCGGATAATTGACATTTAAAATGTCTCCGTCCTCGAAGTCGGATCTCGCGAGCGAATTCGCGATAAATGCGGCGGCATGTGCGGAGGCGTTTTCGAGGTTTTCGAGGAGCTCCGGCGGAGGCGGGGTGTGGCGGACCCGGCAGGCTTCGTAATACTTCTTTTCGAGTTTCATCGAGAACGCGAAGGCTGGAAAGCCCCAGCCCGCCGCTTCGACCGCCGCGGCGAATGTTCCGCTGCTCCAAAGAAGCGGAACTGCTATGTTTTGCCCTATGTTAAGCCCGGAAACGACAGCGTCCGGCGCTTGGGAACAAAGATGGGCGAGGGCTATATTCACGCAGTCGGAAGGCGTGCCCGAGACCGTGCGGCACTTAAATCCGTAAAAGTCAAGCTCCTCTACAAAAATTTCCTCATGCCTGTTGTAGGCTCTGCCTATCCAACTCTGCTCGCGGGCAGGAACGACGATTTCTATGTCGGCGATTTTCGAGAGCGCCTTGGCAAAAGGGGGAAGAAAGGGCGACTTTATGCCGTCGTCGTTTGAAATTAGGATTCTGGGCTTGTTCATCTGTCATTTTAGCGGTTCGCCGCGGAGATATCTGTCTATGCTTTCGGAGGCTCTTTTCGCCTGGACCATCGCGTTGACGACTGTCAGCGAACCGCTCACTATGTCCCCTCCGGCAAAGACCCCTTTCAGCGATGTTTCAAGGGTTTCAGGATCGCATTCTATCGTCCCTGAAGGCGTGGTTTTTAGGCTTAAACATGATGATGATATCTTATTGCAAGGCTTGTTCCCTATGGAAACGACAACCGCGTCGCACGGTATTTCAAACTCCGAACCTGGAATTACAACGGGCGTGCGCCTGCCCGTTTCGTCTGGGTCTCCGAGAGCCATTCGCACGCATTCAAGCGCTCTCACTTTTCCGCTCCCGTCCACTAAGACGCGCTTTTGCATGGTTTGCATTTGGAAGTCCACGCCCTCTTTCATGGCGAAGTTTATCTCGTCCTTGCGGGCGGGTATTTCCGTTATGCCGCGGCGGTAGACGAGGGTCGATTTCGCCCCGCAGCGTATCGCCGTGCGCGAGGTGTCCATGGCGACGTTCCCGCCCCCGACCGTGACGATATGTTTTGCCGATATGGGAAATATCTTGCCGCGATAGCGCTCGGACCTCGAGAGGTTGAACCGCGCCAAAAATTCGTTTGCGGTATAGACGCCCTCAGAATTTTCCCCCTCTATTCCCATTGCGATCGGGATCCACGCTCCCGTGGATACGAATACGGCGTCAAAGCGGTTTCGGAGATCGTCGAGGGTATTGGGGGATTGTCCTATTGTAGAGCCGTAATGAATTTTAACCCCGAATTTTTCGAGGCGCTCTATTTGATTGAAAACTATTTCCCGCGGCAGCCTGAATTCGGGTATTCCGTACATTGTCACACCCCCGGGTAGTTCACGGGCTTCAAAAATTTCCACGGAATGCCCAAGCAGCGCAATTTTCTCCGCAGCCGTTACGCCCGCAGGGCCTGCTCCCACAACAGCCACACGCTTGCCAGTGGGGGCGGCCGGCACAGGGAGCTCTTCGAGTCCCTTTACGCGCATGTAGTCCACGGCGAAGCGTTCGAGCGCCCCTATCGCCACAGGCTTGCCGCGCAAACCCAACACGCAGCTTCCCTCGCACTGTTTTTCTTGTGGGCATACGCGCCCGCAAATAGCCGACATCGTCGATTGCTCCTTGAGCTTTTTCGCGGCGGAGAGAACGTCGCCTTTGGCAATTTCGATTACAAAATCGGGAATATTTATGTTGTTGGGGCAACCCGTTCGGCAGCGGGGCTTGGGGCAATGGAGGCAGCGGCTGGCCTCGTCCATGGCGGCCTTCAGCGATATCCCGTAAAAAATTTCGTCTCCGTCGTTTGAAATGCCTGTTGGGCCGCTTTCCGGAACGTCCATGCGAGGCAAACCCGAAGCTTTTATTTTGCGTTCGTCTGACATATTTGTTTAGCGGCTGTCGCCGCGTTTGATTTCCTTATGCAGTTGTTGTTGCCGATTCCTTTCGACGGGATTTTGTTGTCCGTGCGCCGGGCATCGGGGCGGCTTTTCGGGCAGTATAGAATTATCGCGCATAACAATCTTTTGCGTCGAAAAGCGCGACGCTAAAAAAAATTACACATAATCATAGCAATAAAATCCATCTTTCTTTGCAACATAATTCGAGATTTTTTTGGGGGAATTCCCATGTTTGTTTTCAGAATGAAAATCTGGAAAATAGAAGAATTTTTGTTTTTAATGCGCTACAGAAAACGTATTCTTTATTTTTGGAGGCGAAATGAAAGCAAATAAGGACGACAAATTTCAATACAAGAGATATCACATACCAAACCTCGTAAAGGCAATTAAAGTGTTTCACGCCCTGTCGAAGTCTTCTGGAGGCTTGACGCAACTTGAAATTATGAAGACTTGCTCTTTCACCCAGACGTCGGTTTTTAGAATACTCGCAACACTTCAAGACTATCGCCTTGTGGATAAAAATTTGGAAGACAATAAATATACGCTTTCCAAAGCTTTTTTTGAATTGGCTTTCAGCTCCGCCGATTCCGGAAATTTGGTCAGGAGCGTCGCCGATATCATGCGCAAAATACGAGACGAAATAAAGGAAACTACAATGTTGGGCGTTTTGCTTGACGATAGTTTTGTCATGCTCCACCAGGAAATCGGCAAACACGGCTTCAACTATGCGGGAAGCATAGGCATGAAGTGCCCCATGCATACGGGGGCAGGGCCCAAGGCAGTTTTGGCTTTTCTCCCGGAGGACAAACTTTACAAATATCTGGACAGGATAAGCTTCACTGCTTACAGCAGCGCGACTATTTCCAACAGGGCCGATTTTATCCGCGAGCTTCAAAAAGTCAGGCGCTGCGGATACGCCGTGGACATTGAAGAATACGTCCGCGGCATGAATTGTGTCGGTGTGCCTGTATTCGACAGCGATAATTTTCCTGCGGCTGCGATTTGGGTGGTTGGCCCCTCCGAGCGCTTGAGGGCGGAGAATTTCCAAAGCATAGCCGAAGTTATGAAGGAGAAAGTCAGAATGTAGCCTTAAGCTGGCCGGCTCGATTTCATTTAGCGGGGGGATTTTTAAATTAGGGATACGGGCTCTCCCTTCGCTATGGCATCGAATGTGAAAAAGGGGAGGGATCCGGTGCGGTTTCCCCGAAGCGGCCGGCTTGAGCCGCTTTGGAGGAACCGCGGCCCAAGGCCATTAGGATAGATTTATTCCTCTTGAACGGATAGGGCGAGCTCGCTGACTAAGATCCACGTTTTCCCCTTGGCGAACGATACTCTGAGCGCATCGCATTTGAGCGGGGAGGATGGGTGCACGCGGTTGAACTTGTCCTTGTCGACGGTGTAGGAATCGGTCATATAGAGTTCCATGTCCTTAAAGGGGGAATTTTCGAGCGAATATTGGACTTTCCATGTTTTTGGCATATCTATGTTGGGGCGCGTGTTGAAGTAGGCGGCAACCGATTCGAGAATTACAGGCTTGCGGAATTTGATGTCCAAGTGTGCGAAGCCGTCCTTGTCGTATTTGCCGATTCTCCAGGCGGGAACGTCTATTTCGCTTGAAGATTTTGGGACCATTCCGTCGAAGAGCGCGTCGGCCATCTGGCTTCCGTCCGAAGGGGTTATTTTTTCTATCAGCTTATTGGCGGGATTGTCGCCTCCGAGAGATGAGCTTTGTGCGACTTCTTCGGAAACAGGCAGCCATACCGACATTGACGCCCCGCCGCGGTTGTTCCATGCAAAATAGGGAATGAGGAGGGCTTCGCTCGCCCCGGATTCGCCGAGCTTTTTGCAGGGGATTTTTATGAAGCTTATGCCTTTGAGCGGGCCGCCGGTAAAAGCGTCGGCTTTTGCCGCCTTTTCGACTGCGGCGGACTCGCGGACGATTATTTTCTGTGCTGGCCCGTTATCCGCCTCCTCTGCGCAATATACTATTGGGCCCCTGGTGACGGCTATCCTTCCCCGATTCGCCTCTACGCGCTCGTCGCATTTTACGATTCTTGCCGGCATCGGGAGCTCAAGCTCCACCAAGTCTCCGTTTGACCAAGTCCTGTCGAGGACGGCAAACCCCTTTTCAACTTCATAATCGGCTTTCTCGCCGTTTATTTTCAAAACCGGTTTTAAGCGGTTTTCAAAGGCGAATTTATAGAGCCCGCCTGGAACGAACTGGCCGGATTCCGCCCATGCGGGAATGCGCAGGCGGAGGGCGAATTTTTTGCTGTGGGTGGGGAATAGGCGCAGTTTTACTTTGCCGTCGAATGGGTAATCAGACGTCTGGGAGATTTTGAGGTTTTCTCTGGCGAATTCAAAATTGGCTTCGTTCGAGGCATAGAGTCCTACCCAGACATTTTTTGAGCTGTCGTGTGAGTAGAAGAATCCGGAAACCTGCATTAAAAGGCGCGATATGTTTGGAGGGCAGCATGCGCAGCTCATCCACTTGACCCTCTCCTTAGATCCCTGGTTGAAATAGGATACGCCGTCTGCCTCAAGGGGATTTTCGTAGAAGAAAGTATCGCCGCCGAGCCCTATGCCGGAGAGCGCGCCGTTGAAGAGGGAGAGCTCCAGGATATCGAGATATTTAGAATCCCGCGTCTTGAGGAACATCTCGTGGTTGAAAAACACGTTTGCGACCGCCGCGCAGGTTTCATTGTAGGTAGTTTTATTCGGAAGGTAATATTCTCTTCCAAAACCCTCTATGGCCTGTATTGCGCCGAGCCCCCCGGTGATGTGCATTCGCGTGGACACCAAATTGTTCCATATTGCCTCGAGGGCCTGGTTGTACGAATTTTTGCCCGAGAGTGCATCTGCGGAAGCCATGCCGGTATAGAGATAGAGTGCGCGCACGGAATGCCCCGCGGGTTCACGCTGATCTGCGGCAGGTTCGTGCTGTTGCGAGTAGGTCAATGTCAGGTATTCCGGCGAACCTTTTGGAGGCCTGCCGTTCTTCGTTGCAAACTCATTGTTGCCGCGCAAATCGAGAAATTTCTTTGCCAAATCGAGATAGAATGGGTCTCCGGTTGCGACGGAGAGCTTGCAGAGTGCCAGTTCAATTTCTTCATGCCCAGGAGCTTCCAATACGGGTTTTCCCCCGTTATAGTTGGGGTCCCCTTCGAAAAATACCTTGTCAATATGGCGGGCGTTCTTTTCGGAAACTTTCAGCCACTTGTCTTTGCCTGTAGCCCTGTAATAGGCGACAGCCCCCTCGTACATATGCCCGACATTGTAGAGTTCGTGCGATATTGCGACGTTTGAATATGGCCTGTCGCCTATTCCGCCTATTTTCAGTTTGCAAATATGCGGGACGAAGAGATACCCGTCTTTTTGCTGGGCTGAGGCTATTATGTCTATAATATCGTCGAGGCGCTTTTCAAGCTTCGGGTTCGGGGTGACCATGAGCGAATATGCCGCGCTCTCCATCGTTTTATAGAGGTCCGAAGATATAAACCGCACGAGATTTTTTGGGGGCGGGCAAGCTTCCCCCCTCGTCATTTGTCCCGCGATTTTAAGATTGTCTACGGCGTTTTGCGTATTATTGAGGGCTGCGGGTATTGTGACATCGGCCTGTTTCTTTTGCCAGGGCAGCCAAAAGGCGTCTTTCAAAGATACTTTCTCGAAGGAGACGCCGGATATGCTGCCAGCCTCTCTCTTTGCTTCGGCACGCGATGCCACAGAAAGGCTGAACATGCATATCAGCAGAGCCGAGATTTTAATTGAATAAGCGCATTTTAATTTCATTAATTCCCTCCGATGTTAGTTTCATTGCGCAAAAAGTTTCTTTTGCCGACGGAAATTCAGAGTATATTTGCCGGTTTAAAATAAAAGAAAAAAAACGGCAAAGATTTGCGGGCGACTGCGGTTTAGTCAAAAGAGCCTTTTGACATAAATCGCCCGGCGTATTCTTGCGGGGAAACGCCGGCAGCTTCGGCAGCGGATATGAGCGAATCGGCGTCTTTAAACTCGAATGCGCGAACTTCGACTCTCGAAAACGGCATTGGAAGCATGAAGGAATCCCAAGTTGACAGCCTCCGAAACGAGCGCGGTGAAAAGTGCAAGAGCAGTATGCGGACCGACGCCTCCTCGGCTATTCCTAAAAAACCCGGCTTCGCCACATGTTTGGGTCCTATTGGGCCGTCGGGCGTAATAAAGATGTCGGAGCCGTGTTTGAGAGCGTCTATAAGTCCCACGATTGAAGCGGACGCCCTTTTCCGGCTCGATCCGCGCACGACTCTTATCCCGCAAAATTTAAAGTATGCGCACAAATAAGAGCCGTCGCGGCTTGCGCTGACGAGTCCCGACATGGGAAATTTCTTGCGGTACGCCCATTTCGACATGGGGAGAAAAAAAATGGAATCGTGCCATGCCAGCCCTATCATTCTTTGGGGAGAACGCATGATTTCGAGGGAATGCGGATCTGCTGCGAATCTTATAGAGGCCTGCCAGAGTCTCAGGAGCACAAATATCGGCAGCATCGCAATAAAATGGTACCATTTGGGCCGCACTGGTGTGTCGTCTGACATAATAGGCTACAGGAAAACTTCAGAAGAGCGGTTTGTCGATATAAAAGTAAAAATTCGGAATTTTATAGAATTTGGGCATATGGAATTTTTAATGCGGGAATGCGGTTCTTTGGGCTGTTGCCGCGGAGCCGTTTTAGGATATCCGCAATCTTCGTGGAAGGCGGAAGTAGACGGGCAACTGACAATTTAAGGGGCGCGTTTTAGCGGAAAAACCAGGTACAATAAAAAAATGAATTGACAAGTGGGGGATATCTTATAGGCACTTATTATAGTAATAATTACCATTGGGGTGGTAGTTCAGTTGGTTAGAACGCCTGCCTGTCACGCAGGAGGTCGCGAGTTCGAGTCTCGTCCATCCCGCCACTTTAAG
>CASFWX010000072.1 GCA_949298545.1 uncultured Verrucomicrobiota bacterium | reverse complement strand
GATAGCCCAGTATACGCGCTATCTTACAATAGTCATATCCGTGATTCAGGCGGTTATGATAACTTATGCGCTCGTGTACAGTCCGGAGACAATATTCATGGGCTTTAACAAGGAGGAGTTCGGCTCGATAATAATAGCCGGAAACCTCGCGGTGTTTTTCATAGTGAGCGTCGTTCTGATGACGACAGGCTGCATGATACTGACTTGGCTAGGCGAGCAGATAACCCAGCGCGGAATAGGCAACGGCGTCTCGATAATAATAACCGTCGGCATTATAGACACTCTGCCAGGGGCCTGTTCGCAGGCTTACGAGCTTATCTTTAACCGCGCCGCCGGAGCTGAAGCTGCAATAGGCGCGCCCCAGGCGATAATGATGCTGGTGTTTTTGGTGGTTGTCACAGCCTCCATCATTATGGTTCTCCAAGCCGTCCGCAAAATTCCCGTCCAGTACGCAAAGAGGGTTGTCGGGCGCAGGGTTCTCGGCGGGCAGACTTCGTATTTGCCGTTGAAGGTCAATTACGCCGGAGTTATGCCGATCATATTCGCGAGCGCGCTGCTGCTTTTCCCCCAGCAAATTTTAGGTCAGTTTAGCATATCGTGGTACAGCGTAATCTACGGTGCGCTCGTATTCGCCTTCAGCTATTTTTGGGTTTCGATAATGTTCAAGCCCCTTCAAATTTCCGACGAGCTAAAGCGCAATGGAGGCTATATTCCAGGAGTTCGTCCCGGGGAGCCAACCGCTAAGTTTCTCGACTATGTAATGACGAGGTTGACCTTTGCCGGAGCAATCTTTTTGGTGGTTATAGCAGTGATCCCCAATATTCTGATGACATCGTGGGGCATTCCTTTGAAAATCGCCAATTTCTTTGGCGGCACGGGAGCCCTCATTGCGGTGGGCGTATCTCTAGATACGATGCGTCAGATAGAAACATATCTTTTGCAGCGCCACTACGACGGGTTCCTGAAGAAGGGGCGCATACGCGGAAGGAGCGTCGGCCAAACGCGTCAGATGCTCGACACGCGCGAAATCAAAAACCTTTGGGCCCTGTGGACGCCGCTTTTGCTGATTTTTGCAATCGGACTTGCAGCTTGGGTCTTACGCAAATGGGCGTAGTCTCGCAGCCGCCGAGGCGGTTGCGGAGCTTTTCTAAAAAAGTTCCGCAAAGCGGGATTGCGACGCCAGTTGCATTTCGTTCTTTAAAATAAAGGCAACAAATACTGAAGCGCTCCTTTTATGATACCTATAAAATCAGACAGGGACTTAAAAATAATGCGGGGCGCGTGCGCGATTGCCGCCACAGTGCTCGACAGGCTTTGCCGCTTTGCGCGGGAAGGGGTGTCGACCCTGGATATAGATCTGGCGGCCAAGAAATACATGGAGGAACTCTCCTGCCGCAGCGCTTGCTACCATTACAGGTGCGGTAAATTGAGGTACCCTGGATATGTTTGCGTGTCCGTAAACGACGAAGTCATTCACGGGATAGGCAGAGCTGACAGGATTCTCAAGAAGGGAGATATCGTCAGCATGGACGTAAGCGTCGTTTGGAACGGTTTTGTCGGGGACAATACCCGCACTGTGATAATAGGCGATTGCGCACCCGAAGTTAAAGCGTTGGTTGATTGCACCGACAAAGCCCTTCACGCGGGCATAGCCGCGGCGGTGGAAGGCGGCAGGGTCGGAGACATATCGGCGGCCGTTCAAAGCGTGGTGGAAGCCGGCGGCTACGGGATAGTCGAGGAGTTCACCGGGCATGGTGTCGGGCGTGAAATGCACGAGGATCCGCAGATTCCCAATTACGGGATTGCGGGCACAGGAGCTAAGCTCCGCGCCGGAATGACCCTTGCGATAGAACCGATGATAACGCTCGGGAGCAGTGAGATTGTTGTCGAACCCGATGGTTGGACAGTTCGCACAGCCGACGGGTTGCCGAGCTGCCATATAGAACACACGGTGCTCGTTACAAAAGACGGTCCTGAAATTCTGACGCTTCCGCTTTCCGACGAGGAGCTTGGGATTTATTCGGCCGGTAAAATTCATTAAAAAAAACTTTCCAAAAAGAAAAAAACAGTCATTATAAATAATCTTTTTTAACAACGGAAAAAATATGCCACGATTACTCGGAGTAGACATACCTAATAACAAGCGCGTAGAATATGCGCTTCAATACATCTACGGTATAGGGCCGACGCGCGCCAAGATCATCTGCGCGGAATGCAAGATACCCGCGGAAATGCGCGCATCGGAACTCGACGAGGAAATGATAAACAAAATCATGAACTCGGTTGCGTCGCACCAGTACAGGCTCGAAGGGGATTTGCGCCGCGAGGTGATAGGCAACATCAAGCGCCTTACCGCAATAAAAAGCTATCGCGGGATTCGCCACATGAAGGGGCTTCCCGTGCGCGGCCAGCGCACGAGCACGAATGCCCGCACGCGCAAGGGCGTCCGCAAAACCGTCGGCGTTGTAAGCAAGAAGGACAAGTAGTTTTTTAAAATATGAGCGAAGAACAAAAGAAACAGGACGGTGCGGCCGAAGTCGAAAAGACAGCTTCCGCCCCCGAAGTGCAACAGGCAGCCGAGGCGCCTAAACCCTCCTCCCCGTCGGCGAGCGATTTGCTTTCCGACAATATCGGCGAAATAAAGGTTCGCAGGGCGAAGGGCAGCAAGAACGTTCATACGGGCGTGTGCCATATCAACGCCACGTTCAACAACACAAAGGTTTCGTTTACGGATCCGCAAGGCAATGTCATCAGCTGGTCGAGCGCCGGCAAGATGAATTTCAGGGGTTCGCGCAAGAGCACTGCCTATGCGGCGCAGGTGGTAACCCAGGACGCCGGCAAGGTAGCAATGAGCCACGGCATGAAAGAAGTGTCGGTGAACGTAAAAGGTCCAGGCATGGGGCGCGATTCGGCTATACGCTCCCTCCAGGCTCTCGGATTCGTCGTCACGTCGATATCCGACGTCACGCCCGTTCCCCATAACGGCTGCCGCGCTCCCAAGCGCCGCCGCGTATAAGAAGTTTTAACCGGAGAATTTTACAATGTCCCGCTATACAGGTCCGACAACCAGAATTAACCGCCGCTTCGGCATGCCGCTTTTCCCGGAGAGCAAAGCCATGCAGAAGAAGCCCTATATTCCCGGCCAGCACGGCCCGCATCTCCGCCGCCGCGTGACGGAGTATTCCTTGGGCTTGAACGAAAAACAGAAGCTCCGCTTCATGTACGGCCTCGCCGAAAAACAATTCCGCCTGACATTCCAGCGCGCCAAGAAAAGGCGCGGCGTGACCGGCGAAATCTTTATGCAGATGCTCGAGACCCGCCTCGACAATGTGGTATATCTTCTCGGATTCGCGAGAACCCGCAAGGCGGCGCGCCAGTTTGTCACCCACGGCCACATACAGGTAAACGGCAAGAAAGTCGACATACCAAGTTTCGAGTGCAAGCCCGGAGACGTGGTCGAAGTTCGCGACCGCACGTCCTCGCGCCAGCTCGCCCAGAGGTCTCTCGACGAGTCCCAGCTGCGCACGCCTCCGGCGTGGATAGAACGCGTAGACGACGCTTTTCGCGGAACTATCAGCCGTCTTCCAATCCGCGACGAAATGGATAAGACGATAAACGAACAGCTGATCGTCGAATTCTATTCCCGCTAAACCAAGAACATCTAGAAACGGAGAATACTATGGCAAAACGTCTCGGAAAGTTCGAACTCCCCAAGCGCCTCGTGAAAGACGAGGCCAGCGCGACGGCTACTTACGCCAAGTATGTCGCCGAACCCTTTGAAACAGGTTTCGGATATACGATAGGCAATTCGCTCCGCCGCGTTCTTCTCAGCTCGATCGAGGGTGCGGCTATCAGCTCTATCAGGATAGACGGCGTGGACCACGAATTTCAAAGCGTCGACGGCATAGTCGAAGACGTCACCGACATCGTCTTAAATCTTAAGAAGATAAAAATCAAGAGCGCCTCTCGCGAGAACAAGCGCTTAATGATAGACGTCGAGAAGGAGGGCACGGTGACGGCCGCCGACATACAGCTCGATTCCGACATTACAATCGTGAATCCCGAACAGGTGATTTGCACGCTCGATACAAAGCGCAGGTTTATGGCGGAAGTCGAGATTTCCAACGGGCGCGGCTGGCGCCCTGCCGACGAGAATAAATACGAAGATCAGCCGATAGGCGTAATTCCCGTCGATTCGCTCTTCAGCCCCATAGAGTTGGTTAAGTATTCTGTTGACGCCACCCGCGTCGGCCAGATGACCGACTTTGACAAGTTAACCCTCGAGATTTGGACCGACGGGCGCATAACTCCCGATGAGGCCCTCAAGGACGCGGCCGTCATACTCAAGCACCACATTGATGTTTTCGACTCCGTAAACCAGGAGCAGATAGAGTTCGAGACGGTCGGCAAGGAAGTGAGCGAGGAGCAAAACAGGCTCAGGAAGCTTCTCAACATGAGCGTCAACGAAATCGAGTTGAGCGTCCGCGCTGCGAACTGCCTCAACAACGCCAACATCACCACAGTCGGCGAGCTCGCGATGAAATCGGAGCAGGAAATGCTCAAATATCGCAATTTCGGCAAGAAATCGCTCAACGAGATAAAGGGCAAACTCGAACAGCTCGGGCTTTCGCTCGGCATGAAGATAGACGAGCGCCTGATAGATTCAATAACTATTTAATTTGGAATAATTCAAAATGCGTCACGGAAAACATAGACACCAGTTGGGCGTCAAGAAGGAACACCGCGCGGCGATTATGGCGTCGCTCTCATCCGCTCTTTTTCGCCACGATAGAATTCAGACAACGCTCGGGTACGCCAAGGCTCTCCGCCCATTCGCGGAAAAGCTCATAACCATGGCTAAACACGCCGCGGCTACAGACGATGCCGCCAAGAAGCTTCATTTGCGCCGCCTCGCCATCGCAAAAGTTCGCGATGTCACGGCAGTGCATCTCCTCTTCTCGGAAAAGGTTTCAAAGTTCGTCAACCGCCCCGGCGGATATATAAGGATTTACAAGCTCGTAAAGCGAGTCGGGGACGCCGCAGACATGGCGATAGTCGAACTTATCGAGGCGGACGATGAAGGATTTAAAAAATCCGCCAAGCCCGCCAAAAAAGCTGCTAAAAAGCCCGCTTCGGAATCCAAGCCAAATTCGGACGGCGCGGCTTCTTCGCCCGCCCCTGCAGATGCAGGCGCAGCCGCTCCCGCTTCGGAAAGCGATTCCGGCAAGGCCGAAGGCGCCGAAACTGCGGAAAAGAAGCCCGCTAAAAAGGCGCCCGCCAAGAAGACTGCCGCAAAGAAGGCCACTTCAAAAGCTTCTGCCAAGAAGCAGGCAGCCGCGGACGATAAATAATCGGCCGCTTTGCTCTTTGAGAATATCAACGGACGCGTCCGCCTGCTACGGACGCGTCTGCTCTTTTTTTTTAATAAGCTGTAATTTATGGATCTGTCGGAGTTTTTTGCACTTGTGCTGATGTGCGCTCTCGCGCTTTGCGGTTTGGCGGCGTGGATATTGTCGCGCAGGCAGAGGCGTGCATATGAAAAGCTCGCGCGGACTTCGACATTTCATTGCCTCAGATGCGATTCCGTTTACGCGGCCCCTCAGGGTTCGGAGACCGGAGTTTGCCCGAAGTGCGGATATAAAAACCCCAGACTAAGATTCTAATAGAACGCGAAAATTAATATAAATCATGAACCATCAGAAAATAGTAGTATTGGATTTCGGATCGCAGTATACCCAGGTAATAGCCAGGCGCATTCGCGAATGCAGCGTATATTCGGAAATCCTACCGTTCGACACGAGCGCGTCGTCGCTGAAAAAAATGGGAGTCTGCGGAATAATACTATCGGGGGGGCCGGCAAGCGTCTTGTCGAAGGGTTCGCCGCGACCTGATCCTAAAATCTTCACTTTGGGCGTCCCCGTGCTCGGCATATGCTACGGACTTCAGCTGATGGGAAAAATGCTCGGGGGGAAAGTTGTTTCATCTGCCAGGCGCGAATACGGATTGGGAAAGCTGTCTTTCTCAAAAAACTCCTCGAGGCTTCTCGCCGGACTCGATTCGCCACAGCAGGTCTGGAATTCTCACGGCGATAAAATCGAAAAGCTTCCCGATGGCTTTAAAGCGGTGGGAACTACCGAAAACTCCGATTTCGCGGTAGTTGAGGATACAAAGAGAAATTTTTATGGAATGCAGTTCCATCCGGAGGTTGTCCACACCCCGCGCGGAATGGATATAATCAGGAATTTTCTCAGGAATATTTGCGGTTGCACGGGGGACTGGACGATGGCCAATTACATAGACCGCGCAGTCGAGGAAATACGCGCCAAAGTAGGCGATAAAAAAGTCATACTCGGGCTCAGTGGCGGAGTCGATTCCTCCGTGGCGGCTGCGCTTATTCATAAGGCTGTCGGAGACCAGCTAACTTGCGTTTTCGTCGATAACGGTCTGCTTAGAAAAGACGAAAGAGTACATGTCGAGAATCTATTTAAGAACAATTTTAAAATGCGCATGAAAACCGTGCGCGCAGAAAAACTTTTCCTTTCTAAGCTCAGCGGCGTGACTAATCCGGAACGCAAGCGCAAGATTATCGGTAAAACATTCATAGAGGTGTTCGACAAAGCTGTAAAATCCATCGGGCAAGTCGATTTCCTCGCGCAGGGAACCCTCTATCCGGACGTCATAGAGAGCGTTCCAATCAAGGGAAACCCGGCTTCGCTCATAAAGAGCCACCACAATGTCGGCGGGCTTCCGAAAAAAATGAAGCTGAAGCTGCTCGAGCCTTTGCGCGAACTTTTTAAAGACGAAGTCCGCGCTCTTGGAAAAGAACTCGGGCTTTCTAAGGAGGTTTTGTGGCGCCATCCGTTCCCGGGACCGGGCCTCGGTGTTAGAGTTGTGGGCGACATTACAAAGAAACGCTTGGATATACTTCGCGAGGCAGACGCAGTTCTAATGGAAGAAATGCGCTCGAGCGGTCTTTACTACAATGTTTGGCAGGCTTTTGCCGTTTTCCTTCCGGTCAAGACTGTCGGCGTAATGGGGGACGAGCGCACTTACGACAACGTAATTGCTTTGCGCATTGTGGAAAGTCAGGACGCAATGACCGCCGATTGGGCAAACATACCACACGCAGTGCTCGCAAAAATCTCCAACCGCATTATAAACGAAGTAAAAGGCGTAAATCGCGTTTGCCTGGATATTTCTTCCAAACCTCCGGCAACAATCGAGTGGGAATAAAAAGTTAGGGGATATTTCAGCCCGCATTTCCAGGGGACCTTTCGCAGGTTGCCACGGCAAGGTTTAATGCCCGGTTTTTAGAGCTATCGAATATGCTCGGAATGCGGGATAGGAAATAATAGTCGAAGGTTTTATAGGGTTTCCAGTAGTCTTTTGGGGAATTGCTCGCCCACAATGGCGGAAAATAGTGGATTTTCGGATAAAAATATGAAAATTCAGCTTTAGTGTGCCGTACACTGCCCGGGAATTTGTGTGCCGGCCTCAGCTGCCATGTTTTTTGCAAAGCAGCTTAGCTCGTTTATCTTGCCCCATTCTTTTTTTTGAGCGAGCAGATGCTGCGGATTTATGGCAGCAGCCATATAAAACAATAAAAACCGCACATAATGTGCGGTTTTAACAAATTTGGTAAATATCCCTGTAATCTGCGGAAATCCGTTCGCGAATAAAAAATATTCGAAAATATAGGATTAACGCTTCGAGAATTGGAAACGCTTGCGAGCTCCGGGCTGTCCGGACTTTTTGCGCTCCTTGGCTCTCGGGTCTCTCGTAATGAGGCCGGCTTTTTTCAGGGGAGCTCTAAGGCTTTCGTCCATTTTCTGGAGGGCGCGCGCAAGGGCGTGGCTGATTGCGCCTGCCTGGCCGACTTGGCCGCCTCCGCTAACTTTGATGTCGGCGTCCACGGAACCTGTCATGCCCGTGATGCTCAAGGGCAGTTGCGCTGTGGAAACGAGCTGGTCCGTGCAGCAATATTCGGCGATGGGCTTGTCGTTGACGATGATTTTGCCGCTTCCCTTTGCAACGCGCGCGCGCGCAACGGAGGTTTTACGGCGTCCGACGGATACGAAAATTTCCTTATCGCTCATGGTGGCTATTGAAATTTAAGGGGTTTGGGTTGCTGCGCGGAATGGGGATGTTCCGGTCCCGCATAGACGTGAAGTTTACGGAAAATATCGTTGGCGAGCTTGTTCTTGGGCAACATTCCGCGAACTGCAGCCTCGATGAGATACTCCGGCTTGCGCGCGCGAAATTCGGAAAGCTTCACATATTTTTCGCCCCCGACAAATCCGGAGTAGAACATATATTCCTTTTCGTTTTCCTTTTTGCCCGTCACGCGCACTTTTTCCGCGTTGACGACGATTACATGGTCGCCGCAATCGACGTTGGGCGTATAAATTGGCTTGTTGCGGCCGCGGAGCACGTTGGCTATTTGCACGGCGAGGCGTCCCAGCACTTGGTCGGCTGCGTCAACCACATGCCACTGAGCCTTTTCCTCTTTCTTGGCTATTGTCGTATTCATCTAATTAAAGAAAAGCACGACACCTTATGGTTTGTCCATTCGGCGTCAATAATTTTTTTCTGTTTTTTTATATTTAAAGGGTCGATATTGAGACTCTTTTATTTTTCCGCAAGCAAAATAATTTAAGTTTGTTTTTTTGTGTTCTTTCCCATCTCCTTTGCGATTACGGACACTATAAGCAGTTGAAAGGCGTGATAAAGCATTGTGGGCAAAAGTATTACGCCTATTACGGCGGGATTATTGAAGAGAACGTTGCTCATCACGGTTCCGTGGACAAGGGACTTTTTTGAACCGCAAAAAAGCGCCGTTATTGTATCCTCGCGGTTGAATTTCATCAGATGGCAAAGCGCGTATATTATGAAATATACTGCAAAGAAAAGAGTTATCATGCTTGCCGACAGAATTGCTATGTCAACCAGAGGGAAGCCAGAGAACATCTTTTTTTCGAAAGAATCGCAAAACGAAGTGAAAACTATAAGCAATATTATCGTCTGGTCAAAATTGCGCAGCGCCTTTTTATGCCTTTCGGCAAAAGCCCCGTACTTAGGATTCAATGCCGCGCCGGCGCATACGGGAATTAAAACCTGCACAATCAGTTTGAACACGACATCTCCAAGCCCATGGGCGCCGTCTATATTGTCGAGAAATATGCTCATCCACAGCGGCGTTATAAATATTCCAAGCAGGCTCGACACGCTCGCGTTAAATATGGCTGCCGGCAGGTTCCCTCCGGCCAAAGACACCATTACGACTGAGCTTGAAACAGTCGAAGGCAGGGTAGCCAGAAAAAACGACCCTATCCATAGATAGTGCACGTCGCCCTCTCCGTCCATCGCCCCGCAGAGCTTCATCACGGCAAGCAGTAAAACGGGGAAAAGGAGGAAAGTGGAAATGTGCACGAGCATATGCAGGCGCGTATTGACAAGACCTGCTTTCAACTTCTCGCGGCTCAGGCGGAGCCCGTAAAAAAAGAAAATGAACATTACTCCCCAGGCGGCGACGTCCCCGAGTCCGAATGGCTCATAGTCGGCTCCGACCCACGGAATCAAGTAGGCCAGCCCGATGGAAGCAAACAAAAGCGCTATAAACATGATAAAATTCAGAATCTAAAGATTTTTTTTCAAAATGGGCAACTTTTTATGGGATATTTTTTCGTGTTCTTATGTTCCCGATATTGAAACGCGCGGAAGTGGGGATTGCGCACGGCATGTTTTTTATCTTTGAGTCCGGAAGATGATTTTATCGGCAGGCAAATATGTTCATTTGGCATTTGGCGCAGTCGAATGATAGGCGCAGCTTCTTTTCTCCATTCCTCAAATAGAGCGGTTCGCGGAATTTTTTTGACGCCTGGCATTGTGCTTTGCACATGCCGATTTCCCTCAGCACGCAATGCCGGCTTGCGGCTGCCGGAATGTCTTTGGGAAAGGACGCGGGAGATTTTTCAGGGGCGGAAGATGATATTTCAAATCCCATGTCCGCATAAAGGTTTCGAGCGAGCTCGTTGAGGACGTTCGCGCGCGCGTCCGCATGGAAGGGGGGAGATGTGAAAGAAATTTTGTGGGGGAGGCGGCGCCTTTGGCTGATTCGATTCTCTTTTAAAATGGAAGCGATTATCGAATCCGAAAGCTTGCGGCGCAGGGCGTTGCATTCTGAGAATTTAATGTGGGGAAGTTTTGGAGCGGAAAAATGCGGGGAAGAATTTGATGCGAAAAACGCGGTGTCTCCGAGCTTGGACAGGCAGGAAAAAATTTTTTTCTCTTCGCTCTGGCGGTTTTCGGCGATTTGGGAGGATTTGAACTCCGCCTGTGCAGATATTTCGGGATCCGAGTCCGTTAAACGCATTAAAAAAATCCATACGGAATCGGATTTCTGCGACACGTCGATTTCAACCGGACGGAAACGCTTTGCCTCATGCGCTGCATCTGCTTCGAATTTTACGTCCTTATTGCGCCATACTTGGGCGTTTTCCGGGATATTTGTCGCTTCTCCGGGCTTGCCCACGAATACCCTGTCCCCGTCGATTCGGGACACTGAACTTCCCGATACATCTCCGCCGGATTCAAAGAGAAGCCCGTCATTGTTGGAAAATATTTGCGAAGCGTTGTCGAATAGAAATCCGTTGCGAAGTTTTTTTCTGATGGTTCCGAGATATTCTCCGCGCGATTTGGGAGAGGAAAAGGATCCGCATTTCTCGCGGACGTCGTGAAGGCGGCTTTCGCAATAACCGCGGTTGAATGTTTTGCCGGGATTTGGGACGAAGGGGATCGAGCTCTTCCCAAAGGAGGCGCGCGAGACATTGGGGCGGCTTGAGATTTGAATATCCAATGCGCTTCTATACGCGGCGGTGATATTTTTTACATATGCGGAATCTTTCAGCCTGCCTTCTATCTTGAAGATGTCCACGCCTGCGTCTATCAATTCGCCCAGCGAATCGATCCTGTTCATGTCTTTCAGGCTGAGGTAATGCGCAGGAGGAGCGACTTGCGCGCCGTCCGCGTCGACGAGTTCGTATTTCATTCTGCATGGCTGCGCGCACTCTCCGCGGTTTCCGCTTCTGCCGCCCAGGGCGAGGCTCATGTAGCATTGCCCGCTGAAGCTTGCGCATAAGGCTCCGTGGACAAAACATTCGAGCCTGCATGAGACTGCCTTCCTTATGGCGTAAATCTCATCGATAGTGAGTTCGCGGGCGAGCACTATTGTGTCGAATCCGCACGCTTCGAGGAACCGCGCCTTGTCTGGAGTGTCCACATGGCATTGTGTGCTTGCGTGAATGGGCAGGGGCGGAAGGCGGAGTTTCAAAATTCCCAAGTCCTGTATTATAAAAGCGGAAACGCCCGCTTCATAAAGTTCCCACAAAAGCTTTTCGGCAAGCGGGAGTTCGGAATCGGTCAGAAGCGTGTTCACTGTTGCGTACACCTTGGCCCCGTATATTTTTGCGAATGCGCATACGCCGGCAATGTCGTCTACGGAATTTCCCGCGCCTGCCCGCGCGCCAAACCGGGCAGGCCCGATATAAATGGAATCCGCCCCGCACAGTATGGCGCTTCTGGCTATGCCGGAATCTCTTGCCGGAGAGAGGAGCTCTAAGCGTCTAATTTCCGGCATTTCGCTCCCGCTTGAAAACCAGGAATAGGAAGATCAGCGACAGCAGGATTAGGGCGGCGCACCCGTTTGTCATTCCCGCGTTGCCGAACCATTTTTCATACGGGCTGCTCCCTATTAGAAAGAATTTTCTGTATGTCATGATAGAGAAGACCAGCCCGGCGTGGAATCCTACTGCCGACCAAAGAGTTTTCGTTCTGACATACAACATTGCCAACACTCCGCCGAACATTGTCAGGCTCGCGAAAGTTACGGGATTGAATTGAATCGATATGCCTATCGTGTCGTACCACGCCACGAGCCAGCCGGTATCCCAGGTCGCGACGTTTTTCGGGATATAATCCCATGCAGCGTCCGGAACTTTGAAGTGTTTATAGGCAAAAAACAGCGATGTGAAGAGAAGCCCGGAGAATGCTCCGAAAGCCGTATAGAAAGAGCGGAATATCAGCCCGCGGAACACGGTTTCCTCGAGCAGGGCGAGTATGATAGAGCTGAAAAGAGCCGCCGCGAGTATTGACGATGGGGAACTATTTAATGATTCCCTCAAAGATACGTTGCAGAAAGCGAACTGAAGGGAATAAAGCAAAGCTGATATGAGTACGCCGGAAAGAAAAAATTGCAGAAAAACTTTAGCGCCGCGCGCGTTCAGGGGGAGCCCGAGTTTCCTAAAAGATACGAGGCCGCATTCTTTTATCATTATTGGCAGGCTTATGATGATAGGGGCCCAGCGCAGGCGGTCGTAATAGATGTCGATGTCCTTTCCGAGCAGCCAACGCGTAGTTTCGCTCGGCCAGTTCGCGTTTACAAACTCGACAATCCAGTAGGCAAAAGGCGTCAGTATGGCAGCAAAGACGGACGCCCCGATATATATGGCAAGGAAAAGGCAGACCCCTTTATATGAATATTGATCGGTGTCGAGGCCGAAAAGCATCAGTTCTTTTTCCCGTTTAAACATAGGCGGTGTGATATACTTTAAATATTGCGGAAGCAATTTATTATTTTATGTTTATCCATAAATTCGAGCATGTCGCTTTGCAGGGGGGCGCTTATCGACAGCCCTTCGATAACCCTTGAAAAATCGTACCTGTAGGCGTGCAGGGCGTGGCGCCTAATCGGAAGGATTTTCCCCATTTCATCGGTAAATCCGCTTTCTGCGAAATCGAGATAGAGGGTTTCGTCGGGGCCGTAGATTTTGTCTCCGGCGACGGGATAGCCCGCCCAATGGGCATGGGCGCGGATTTGATGTTTTCTGCCCGTCAATATTTTGACCTCCGCGAGCGTGTATGGTTCGCCCCCGTCCCCCGAATGTGACAGGGAGCGGAAAACCGACACCGCGCTTTTCGCGCTCGGCTTTCTGATCGCGCAGCACACGCGCGACGATACGAGCGATGCTCTGTCGTCGGAGAGCGGTTGCGATATTGTAATTGTTCCGTCGAATTTCCCGCACAATATGGCAGCGTAGGTTTTCGACACCATTTCCCTCTTTGATTCAAGAGCCCCCTGTGCGCGGCTCGCGGCGGCGGCGTTTTTCGCTATCAGGACGACTCCGCTCGTCTCGCGGTCCAACCTGCTGACCAGGTGGAGAGAGTTTGTGCCCAAATATACCCGCGCGGCTCCCGCCAGGCTTGAGAGCGGTCCGTTTTTCGACGGGTGGCACACCAGCCAGCCGGGCTTGTTTAGCGCGAGAAAATTTTCGTCCTCATAGATTATCCACGACGGGAACTCGTCCATATCGACAAGCCCGCAATCTTCAGGTTTCAGGCGGTCTTTCCCTCTGCCGAATTTCATTTTTTCACTCCCGAGCTTATAGCGACCATGCCGAACGCCAAAGATATTCTCTTGAAATCCCGAAATCCTGCCGCTCCGAACATTTCCCTTATTTCCGCATTTGCCGGGTATGCCAAGGTTGTGGCAGCCAAATATTGGTAATCGCATTTGGTTCCGCCGAGCAGCCGGGCGACTAATGGCACGGCTTTCGACATAAAAATTCTCTGGGGCATGGAGAAAATGCCCTCTGCTTTCGCCACTTCGAGCATGGCGAATTTCCCGCCGGGCTTCAAAACGCGCGCCGCCTCCTTAAGGCATTTTTGCCTGTCTTCGAAATTTCTGAAACCAAACGCGACAGAAACTCCGTCGAAAGTTTCCCCCTGAAACGGCAGCGCGGAACAGTCTGATTCGATGAATATTGGGGCTTTTGCCGGATTTAGCCTGCCGGCTTTTTCACGGGCCCGCGCAAGCATGTCTTTGCAGAAGTCCACGCCTACTATTTCTGCGTTCGGGGCGCGTTTGGCTATAGCAATGCACACGTCTCCGCTGCCGCAGGCGAGGTCGAGGAATTTTGCCTCTTTAGTATTTGGCGCGTTTTCGAGCAGTTCGTCGGCGAGAATTTTTCGCCATCGCAAGTCGAGGCCGAAGCACATAGCGCGGTTGATGAGGTCGTACTTTGGCGCCACCCGCGAGAACATTTGTGCGACTTCTTTGGGATCCCGCCTTTTGGGATCAGTCATTTTGAAATCTCCTTTTTAAATGATTTTACAACGAGTTCGGAGAGGAATTTGTCCGGAGACTCTACGGCGTCTTTACCGATAAGAAAGCGGTTTTCGCCGGTGTTGCGCGAGACTATGGCAAGCCCGTGTTCGAAATCCTTGAACACTTCGTAGGCGACGGACGACACGCTCCTGTCGCTTTCGAGGGCGCGCTCCATAAGCTTTTCTTTTGCTGGATCGTCGAGTTCGAGGAGGTATCCGGTCTCGGCTTTGAACTGTTCGACGAAGCGCCCTATGTCGTCGAACATAGCCGATTTTATTAGGTCGCCATTTTCAAGGAGCAGCTTTTTGAGGGAGTTTTTGGGATTGTCTACTATATCGGTATTGACTTCGAAATTTCGTATCCCCGAAGAGGGAAGCTCGAACTTAAAATCTCTGAGTGTGCGTTCGAATATTGTCATCAGCCCGCGCGCGCCGGTTTTTTCCCTGTGGGCGAGTTCCGCTATTTTCTTGATTGCTTCCGGGGTTATGGAGAAATCTATGCCGTATCCACTAAAATCTTCGCGGTACTGTTTGAGGATTGACCCCTCCGACGAGACGAGAATTTCCGCCAGGTCGTCTGGCTTGAGCGCTTCGCACGCGACGCGCACGGGCAGCCTCCCTATGAATTCGGCCTCAAATCCGTATTTTATGAAGTCGGAAGTTTCCACGAATTTCAGGTTGTCGGAAATGTCCGAATCCAAGTTTTCCGCGGCGTTTGAGGCGAATCCAATGCTGTTTTTATTTAGCCGCTTTGCGACGCTTTCGGACAGCCTGTCGAATGCCCCGCTGACTATGAAGAGAATGTGCCTGGTGCTGATTGTGCGCTTGGGCTTTTTTCCACCGCGCATGCTCATAGCCATTTGCATCTGTCCCATCATGTCTTGCGGGCTGACAACGTTCACGGTGGACTCTTCCATTAGCTTCAGAAGGTTTATTTGCACTCCGCGCCCGGATACGTCGCGCGAGTTGCCGCCGCCGCTGCCGGCTATCTTGTCAATTTCGTCGATGTAGATTATGCCGTATTGGGCGAGGTCAACATTTCCGTTTGCGGTTTTCACGAGGTCGCGCACGAGATCCTCTACGTCCGCCCCGACGTATCCGGTTTCTGAGAATTTTGTTGCGTCGGCCTTGACGAATGGCACGCCTATGAGCTTAGCGGCGGTTCGCATTAGGTAGGTTTTCCCGACGCCGGTCGGGCCCAATATGAGAATGTTTTGCTTGCCGTATTCGGTTTCCGCCAAGTCTGGATTTTCAATGCATCTCCGGACGTGGTTGTAATGGTCGCATATGGCGACAGACAGCACTTTTTTTGCTTCCTCCTGCTTTATGACAAAACGGTTGAGATAGTCGCGTATTTCGCGCGGCTTCATAGAAAATTCGCGTATTCGCTTCAACGCTTCGTCCGGATCCTCTTCGGGTCTTTCGTCTTTGCGCTCCGGTTCGGGAGAATCGAAATTTGGGGCGAATTCAAAGTTGACGGCTCTGCCTCCGAAGAGGCTTTCAAGCTGTTTTTTTAGGCTTTCGATGGGCGTATTTTCCGGGTTTTCGGAATTTTTTTTGTCGTTGTCGCTGTCGTCTTTTTTATCCATAACATTTTAAATACGTCGGTAAATTTTATTGACTTTTACGGAATGAATACAAGTTTCTTTCGTCAAAACATTCGTTTTTTGTAGGCGGAACTTGTGCGGCTTTCGGCTGTCCAAAATAAAGTCTAGAAAACGAACGTTTAAACTATTCAAACATACAAGCCATGCAAAATCTCACAAAGAGGGAAATAGTACAGCAAATTTACCAGGAAAAAGAGGAATGCCGCCGCGGCGCAATTCTCCAGAACGACGTGAAGGATATCGTCCAGCGCACGCTCGACATTCTTTCTTCATCGCTTTCAAAGGGCAGGAATGTTGAGTTGCGCAATTTTGGCGTACTCGAGGTTCAGGTGCGCAAGCCGCGCGTCGGCCGCAATCCCACCAAGCCCGACCACGACGTCGTCATACCCAAGCGAGCCATCGTAAAGTTTAAGGCGGGCAAAGAGCTCAAAGCGGCGCTCAAGAAGCTCGATCTTTCGATAGTCGAGGAGAGCAAGGCTTCGCGCGCGCGCAAATAGATTTTTTCATTGTTTTTCCGCGCCTTTCGGCGCGTGGGAAATAGAAGGCCGAATATGTTTAAAACTCTGCCAGGTTTCAGGGAGTTTTATCCTGACGACTACGCCGCACGCGAGGACATGTTTGCGCGGTGGCGCCGGACGGCGCGGTCTTTCGGCTTTGAGGAATTTTCGCCGCCGGTTTTGGAACAGACGGAATTGTTCACTGAAAAGAGCGGCGAGGAGATAAAATCCCAGCTGTTTGAATTTGTGGACAAAGGCGGGAGGGCCGTTTCCCTCCGCCCGGAGATGACTCCGTCGCTCGCCCGCATGGTGGGCGCGCGCGCCGGCGGAATGCGCAGGCCGGTAAAGTGGTTCGCCATAGGCGAAAATTACCGCTACGAACGCCAGCAGAAAGGGCGTTTGCGCGCGTTTTTTCAGTACAATGCCGACATACTCGGAGAGGAGTCGGTCGGGGCAGACGCGGAGATAATCGCTCTGGCGGTCGAGTCGCTTAGGGCGCTCGGGTTGGGAAGGGACGAATTCAGGATACGCCTTGGCGACAGAAAGCTCTGGTCGCTGTTTTTGAACGCGTGCGGGGTCCCCGATGGACGTTCGATACAGGTCCTTTCGGCGGTCGACAAATTCGGAAAAGTTCCTCCCGAAGCGATGGAAGAAATGCTTGCCGAAGCCTTGAATGGAGGCAGCGGGCTTGCGCCCGTCCTGATGGATAAAATCAGGCGCTTCATGTCCATTGGCGATATTGACGGCATGCTTGATATTTTCAAGGAAGCCGATTCCGATTGCCGCGCCGAACTCGAGCGCCGCGTATCCGATTGGAGGGAGCTCTTATCGGCTCTCGACGCGCTCGGCGTCGGAGGTTTTGTCGTGCCCGATTTGGGAATTGTGCGCGGGCTGGCGTATTATACCGGATTTGTATTCGAAGCTTTTCAATCGGTGGGCAAGGGTCGGGCGCTTGCGGGCGGTGGGCGCTATGATGCTCTCGTCGGCAAACTGGGCTATCAGGACATGCCCGCCGTGGGTTTCGGCATGGGCGACGTCACGGTGTCGGATTTGCTTGAGCTCGTCGGTAAAAAAATTTGCGCGGATACCTCTCCGGACATATATTTGGTGGTAGGTTCCGAAGACGTCCGCCCGAAGGCTCTGGAGATAGCTTCGGCTCTCCGTTCGGCGGGGTTCAGCCTCGATTATCCGTTCAAGAGTGGGTCTTTTGCAAAGCAGTTCAGGCAGGCTGACGCCTTGAAGGCGAAATTTGCCGTTATCATAGCCCAAGACGAGCTTGGCCGCAATGCGGCAAAAGTAAAAAACCTCAAAAGCGGCGAGGAGTTTGAATGCGGCTTTTCGGAGCTCCCGTCCCGCCTGCGTTAGCCTATGGCGGGTTTTATTGCCAGATCCCTATCGCTTCTTGCGGCGGCATTTTTATTTTGCGCATGTTCGCCGTCAAATGAGAGAGATCAGCCCGAAACGGTTCTCAATCCAGATATTAACGATTCCGTAATTGGCGCCTATCTCCCGAAGTTCAAAACCGGAAAACTTTCCGCTGACGGCATATCAAAATTGGGAGCGGCTCTCGTAAGAAACGGCGACACCGAAAATGCCCAAAAATGTTTTGAATCTTTAAAATCTCTCGGCGCGCAAGATGCCGCATCGGCTTTGGATTCGGAGATAAGGGGCATGCGTTTTTTCCTTCTTGAAAATGCAGTCAGGCGCTTGGATCCTGCAAGGTATTCCGAATTGTGCAGTGAGATATTAAAATTCGGCGGAGAGGGCGATGCCGGCAATTTAAAGGCGCTGGGGTTCAAGGGCTTTGAAAATAGCCTGAAAGACGAGCGCTACGATGCGGCGGATAAATTTCTGCTCGCCGTATTGGAAATTGCTCCGGATAGCGCCGAAGCGCTCTCAAAGCGGGTAAAGGCGCTTTTTGAGTCCGAGAATTATGCCGCCGCTGCCGCCGCTGCGGAAGAGGCTCTCAAGAAGGGCGTAAATGGTGTCGAGCTTGAAAGCTATCTTTTTAACGCTCTCGTATTGAGCGGGCGCGCGGGCGAAGCAGACAAGTTCGCAGCCTCGCTTCCCGAGGGCGTATCCAGGACTTTGCTGCTCGCGCGCGGCGCGGCGCGGCGCGGAAATTTGGACGAGGCGGCAGGCATGTATTTTAAATTTGTCGACCCCAGGGTTGGAGTCGGTCCCGAAGCCTATTACGAAGCGGGAAGCTTCTTCCTCGAAAACGACCGCAACGCCGAAATATCGGAAATGATTAAGTTCATCGTCAACGGCGTCGGCGGGCGGGAGTATTTTGACAAATCGGCGGAGCTTTTCGCACGCGCGCTGATATTAAATAAAAATTACTTTAAGGCGAGGACCGTATTGACGGGGCTCTTGCGCCATCGCAAAGACGATGTCGGCCTATTGCTAATGCTGGCGAAAATATCGGCGGTTAGAAACGAGGAATATTCTATGAACCTGTTGGAGCGCGCCGCGCTGCATATTCCCGGCGCCGACGAGTTTCGCATCCGTTATCTGGAGGGGGTTTCTCCCGACTCAGATGTGCGGACGAGGATATTCGCTGGCGAGTTTATCCGCGCGCTTGCTGACAAATATCTTTCCGGAGCGGGAAAGCCGTCAAACCGCGCCAGTTTTTTAAAGGCGCTATCCGGGCTTTCAAAGATGGGGAACATAGATGCCGATGCGGCTTTAGACAGATTTTCCGAATCGGAAAAAAAATAGTTTCGTTCGGATCTATTCAAAATTTGTTTGGTTGAGGCGTATGGCTTCGGGCCTGTAAATAGGGGCGGATTTTCGGTTTTCGGCGAAAGGCGCCCGAAGCTTAAAATTTCTTTTTAGCGGACAAATAAGCTGGAAAGGCGGCATGCGGGTGTTTAAGTTTTAATTCCGTTGAAAGCGTCAATGAAAATAAGCCTCTTGGGGCTTGCTGCTGTCGTCACGGTAATACCCGTGGCGGTAATGTCGCTTTTTATAGCAATCGGCGGCGAAGACGCCGAAAAGGCTGCCGCCGGCAGCTTTGCCTCTGCGGCGGGAATTGTGGCGGAACAGGCGACGGCTGATATCGTCCGCGCCTGCGAGGTTGTGAGAAAAACCGACGGCCTCTTCGGCGCGGAGGCGAAGAAGGCTTTTATCGATAGGCTTGGAAAGCTCGGGAAAGTCACCGTCTCCAATGCCGTTTCCGACAGGCTCGTCAGGGAGCAGGGCGCTCCGGATTCGGAAATGAAGAAAGTGGGAGTCAGGCTCCTGTCATTTGGGGGGGAAACGGCGGATTTCAGATTCGGAAAGCCCGAAAACGAACGGATTGAACGCATGCTCGAGTCCTTGAAAAGCGAGTTTGCATGCGAGTTCGGAATACTCGCTTTTTTGCCCGCCGAGCGGGCCCTTTTGCGCGTGGCAACGACGATAAAAAATCCCGAAGTCGGAATAATGTGCGGCACGATGATGAGCGCGGGGCGCTCCCGCGGGGCAGCTTCAATAATATCAAATCTCGAGCGGGGAATGGACTTTTCCGGGATAGTCGATGTCGGCGACAACTCGTTGGCCGCAACATATATCCCTCTTGAAAACGGCGCGGGCGAGCTCGTCGGGGCTCTGTTCTTCGGAAAGAAAAGCGATACAGTCAGGCGCCTTGAATCCTGGCTCAAGACATTGAAAGTCGGCGGCAGCGGAAGCGCATGGGTTATAGACAATTCCTGTCCGGCAATCCCGCGCATCAGAATTGCCAGGGACGACTCGCTTGTCGGAATGGTCGTCAGCAACGACACTGTCGGGGCGCGCCGAAACTTTTTGGTGTCGGCTCTTTCATCGTATGCTGAAATGAAATCGGGCGCTATTCGATCTGAAAAATTTTCCGCTCCGTTCGGCGGGGGAGACAGAATAGTTTGCTACTCGCGTTATGAGCCGTGGGGCTGGATAATCGGAACGGTTTGCAACCCAGCAGAATTTGCGGAAGCTGGGGCGTTCTTGGAGGAATCCGCAAACTCATTCTTGCTGCGGATAATTTTAATAGGGTTGCTGTCGTCGGCAGTCGGTCTCTCGCTTGCGTATGTGCTGTCGGCGGCGATGACGCGCCCATTGAAACTTCTCACCCGCATTTCTATCGCGCAGGCTGCCGGAAGGCTGGGAGAGGCGGGGGAACTGTCTAAAAAGCTGGAGACGGCAGTTCCGATAGCTGAGTTCGCGATTTTGTCTGAATCCATGCGCAGAATGGTTTTGGCGCTTTCCGATGTGGTTGGCGAGGTGGTGGGGACGGCTCTCGGGCTTTCCCGCCGGGCTTCCAAGCTTTCAAATGCCGCCATTGAGATGGGCGCCGCGGCGTCTTCAGAGGAGATGGCAATAGAGAGGGCGTCGGGAGCCGGGCGCCTCGTTTCCGCATCGGGGGAGGCTGTCGCAAGAGCTGCCGCAGAAGCCGGCGAAAATGCCGATTCCATAGTTTCCCTATGTTCCGGCGGAGGGGAAAAACTCTCAAGCCTTATGAAAAATTACGACGCCGTATTTTCGGCGTCTGAAAATTTCGGCGAGCGCCTCGAGAAGATAAGCGCGAGCGTGGACGATATATCTGGCATAGTCGCGCGCATAAACGAAACGGGAGTAAAAATGAACCTCCTGTCTATGAACGCCTCGCTGGAAGCCGAGAAATCAGGGGATATCGGGGCAGCTTTTGCGGTGACGTCGAAGCATGTCAGGAATTTGGCTTCGGAGGCGACCGAACTTGCGCGTGAGACGGAGGGCGTAGCGCGGCGCCTCAGAAAGTCCGCGGAGGACGGATTGGCGCGCGTCGACGAAATTGCGGTTCGCATGAGGGGCGGGTCGAATGCGATTGTGGGCGCCGCTCCGGTTCTTTCAGACGCAATGGGCTTGGCAGAAAAAATGGCTGTCGGGTTTAAGGGAATTTCTTCGGCGGTGGAGGAGCTTTCCGATTCGGCAAAACTCGTAGGGCGCAAGCTCGACGAGATGTCCGCCGAATCGTCGCGCTCGCGCAGGGGAATATCGCTCTTTTCCGAGCAGACGCAATATCTGGTTTCAACCGGTGAAATGCTGCTTTCCGAAGCGTCGCATTTTGACGTGTCCGGGCTTCGGGCGAAGGGAGGGGCGGGATGAAGAAGTTCTCTTTGACCGGGCTGCTCGCGCTTTTTGCCGTCGTTGTGTCGGCGCTTCCCATAGCCGTCATGGCTTTGCTCGTCTGGAAAACCAACCGCGAGATATCAAGCGTTTCGGAGGGGCAGTTCGATTTTCTCGCCGCCAAAATATCGCGCGGGGTATGCGAGAACGCCTTAAAGTCGTGCGAAATGGCTGTCAATGCGCGCGCAAACGCGTTTCGCGGGGGGCGCGAGGAGCTTTCCGCCGCGGCGGCTTTCAAAACGGTTTCCGTTTCCCCCGAGCGCCGCAAGCTCGAGGCTGTCAGGCGCGTGGACGGCATGGAAAAAAAAGTGTTCGAAGTCGGGGTTTTAAAACTCGGAAGCGCCGAATTTCAAGCGCCCGTTTTTAATTCCGCCGCGGCGGCTTCCGGCAATAGGAGTGGCGGGGAGGCTTTGGGCGACGAGACTTTCGGGGACACCGGCATAGGTCCTGCAGTCGCGCGCATTCGGGCGGAATACGGATTGGAATTTGCCGTGTTTATCCGCGCTTCAGCCGAGGGGGACTTTCTAAAAATATTCGATACCCTGCGCGGGGCGGGGAACGGATGCGAGCCCGGTTCATATATCGATTCCGACGGTTCAGACACAGACGCAGCTATTTCAAAGTCACTTTTGGGCGGCAGGCCATACAGCGGCGGCATATCAATCGCCGGGAAGCCGTACACGGAGTGCTTCGAACCGCTATTTGACGCTTCCGGAGAAGTTGTGGGAGCGCTTTCATGTTATGGGAGAAACTTGTCTGTTGCAGATATCTCCGAATACTTTTCGGGACTTGCGGCGGGAAAGACGGGCTACGTTTGGGCGGCCGGTATGGGCGGAGGCGGTAGCGCATCGGACATCTTGACTTCAACTGGCGCGGTTGCAAAATCTGGAGAAAGGGAGCTTTTGCTTAAAGTCTCGCTGAGAGCTTTCTCTTTGGGAGAGTCCGGAGCGAGGACTTTTTCGGCGGATATAAACGGGGAGAAGCTTGTCGTCAGCTCGGCATATTTGCCGGAGTTGGGCGTGGTTGTGGGAAGCGTGGCGCGCCCGGAAGATTTCTCTAATTTTTACGGTGATATAAAAAAACAGACTAAAAAGTTTGCCATGACGCTCCTCCCCCTCGGAGCGGCAATGTTTGCATTCGCATGTTTTGCCGCCGTCTTGGCGGGGAGAAAAGGGGCAAACATGATTCTAAAGCTCGCTTCAGCAGCCGACTGCGCGGCGGAATTCAACTTGTCCGCGTCGCTTTGCGAGCTCGACAGGGGAGTGCTGGCAGGGGGAGTCGTAAATCTCGAAATTTACGAATTGGGGGTTTCGATGAAGAAAATGTCCGCGGAAGTATCGTCCTTTGTCGGGCATGTCGGCCGGGGGGCGAGGGAATTGGCGGAACGCGCCGAGAAGATAAGTTCCGCGGCCGCCGAGCTTGAGGGAGGTGCGGAATATAGAATTCGAACATTGTCCGAAATATCTTCTGCCGCGTCGGACATGCAAAAAGGGCTCGATTTTCTTTCCGCTTCGGCTCGCGAAATAGGCGCCGAAAGCGGTACTGTCGGGATAGCCGCTTCGGAAACTCGGAGGCGCTTGGCTTCACTCGACAAAATCGCAAAATCCATAGTTGCCGACACCGATTCCGCCGCAGGCGCATTGGCAATAATATCAGAAGGGGCAGAGAGAATGTCGTCTTCATTGAAAGAACTTGCCGCTTTGAGTTCCCGCACGGGTATTTTGTCGCTAAACGCGCTTTCCGATGCGGGGGGCGAAGGCGAAGTTGTGCCCGGGGGAGATCCGGAAGCTTTCGGCGGAGATGCATCGGAAATAGCGGCTTTGTCGAAAAGTTCAGCCGACGCGGCCATGGAGGCGGCGGATAGAATATCCGCCGTTTGCAATGCCGCTTCCGACGGAGTCTCAGAAATGGCGGCATACAATTCCGCCGCCAGAGACGGGTATCTCTCTATGGAGGAGCTTTCGGATATTGCAAAATCCGTCGAGCTTCGCGCGGGGCGTTTTGCCCCGGCAATGCTCGCCCTGTCCGGAGCCATAGACGCGGGCGTCCGTGACATGAGGGAAATTTCGGAGTCGGTCTTAAAGCTGGAGGGTGGGTTGAAAAACAATCTTTCGGAATTGGGCAGAGTCAAATTTCTCGCCGCGGAACTTAAAAAGAGCTCGAGTATGCTCGGCAGAAAAGTTTCCCTGTTCAAACTATGATTGGAGCGCTCTCAACCGGGGAGCTCAAATTCTATGAATATCCGCAGATGGGGCGGGATTTGTTTGAGCGTAAAAATCATATTCTCCTGTCGAGCGACCGGTAGTTTATTGCTTCAAGCAGATGGGATTCCTCTATATTTTCGGATCCCGCCAGATCGGCGATAGTGCGCGAGACTTTTAAGATTCTGTCCCACGCGCGCGCTGAAAGCCCGAGTTCCTCCATCGCCGCGGACAGAAGGGAATTTTGTTCCGCGGAGAGCTGGCAGTATTTGCGGATTTGCGCGCTCGACATTGCCGAGTTTGTCTTGGCGGATTTTTTTGACAGATTGAACCTCTCGTATTGGATTTGCCTTGCGGCTTCCACGCGCGCGCGGATTGCCGCCGATGGTTCACCGAGAGATGCTCCGCCGATTTCCGAAATGGAAATTGCTGGAGTTTCAACATGAATATCGATTCTGTCGAGCAAAGGTCCCGATATGCGGTTCCTGTAGGCGGCTATCTGTTGGGGAGTGCAGCGGCATTTGTGGCGGGAATCGCCGTAGTATCCGCATTTGCAAGGATTCATTGCCGCCACCAGCATGAAGCGGCAGGGCAGGGTTATTTTGCCCGCCGAGCGCGAAATTGTAAGTTTGCCGTCCTCCATCGGCTGTCTGAGGTTGTCGAGTATGCCGCCGAATTCAGGAAGCTCATCGAGAAATAATACGCCGTTGTGCGCGAGCGATATCTCGCCCGGCTTCGGATTCGGCCCTCCCCCTGAAAGCCCGACGCGGCTGATGGAATGGTGCGGGGAGCGGAAAGGCCTTTTAAAACATTTGTTTTCGAGCCTTTGCGAGAGCCCTGCGGCCGAATATATACCAAGTATTTCCAAAAACTCCTCCGGAGACGGGGCGGGCATTATCGACGGGATTCTTTTTGCAATCATGCTTTTCCCGGATCCCGGAGGCCCGACCATTAGGAGGTTGTGCCCGCCGGCGACAGCCACTTCTACTGCCCGTCGGGTTTGAAACTGCCCTTTTACGTCCGCAAAATCCGCTTCGTATTCGAGAGAGCTTCCGTTTGCAAATGGCGAGTCTTTGCGCAGTGTCTTTTCCAATTCGCCTTTTCCCTGCATAAAAGCCGCAATTTCGCCAAGGTTGCGCGCAGACAGAACTTCTATTCCGTCGACGAGCGCGGCTTCAGAAGCCGACTCCGGCGGAAGAATGACACCTTTTTTGCCGGAACTTTTGGCAAGAAGGGCAAGGGATACCCCGCCGCAAATATTTCGCAGTTGCCCGGACAGGCTGAGTTCGCCGGCAATTATGTATTCCTGAAGCTTTGATTCGGATATGCCGCTCGTCGAGGCGATGATCCCCAGCGATATCGGCAAGTCGTAAATTGGTCCCTCTTTTTTCAGGTCTCCGGGAGCGAGATTTACGGTTGTCTTCGACATCGGCATGGAAAAGCCGCTGTTTGCAAGCGCCGACGAAACTCTATTGAGCGATTCTTTGACAGCTGCGTCCGGCAATCCAACTATAAACGCTTTCGGTTCTCCCCTTTCGCCGGAGTTTACCTCTATTTCAACCGGCAGAGCGTTTACTCCGACAAGCGCTCCCGAATGCAATCTCGCCAACATGCAGACAACCTTATTTTGGACTTGCCTGCGCGCAAGAATAAAATCCGGCTTTTCGGCAACTCCGGAGGGCTTTGGGAGGATTGTCTTGCTATTGTGGATACAATAATGCGGAAATGGGGAAAATTAAATTTCCATCGAGATGTGAAAAAGCCTATTTTTTTGCGCCTGTGAATAGGCGTTTAACAAATATAAAAAACTTGCCATTCACACGTGGAGAAGCGATTTTTTTTCGCGGTGAAAATCTGAGCTTCCATGGCTGACGATAAAATCTTTGAAGAGCTTAAAAAGGCGTCGGCGCGGATATTGTCGCTTTATTCCGCGCTGGGGGAGAAAATATGCGCGGCGGAATCTTGCACGGGCGGATTGGTGGCTTCGTCTCTCGTGTCGGTGAAAGGGGCGAGCGCGGTTTTCTTGGGGTCGGTGGTGGCCTATTGCGACGAAGCTAAGATGAATATCCTGGGAGTGTCGGAATATACATTGGATAGTTTCTTTGCAGAGAGTCCGGAATGCGCGCTTGAGATGGCTGAGGGCGCCCTAAAACTTTTCAGGGCAGATGCGGCGGTTTCAACTACGGGTTTTCTCGACGCGAATGTTCCGCATTCCAAGCCGAGCGAATTGGCTGGAAAAGTTTTTTTCGCGTCGGCGTTTAGAATCGGCAATAATATACGCAGCCGTTCGGCTTGGCTTTCTCTCGACCCTTCGGCTGCCAGAGATGAAAACCGGGCTTTGGCAGCCTTGTTCGCATTAAATCTTCTTGCCGAAAGATAAAGAGAAGCGTTGCCGGATTGCCGATCAACGCTTCCCAAGGGAGATTTTAACTTTTTATAATATCGTCGGCATATATAAAATCTTAATTTTTTAGTTGGGAAAATCGGGGATATTCTTGGATTTGCGAAAGATATTGCCTTGACTAAGTTTGCGTTCGTGGTGGAATTGAAATTTGCATTTTTATAAGCTGATGAAAAACGAAAAATTGTTCACCGAATTCAAAGTGCCTACTTACGAAGAGTGGAAGGCCGAAGCAGTAAAACTGCTGAAAGGCGCCCCCTTCGAAAAGAAGATGTATACGAACACGCCTGAGGGAATAACTCTCAAGCCCATATATTGCCAGGCGGACATGAATTTTGACGTGTCCCTTCCCGGTTTTGACGACTATGTTCGCGGAACCAAGCCTGAGGGCGCCAAGGGTTCTCCGTGGAAAGTCTCGCAGGAGATAGCCGAAGGCCTTCCGGAGAAATTCAACGCGTCCCTTATCGACGCGCTCTCGAAGGGGCAAAATTCCGTAGAAATAGTTCTCGATTGCGCATCGGCGAACGCGGTTGATGCCGACAAGTCGGAGAAGGGAAAGGTAGCTTCGGGCGGGCTTTCCGCATCTACAGCGAAAGATTTTGAAAGGGCTCTTGCCGGCGTCGACACGTCGGCAGTTCCTGTAAATGTGTATGTCGAAAGCGCGGCTGCCGGCATTGAGGCGATTTTATTCGCCGCTGAGAGGGGCAAGAAGCTCAAGGGCGGCATATTTTTCGATCCGCTGGGAACTCTTGCAAAAACCGGCAAGCTTTCGCGCTCTCTGGATTGCGCCTATAACGAGATGTTTGCCCTGTGCTCTTACAACATAAAAAATATGCCCGATTTCGGGGCGATAGGCGTTGATACGATGGCGTACTCGTCCGCCGGGGCGAGCGCTGTGGAGGAGCTCGGGGCGGCTTTTGCCACTGCGGTTGCCTATATAAGGGCGATGATGGAGCGCGGGCTCGATATAGACGCAGCGGCGTCGATGATCCGCTTCCGCGTTTCGCTCGGCTCGAATTTCTTTATGGAAATCGCCAAGCTGCGCGCGGCAAAGATGCTCTTTGCAAAAATAATCGGGGAATTCGGCGGCAGCGAGGAATCGAAAAAGATTCGCCTCGGCGCGCGGACCTCCATTTACAACAAGACAGTCTACGATCCTTACGTCAACATTCTCCGCGCCGCCACCGAGGCATTTGAAGGCGCCATAGGCGGCGTCGATTCCATGACGGTCGGGGCTTTCGACGAGATTATTCGCAAGCCTGACGAGTTCTCGTCGAGGATAGCCCGGAACCAGCAGATTATCCTCCAGGAGGAATGCGCTCTTACCGATGTCATAGATCCGGCAGGTGGTTCTTACTACGTTGAAAACCTGACCCGCGAGCTCGCGGCGAAGGCGTGGGAGTTCTTCGTGAAAATCGAAAGCGAGGGCGGAATGCTGAAAGCTCTCGAAAGCGGATTTGTGCAGGACGCCATCGCCAAGACGGCGGCGGCAAAGAAGAAGCTTTACGACACCCGCAGAAGTTCGGTCGTCGGCACCAACAACTACGCGAATATGTCCGAAAAACTTCTCGACAAGGGCGAATGCAAGTGCGCGGAATTGTTCGAGGAGCGCTCGAAAGTGGTATCTTCCGAGCGCGCGGACGTCGGAGTGGATTTGAAGGGCGCTGCCGGAGCCGAAGCAATAGCCGAGCTTGTAAGTGCGGCGGAGAAGGGAGCGGGAATTTCCGAGCTTCAGTCGGCGGTTTGCAAGTGTGCCGACGGCTTGAGCGTCAAGCCTCTCGAGATCCGCAGGGCAGTTGAGCACTTCGAGGCGCTGCGCAAGGCGAGCGCCGAGTTTAAGGAGAAAAACGGGCACGGCCCGAAGGTCTTCCTCGCGACAATGGGTCCGTTGGTGCAGCACAAGATAAGGGCGGACTTTATTCGCGGATTCTTTGAAGTGGGCGGATTCGAGGTAGTTTATCCCAACGGGTTTGCGACAGCCGAAGACGCGGCAAAAGCCTTTAAGGAGAGCGGCGCGAAATACGCCGTGATTTGCTCGACAGACGACACCTATCCGGAGCTTGTCCCGTCGGTGTCCAAAGCGATAAAGGAGATCGCTCCCGAATCGGTGGTTTATATGGCGGGCATTCCCGCCGCCGAGCTTGAGGAGGGCTTTAAGGCCGCCGGCATGGACGGCTCGATAAGCATAAAGAGCAACAATTACGAAACCCTGAAATCGATGTTGGCCGATCTCGGCGTAATCAAATAAAGGGAAAGGAAACTTTTAAGATGAAAAATCCCGATTTCACAAAAATAGCGTTTGAAAATCCAAAGGCTTCAAAGACACTGAAAGATTGGCAGTCGAAAGTAGAGGCCGCAACCGGCAAAAAGCTGGACGACCTTATGGTGGAAACGATGGAGCAGATTCCACTCAAGCCGCTTTACACAGCCGCCGACATAGATGGAATGGAGCATCTCGGCTTCATGCCCGGAATCGCCCCGAATCTGCGCGGGCCGTACGCGACGATGTATGTCGTGCGTCCCTGGACTGTCCGCCAATATGCCGGGTTTTCGACTGCGGAGGAGTCCAACGCGTTCTATCGCCGCAATCTCGCGGCCGGCCAGAAGGGCTTGTCGATAGCTTTCGACCTCGCCACCCACAGGGGATACGACTCAGACCACCCGCGCGTCGTCGGCGATGTCGGCAAGGCGGGAGTCGCTGTCGATTCGATAATGGACATGCAGGTCTTGTTCGACAAAATACCGCTTTCCCAGGTTTCCGTTTCGATGACCATGAACGGAGCGGTTTTGCCGATATTGGCTTTCTATATAGTCGCAGGCCTCGAGCAGGGCGCTAAGCTTGAACAGCTCGCCGGCACCATTCAGAACGACATTCTCAAAGAGTTCATGGTGCGCAACACCTACATATATCCGCCGACTCCGTCTATGAAGATAATAGGCGATATCTTTGCCTATACATCTAAAAATATGCCGAAATTCAACAGCATATCGATATCCGGATACCACATGCAGGAAGCTGGGGCGACTGCCGATCTCGAAATGGCGTACACTCTTGCAGACGGTCTCGAATATCTGCGCGAAGGCGAAAAGGCGGGGCTTAAAGTGGACCAATTTGCTCCGCGCCTTTCATTCTTCTGGGCGATAGGAAAGAATTATTTTATGGAAGTCGCGAAAATGCGCGCGGCAAGAATGCTTTGGGCGAAGATTGTAAAGGGATTCAATCCTGAAAATCCCAAGAGCTTGGCGCTTCGCACGCACTCCCAGACAAGCGGCTGGTCTCTCACCGAGCAGGATCCGTTCAATAATGTCACCCGCACGGTGGTAGAGGCGATGGGAGCGGCGCTTGGCCATACGCAGAGCCTTCACACAAACGCTCTCGACGAAGCAATCGCGCTTCCGACGGACTTCTCCGCCCGAATAGCCCGCAATACCCAGCTTTACTTGCAGGACGAGACCGGTATTTGCCGCGTGATAGATCCATGGGCGGGTTCCTATTATGTCGAAAGCCTGACGGACGCTTTAGTCCATCGTGCATGGGGGCACATTCAGGAGGTCGAAAAGCATGGCGGCATGACCAAGGCTATCGAGGCGGGGCTTCCAAAGCTTCGAATCGAAGAGGCTTCCGCCCGCCGCCAGGCGCGCATCGACAGCGGAAAAGAGCCGATTGTCGGTCTTACCGAATACAGGCTCGAAAAGGAGCAGCCGCTCGATATTCTTGATATCGACAATACCGCCGTGCGCGAAGCTCAAATCCGCAAGCTTGAAATTCTCCGCAAGAACCGCGACAATACCAAGGTCCGCCAGATACTCGAAGAAATTACAAAGTGCGCGGAAACTGGAAATGGCAATCTTCTTGAACTGAGCGTAGAAGCCGCAAAGGCGCGCGCCAGCCTCGGTGAAATTTCGCTCGCGTGCGAGAAGGTTTTTGGCAGATACAAGGCTGTGATTCGCTCGATAAGCGGGGTTTACGAGAAGGAATACGCAAAAGACGGAAAAGACATGTCCATCATAAACGAAATAGGCGGGCTCGTTAAAAAGTTCGAGGAGAAGGAGGGCAGAAAGCCCAGAGTGCTGATAGCGAAAATGGGCCAGGACGGGCACGACCGCGGGGCGAAAGTCGTCGCCACCGGCTATGCCGACCTCGGCTTCGACGTCGACGTCGGGCCGCTCTTCCAAACTCCGGAGGAAACCGCGAAAATGGCGGTGGAAAACGACGTCCACGTGATAGGCATGAGCTCTCTTGCCGCCGGACACAAAACGCTTCTTCCGGCGCTTGTCGAGGAACTTAAAAAGCTCGGGCGCGAGGATATTATGGTGATTGTCGGCGGAGTCATACCCGCTCAGGATTATCAATTCCTCTTCGACCACGGCGCGAGCGCAGTTTTTGGACCGGGAACGCCAATTCCGGAAGCCGCAAAGAAAATTCTCGAAATTTTAATGAAAGATTAGGGAAGATTTTCGCAAAAGGGAGGACCGAAAGCGGTTCTCCTTTTTTTTGCGCCGTCTATGGAAAGGGGCGCGGAGGCTCTTGGGAAATGGAGCTTTCGCTTCCCCCTTTTTTGCGAAAAGCCGATGGGAGGAGCAATCGATATGCGCGCCAAACAGAGCTAAGAGAGGCGTTTCAACTGCGGGTTGCTTCGTGGAATGCTTATGGATATTGTCGTTCCCCTGCCGGGCTTGCTTCTCACGTCGATTGTTCCGTGGTGCGCCCTCACGATGCCGCGCATAATTGTCATGCCGAGCCCGTGCCCGTTGGGCTTTGTCGTGTGGTAGGGCTTAAACAGCTTTGCCATGCCGTCTTCGTCTATCCCGCAGCCGTTGTCGGCAAATGATATCCTGACGTCTGTATCGGTCGCTTTGGCGGAGATTTTTATTAGCCCGCCGACCGACATCGCCTCCATGGAATTCCTAATCAGATTAAAATACAGCTGCTTTAGCATATTCGCGTCCGCCAGGACGTTTGGAAGAAGAGTTTCTACGTCCACGACTACGCTGATTTTTAAATTCTCCAATTCGCCATTTAGAATCTTTAATGTCTCGGCAAGCGGCTTCATTGGGTCGCACTCTTTGATGTCTGGGCGCATCGGCCTCAAGGCTTTTAAAAAGTTTTCGACAATCGAGTTTAGGCGCATGACCTCCTCGGAACATACGTTTATGGAATCTCCTATTTCGGCAATTTCGCTGGAGGATTCTGACAGGCTTTCGGAAACCTTAGCGAGCCTTCTGCGTGCGAGCTGGAGATGTATATTTATTGAGTTTAATGGGTTCCCTATTTCGTGCGCGACTCCAGAGGCAAGCGCGAGGAGCGAATCCATCTTTTCGTTCTCGATACGCTCCTCCGCCATATGCTTGTCTTCGGTGAGGTCGTTTATAATGAATGCGTAAGTGGCCCCGCCCTCCTCGTTGAAGTTGAAAGGAACTATTTGCGCTCCGAGAATTCGCTCTTGGGGATAGTCTATTTTAAATTCCCTGCGCGAGAAGAAGTCGTCTTCGCTGTCGAGCTCTTCAAGCGTCTTGTCTACTCCGGGAAGGATTTTCCTGATGTTTGGCAGAGGATTCTCTATCCCGAAAATTTCGCATGCGTAGTTGTTGGCGAACTGGATTTGCCCGGCCCTGTCCGCCACTAACACGGCGGATTTCATTGCGTTAAACAGCGTTTCTATGCGCGACAATTCTCGTTTGAGGCGCTTGTTTTTTCGCAAAAGCCGTGCGAAACTGTCTCTTATGCTGTCCGACATGCCTATTTTTGTAGCCTTTGGAGAAGGCTGTTTGCGTGGGCGTCGAGCATTTCCATTGCCGAGAACGCCTCTACAGCGGGTTTGGCGGCAACTATTGATTTTTTAGAATATTTTACATATGAGCTGCGGCGCATAAAATCGACGACTTGCAGCCCGCCAGAGAATCTGCCAGTTCGTCCAGTGGGCAGGGTATGGCTCGGACCCGCGGTAAAATCTCCGAGTACTGTCGGGCTATTCGCGCCGAGCAGTATGGCGCCCGACGTTGAGATCTTCGGGGCGAGAGAGTCGGGATTTGCGACCATCAGTTCGATATGTTCGGGCGCTATGTAGTTGGCTATTTCCGCTGCGGAGTCGAGGTCCGGGACGGATACTGCCACGCATCTGTCGGCGATTATTTTCAGGAGCTTTTCCCGTCTGGAAAGTTTTTCGGCTTGTTTTTTGAGTTCGCTTTCAAGCTCCGAGAGTAGCTTTCCGGAGGTGCTGGCGATAAATATTCTCTCCCTGCCGCTTCCGTGTTCGGCTTGCGAGAGCAAATCGGCGGCGGCATATCCGGACGGGGCTGTTGAATCGGCTATTATCATTATTTCGCTCGGGCCCGGGAGGAGGTCGCAGCCGACTTCCCCGAACAGCTGTCTCTTAGCCTCTATCACAAATGCGTTTCCGGGGCCGAACAGCTTGTCGACGGCGGGAATGCTTTGCGTTCCTATGCCCATGGCGGCTATGGCCTGCGCGCCGCCCGCTTTATAAATCTCGTCTATTCCGAGAATCGAGAGGGCTGAAAGAATGAAGGGATTTACGCTTCCGTCTTTTGAGGGAGGCGTGCACACGCAAATTTCAGGGCAGCCGGCGATCTTTGCGAGCGTTGCCGTCATTGCGACAGTCGATACTAGCGGGGCGTTCCCACCGGGAATGTAAAGACCGACTCTCCTGATGGGATAGAAAATTTCCCCGACTATTGCCCCGTGGGGATTTGTCGATTTCCAATTTTTCGGCTTCGAGCGCGCGTTGTATTCTTTCACGCACCTTATTGCCGAACGCATCATTTTTTTGTCGGCCGGCGATACTTTTTTCAGCGCTTGGGAAATTTCGACGCGCGAGACCCGTATGTTCTTTTTGTCTATGTCGGCGCCGTCGAATTTCTTTGTCAATTCAAATAATGCGGAGTCTCCGCGCGCTCTTACGTCGGCTATGACGCGCGACACAGTTTGCGATATTTCAGGCGAACGGGTTTCGGCCGAGCACAGTGAGGAAAGTTTTTTCCAAAATCCCGGCGCTTTAAAATTCAATGTTTTCATCTTCGGAAAGTTCGCCCAAAAATCGGAGGAAATCAAGAAAACAATTCTCCCTGCACGGCGCTCTCAGGATTTTTTATATAGGACTTTCCGGATAATTCGGAGAAGCGCTCGAGCCAATCGTCGATCTTTTTCAGATAGTAGGCGGCGTCGTACGGGGCGGAGGAGGCGTCGTACATCTCGACGGGCAATGCGCGTTTCCAATCGGCAGTTTTTTTCCCGTCCGCGCGCGCGATATAGTATGAGACTTTGTCGCCCGCGCGCGGCGGCGGAGACATTTTCAGAGCAGCTTCCATTGCCGCGCGCCTTCCTTTGCCTGTCTTCTCGACCTCTTCCTCGTACTGTTCAGGAGAGCGGCTTATAAATTCGCTCTTTGCCAGATCGAGTATGTCGGCGGTTCCGCGCGATATTTTTTCTTTCAAGGAGGCGATTTCCTTTGGAATTTCAGCGTCGCGGTCGAGCAGCCTGTCGCGCACGAGAGTTTCTGTTAGGGTTCTTAGGAACGGTTCTGTGGAGCGGTTCCTCAGCGCCGAGCCGCGCATTATTATTTTGCCTTCGCTTTCGAGCAGGGCGTAATTTTTCGCCTTATAGCACAGCATTGCCGGATACAGCCCGTCGCATTCGAGATCCACTCCGGCGGGAAGCATTTCGGAAACTTTTTCCAAGAGGAGAGAACTATTTGAGAACCATTCCTCTGAGGATATGTATATTCCGTCGGTGTCCGCTTCGAGGACTTTGCAGCCGAGAGACCTGAATTTGTCTATGAGTTCGGAGAGGAGGAGGCGCCCTTTTTTTGTAATTTCTGCTGCGAGCTGGCTGTCGCCGAAGCTTGCGGTGGAGAGGCCGAGATAGCCGTAAAACGAGTTTATAAGGATTTTGAAGCTCTTTTGCCTTGCGTCGTATTCGGCGGCGAGCGATGGGTCCGAGGTCTGTCGGGCGAGGGTTTTATACTTAAGCCTGTACTCGCGAAGGCGCTTGAGTTCTTCGAGAAAGACTTTCAGGTAGTCGTTGCGCGGGCATTTACCTATGAGGAGCATGAGGCTCGGATAGAGTGAGGCGACGTCGTAATGCAGGATATTTTTGAATACGCCCGTTTCAAAGCTTTCTGATAGCGCGCCCTCGAAAAACTCTCCGTTTTCGGGGAGCGGAAGGGCGGCTTTTGAGGCGTAATACTTTTCGAGAAAGAGCGTTTCCACTTTCATTCCCGTTCCCCGAAGCACGCACTCCTGAAGTGTCAGCGGAAAATTTCTCACCTGAGCGACGAAGGACGGCAGCAGCATTGTTGCGAGCGCTTCGGTTTCGCGGAGATCGTCGGAGAGGTAATCCCGGAATTTTTTTCTGTCGGACTGAAATGCGTTTCCGATTTCGGATCCGGGAAGATAGGTGCGCTTTTTTCCGTCGCTTATCCCGAAGTAAATTGCGGCGGCCTTCAGACCGTAAGACGGCATTTCGCGAACGCTGAGGTCGTGCAGCTGGACGAGTATGAGGGTGTCGATTATCGAGCGTCCGGGAATGTCGCAGCGCGTGTAGGCGAAAGTCCTTTCGGCTATTGAAAGCCTGCTCTTGCGGAATTTTGCCGACGCCCCGAAACGCCCCCAATTCATTTTCGCTCCTACCAGTTTGCAGCGCTCGGCTATATAGGGAAGGTCGAAATTGAATATGTTGTGCCCTTCAATAGTATCGGGATCGCGCTTTAGAATTTCACGGGAGGTTTCTTCGAGCAGCGCGCGTTCGGCATCGTCGCTAAAGTCCCCTATCTCTATTATCTTTTTCCCATCCGTCCCAGATATTCCAACTGCTATTATTCTGTCCTCCCGCCGTTTTGCCATGGGAAAGCTTCCGCTTGAAAGCGTCTCTATGTCGAGCTGCATTCTCCGGATTTGCCCGAATGACATGCCTGAAAACATTCTCAGCCCGCGGGAGAGAAGAAACTGGTTTTCCGGAACGGACAGGCGCTCGACAGGCAGGCGCTTGTCGCGCTTTTTAAAATAGTCCTCCATGTCCGATATTGTCGGAAAGCTGAGTAGGCGGTTTAACGGGGTGGGTGGAACGCCCGGACTTTTCAGGCTTTCCGCCAGGCATTTGTAGTTAAAAAAGTCTGCTTCGGAATTAGTCCACAGGAAAGGCTGAAAGACAGCCGATGTCGAAGTCCGCTCTCCGGCGGAGTCCGCCAGGCAAATGCGGGCGTTGCCTTCGGGATCTATCCAGAGTCCGCATATGGAACCTGTCTCGTTCATTGCGAAAATGCTTGCCCATTTGCGCGGCCTTTTCAAACTTAATCGGATAATTTTTATAAATATATGAAAAAGGCGAATCTTATAATGCTCGGCGCGCCCGG
>CASFWX010000071.1 GCA_949298545.1 uncultured Verrucomicrobiota bacterium | reverse complement strand
GTGTCGCTTTTTTATACTTTGGCATTGTTCCCGTATTTCATATCTTTTGCAATTGCGTGCGTGGGACTTTCAAATCCGTCTCTGAATTCAGTGTTTGTAGGGCCCCGAGAATATTTGTCCTTGGACGTATCCCATATCGGCTCGTTGACTTCGGCTGCCGACGGAATACTTTCGGCCTTAATACCGGAAATTATTACCATGTCGGCGGTAGCATGCGGGCTTTCCATATATTTTATAACTGATTCCAGATACATTATTAGGCGCATGTTTTTCTTCTGCCTCGCGGGAGCGACAGCATTGGCCATTTTCGGATTCTTTTATTCCTTCATTACATGTTTGCCGGGATTTACATATTTGCCGCGCTTTGGCATAAATCCATTCTCGACTTTTTCCGATTCGTCGCAGTGGTGCGGATTTGCAATGATATGGATGGGAGCCGGAGCCACGGTGGCGATATATTCCGCCCAGCGCTTTAGACTGAAAAGGTACGCATATTCGCTGAGATTTTTGGCTTTGCTGATGTCTATGCTGCTTTTCCTAAGCATATTGTTCTGTGGGACTCCCATGCATGTGCTTCTTGCAGCGCTCCTGATGGCGGTGGCGTTTTTTATTCTCTTTATAGATACCGTTCCGACGAAGAAAAATTTAGACAGGCATTGGAACTGGCGGCATTCCTCGCCTTCTCGCAAGTCGTTTTCCCTCGCTTTGCCGTCCGTGTTATACGCGCTCATTTCTGTTGCGATGATTGCCGGGGCCGTTATGATTTATTCCAATTATCGCGCAGGCGGAATGGAATCGCTGCTGGTAGATTCGCACAATCCCAATAGCCCTTCATTGTCGGAGCGCCAGGCGCTTTTGGACGATTCTATGGATATTGTCCGCTTAAATCCCGAGTTCGGCTGGGGGACGGCGTCGTTCGGAAACGTATTGGCATTTTATCAAGGCAGCGACTTGGGGGATTCGCCTTGGCCGACGCCGGGTTCGGACCTGCTTCATAAGCTTATAGAAAACGGTTATGTCGGGCTTTTCCTTTCGGCAATTACGCCGCTGTGCTTTTTTGCGATGTGGCTGGCAAGGCGCGATTTCAGCCTGTCGGGAATTATGATGTTTGCAACGGTAGGAGTACTTTTAGTTCTTGCCGCGGTGGATTATCCCTTTCAAAGCATTGCGGTTCAATCGAGTTTTTGGGTGCTGCTAATGAGCGCGTTCAGATGGGATAATGCGGAGGTGCGATAAAAAAAGCTTCAATTGTCTGTTTTTTTAGGGCAAAATTGAAAAATATTTTAAAGCTCGGGTGGCGGAATGGTAGACGCAGCGGACTTAAAATCCGCCGATGAAAGTCGTACGGGTTCAAGTCCCGTCCCGAGTATTATTAAAAGCCATTGATGAGACCATTGTCCTGATTCCCCCGTATTTCAGGGCGATTTTTGCAAGAAACTTTAATTTGCCATCTTGTGTTGGCTTAATTCTCGAGTGCGTTATAGAGGCTTAGTTTATGGGCTTTTCCGCTCGTCATACTCTTAGGCAAATCAGGAATTCTACGTTGCCATCGCCCCCCGAGATGGGAGACTGTATTGAGCCTATAAGTTCGCAGGAGGGCGAACATGAAAGGGCGAATTGCTTTACCTTTTCAAGCGCCGCGCGCCGTGCTGATTCGTCCTTCACGACGCCTCCGCATTTGCGCGCGAGCTCCGGACCAACCTCAAATTGCGGCTTTACCAGGCACACGATTTTTGAGCGGGGTTTTACGAGCCGTATTATATGTGGCAACACCTTTTCGAGGGATATAAAAGACAGGTCGGCGCAGGCAAAATCGAATAGTTTCCCGTTGAAAAAGTCCGGGCTTAGATTTCTAATATCCGTCTTTTCAAGGTTTCTCACGCGGGAATCTTCAAGAAGCTTTTTATGCAATTGTCCGGTTCCAACATCCACGCACGTTGCCGATTCCGCCCCGCGAGAGAGCATGCAATCGGTAAATCCCCCCGTTGATGCTCCCGCGTCGAGAACATTCATGCCTATTAGAGATATTTCAAATGCTTCAAGAGCGGCTTCAAGTTTCAAGCCAGCCCGGGAAACATAGCGCGCCGCGGCTGATCCTTCAACAATTTCTATCCTTGCGGATTTCTCGTCGAATTTGCGAGAGGCTTTGTCGACTATTTTTCCATTGAAAGCCACTTTCCCTTCGCGTATGAGCGCGCACGCCTTCGAGCGGCTCTCGACAATCCCGCTCTTTACGAGTATTTCGTCTGCGCGCGTCATTTGGAAAATCGGGCGCCTGCGGGCGGGCGCAAAGCGGGCGCGGTTGGTTTTTCGTCCGGGGAAGTTTTAACCGGGCGGTAAACTACTTCAACCTGCGAAGCGTTGGGCGCTTCGCTCTTCACGAGAACGTCCGACAATTTATAGGCTTCTCCGACGAGCGTCCACGCCAGCCAGATTGAGGCGCCTATCATCGACAGGCCTATGGATACTCCGATGAAAATTCTCGCCAAATCGAAAATCCTCTCTTTGCGCCCGCCTTTTTTCGAGAGTGCAAAAGATGGAATAAGTTTACCGAACATGCCGCCGCTTTTCCTATTCCTGATTTTGTTTTCGTCAATTATCATCTCTCCCAATATCATACCAGTGCCGATTGCGGGCAAGCGATTTTTATTTCCGTTTGCGCGGGCAGGGGTGGAATGTGTTCTTTTGTTCCTATATTAGGGCAAATGTGAGGGTAAAAGCGCGCGTTTTTAATCTTATTGACATATTCAAAATAAAAGATGATAGTAACTACTCGTGTATTACATCTTGCCGTTTTGAAAATTTCGGCGGAGGAGGATTTATATAACAATTAATAAAATTATGAAAAATATGCGTAAATTGAAAATAATGAGGAATGCGGCGGCGGCATTGATGTTCTTCGTCGCGAGTTTTTCTTTCGCGGAAATCAGCATGCCGAAAATATTTTCGGACGGCATGGTGCTTCAGCGCGAAATGCCTGTAAAAATATGGGGCAAGGCGACTCCCGGAGCAAGAGTCGGTTTGGAATTTGCCGGCCAGAAAAAAATGACCAAGGCGGGCAAGGACGGTGCTTGGAATATAGTTCTCAATCCTCTAAAGACGGATAAAAAACCTTCGGAAATGCTCCTCTTTGAGAACGGCAAGGAGGCGAAGAAAATCGGCGATATCCTCGTCGGCGAAGTCTGGGTTCTCGGCGGACAGTCCAATATGGAATGGAGAACGAAAAACACGACGGATTTCAAAGATGTAGAAAAGAGGGCTGATTATCCGTTGATTCGCTACTTTTTCATGACGCCTGGCGTAATTGCCGAAACAAAGCAGTTTGATTGCCCGGACAAATCGCGCTGGGAGCCGATATTGCCGTCCAACGTAGGGAATACGAGCGGAGTCGGGTTCTATTTTGCCGAAAAACTGCTAAAAGATCTCGGCGGAGAAGTTCCGGTGGGGCTCATAGATACCCCCCTCGGAGGAAGCTCCATGTGCGCATGGATTCCGGACGAAGACATTACCGGCATCGAGTATCTCGAAAGCAACCTGAAAAAATTCAAGGAGGCGAAAGAAAAATATGTTTACGCCGACGCTATAAAAGCTTGGCGCGAGCGCTATGACGCATGGCAGAAACAGGCCGACGAAGCTAAAGCCGCCAAGAAGCCAATCCCGCAGAAGCCTTTCAATGTGCGCAACAAGCCGTTGGAGATGACTCCGTGGCGCATGCAAAATTCGCCCGCTTACCTCTTTAACGCCAAAATTGCGCCCATCGCAGGCTATGCGGCCAGAGGCGCTCTTTGGTATCAGGGTGAAAGCGACGCGGCGGGAAAGTCTCTCGAGGCGTTTAAACCGCAGTTTACGCGCTTGATTGATACTTGGCGCAAATATTGGGGGCAGGGCGACGATTTCTATTTCGCCTGGGTGCAGCTGGCTTCATTCACCACAAAAGCGAATTGGCCGGAGGCTCGTTGGCAGCAGTATCTCACTCTGAAGGAGGTTCCCAAAACTGGCATGGCGAATATAATCGACTGCGGCGAGGAAAAGGATATCCACCCGAAGGATAAGGCCACTGTCGGAACCCGCCTTGAAAATATAATCATGCGCGACGTCTACGGCAAAAAGAATCCGGTTTATTACGGTCCCATATTCAAGATGGTTCGCTACACCCCCAAAGGGGCGGAAGTCGTTTTTGACCTCGACGGGCGGAGCCTCGTCGGAAAGGGCGATCCGCGCGGCTTTGAAGTTAAAATCGGCGGGGAGTGGAAGAAGGCCAACGCTGAATTGGTCGGCAAGCGCGTGATTGTCAATCCGGTGGAAAAAGTTAAGGGCGAACAGATCGAGGGCGTCAGGTACCTATGGGAAAACTGGGCTCTGCCAAATGTTTGGCTCTTTAACGACAAAGGGCTTCCGGCTTTGTCCTTCATTCACGAAAAATAAGCCTCTTTACTTTTTCAGCATTTTTGCTATTCGCCCGCGGCTTTTGCGCCGCGGGTTTTTTGCGATTTGACCGTCTGCTTCTTCGTTTCGCCTGCCCTATTGCTGGTCCTTTGGGAGGGCCTCGTTCCCAGAGACCTCCGAATATTTACTTCGTTTTGCCTGTCTTATTGCGGATCCTTTGGGGGAAGTGGGAGAAATCTAAGATTTGGCATCGGCGGCGGCTTGCTATGCTTGCCAATTCGCCCTTTTGAAAGCTATGCTTCAAGAGGCAAATAATTATTGTTTAGTCTCCCGAATTTGCAAGAAACAGCTCAAGAAATCTGTTTGCCCTGCCGGCAGTAAGGGCAATCGCACATAAAGCCAGCCGGCGTATGCCATATTTTCAAAAGTCGACATCCGTTCTTATATAAAAACAAAATGGGACTTATTTGCCTATCATGTTGGATATTATCCCATTTGCCTGAAATTTCCAGTATCTTATCTAAAATCTGGGAAACTATCCTCGGGAATACAGCTCTCCTTTGGAGTTTTTGCAAATGAGAGGTCAGTTGCGCTTCAGGAAATCGGCGCACTTTTTTACTTCGGCGCTGTTATTTTGGTAGTTGGCTTCGTATTCTATCAGGAAACAACCGTCGAATTTTTGCCTGTCGAGCTCCGCGAGCATGGCTTTCATGTCGAGAACTCCCTCGCCGAATGGCACGCAGCGGCTTTTAAGGTCGTTAAATGCCTTTTGGTCCTTAAAGTGGACAATGGCTATTTTCCCCTCGAGAATCTTGTAGCCTTCCACGGAATCTATGCCGGAACGCGACCAATGCCCGTTGTCGGGACAGGCGAAGATGTTGCGGTATGGTTTTATCAGATCCCTGACTACTTCAGGCTTGTAGTAGTTGTTGGATTTGCTGTCGGAGGCGTGGTTGTGGAGGCACATCTTTATCCCGTAGGCCCCGCACATGCGCTCCCATTCGGGAAGAAGCTCTTTGGGGCTCTCGGTGAGAATTATCGGAATTCCGATTTCTTTGGCAAACTTGCAAAGTTTTTCTATTTCTTCGGCGTTTTTGGGCGTAATTACTCCGTAGCTTACTATTTCGAGCGAGTTGTCGGATATTAATTTTTTCAATTCAGCACGTTCTTTTGCGTCGAGCTCGGGAGATATGTTTTTCGGCGTTTTAGACGATAATTTTTGTGCGCGTGTAAGCCCGACTTTGGAGATGCCTACGGCTTTTAGCTTTGGTATGGAGTCCTCGAAAGTAAATTTGTGGAAAGTGTACATTTGCACTCCCACGGAGCGTTCTTTTTCGGTTTGCTTTGCGGCAGTGTCTGCGGAAGTCGCGCATGAAGCGGCAAGGACGCTTGCGGTGGCAAATGACAGAAAGGCGAATTTTATTTTCATGGATTTTATAATTTTACGCTCCGATTTTTCATTCAAGCCTATTCAGCTCAAAAAAAACTCATTTTTTGAGGCAAAATTTTATGCAGTATTTATATTTAGGCAGGAATAAGCAGTATTGGCTCGGCGGAATGATAATATTTTCAGTGGAGATGGTTTTTATATGGAAATGGCCGTATTAAAAAATCGGAATTAAAGCCGTTGCGCTTTGGTTTTCTTTGGATTTTTTGTTTTTTTTCATTTTTATCTTGTCTGGAAGGTAAAAAAGGTTTCAATAACTAAGACATGAGCAGCACTACTTACAAATCGGCAAAAGACAAATACGCCGCTTACGGCGTGGATACGGACAAAGTTCTTGAAAATCTTTCTTCCATACCGCTGTCCATGCACTGCTGGCAGGGGGACGACGTTGGAGGATTTGAAACTCCCGACGCGGAACTTTCCGGAGGCGGGATTCAAGTGACGGGCAATTTCAAGGGAAAGGCGCGCAACATAGCTGAGCTTCGCAGCGACATAGACGAAGCTTTAAAATATATTCCCGGCAAAACCCGCTTGAATCTTCACGCCATATACGGCGAGTTCGGCGGCAATAAGGTGGACCGCAACGAAATATCGTACGAACATTTCAAAGGCTGGGTAGATTGGTGCAAAGCGCGCAAGATGGGGATTGATTTTAATCCGACATATTTTTCCCACCCGCTTGCAGCCGATGGATTCACCCTTTCGAGCGCGGATAAAAAAATCCGGGAATTTTGGATAGAGCACGGCATTCTCTGCCGCAAGATAGCCGAAAAGATAGGCAAGGCCTTGGGCGACACTGTCATTACGAATTTTTGGATGCCAGACGGCATGAAGGATTCCCCCGCCGACAGGCTCGCTCCGCGCAAGCGCATGGAGGAGTCGCTTGACAAGATATTTTCCGTAAAGATAAACCCGCGCTACAACCGCGATTCGGTCGAAAGCAAGCTGTTTGGGATCGGAAGCGAAAGCTATGTCGTCGGGTCGCACGAGTTCTTTATGGGCTACGCCGTCAAAAACGGGACCTTGCTCACGCTCGACTCGGGGCATTTCCATCCGACTGAGGGAATTGCGGACAAAATATCGTCGATGCTTCTCTTCGTTCCGGAGATTTTGCTCCATGTTTCGCGCGGGGTTCGCTGGGACAGCGACCACGTCGTAATATCGGACGATCCCACAGCCGACATTATGCGCGAGATCGTGCGCGCGGGCGCCTTGAAGAAAGTCCACATAGGCATGGATTATTTCGACGGAAGCATAAACAGGATATTCGCATGGGCCGTGGGCATGCGCGCGGCGCGAAAGGCGCTGCTTGCGGCTATGCTCGAGCCGATTTCCCTCATGCGGCAGGCGGAAAATTCCGGAGACTACGGCATGCGCCTGGCCTTGTCGGAGGAGGCGCGCAGCCTTCCTCTTGCGGAGGTTTGGCAGGAGTATTGCAAGAGAGAAGGCAAAGCTTGCGGGCTCAAAATGCTCGAAGGCATAAAGAAATACGAAGACAAGGTGTTGTCGAAGCGCTGATCTTGCATGCGCCTTCTCCCGAAGCGGGGGAGGGCGCTTGCCTTTTAATTTTAAACAATATTATTTTTTTGACTGAACTATGGACACTTTTGCCGGAATAATGCTCTTTGCGCTCGCCGGTTTCGTATCGGCGGCGTTTTACACGCCCTTGAAATATGTGAAATGGAGCTGGGAGCTGATGTGGATTTTTTACGCGCTGTTTGCGTGTTTGGCAGCCCCGATGATCGTGGCGAGTTTCGCAATACCAAGCTGTTGGAGCGCGATAGGGGCTGTCGATTCACAGACCGTCTTCATGACATTTCTATTCGGGCTATTATGGGGTATAGGGGGCCTCACTTTCGGATTGTCAATGCGCTATCTCGGAATAGGCCTCGGCACGGCGGTGGCGCTCGGATTTTGCGCCCTCGTGGGAACTCTCATTCCGCCGATTAGGGACGGCAGATTTATGGAGATACTTTCCACGCGCGAAGGGCTTACCGTTTTAATAGGCGTATTCATCTGCATGCTCGGCATCGCCATTAACGGGGCGGCAGGCATAATGAAGGAGCGCGATACTGCTTCCGGAGTGCCGGGCAGGAATGAAAAAGTCGGAGATGCCGATGTTCCCGCAAGTGAAAGCTCATCATCGGGCAAATCGGAATTCAGCTTGGCAAAGGGATTTGCGGTGGCGATAATCGCCGGCGCTCTCAGCGCGTGCATGTCGATATCCATCGAATGGGGCAAGCCCATAGCGGAACAGGCTCGGCAAATTGCGGTCCTTTCGGGAGTCGACGCGGCGAGGGCGAACTTGTTCCAGAACAGCGCGATTTTAATCGTCACTCTCATCGGAGGATTTCTCAGCAATTTTATATGGTGTTTTTTCCTCTCTATAAAAAATAAGTCATTTGTGGATTTTAAAAAGACGGGCGCTGTCGGGAATTTCATATTTCTCCTGCTTTGCGCGCTCGGCGGAGTTTTGTGGTATTGCCAGTTTTTCCTTTACGGAATGGGGCAGACTAAGCTCGCTGAACAGTATTCTTTCGCGGCTTGGGCAATGCTGATGGCATTTGTAATTATTTTCGCCGGCTTGATTGGCCTCATCATCGGGGAATGGAAGGGCACAAGCTCGTTGACTAAATTTGTGCTTTGGCTCGGCATATTGGTCCTGGTTTCCTCTACTTTTGTAATAGGGATAGGGAACGCGTAAGAGCGTTTTTTATAGATTTTATATAAAAAAAGGAGTCTTTGGACTCCTTTTTTTTATAAATTTACAAAAAATAAGTATTGACATACCCCCCCCCGTAGGCTGGCGCAAAACAAATTACTAATCCAACTATAACCATCATAACCCAGAAGGAAAGTGCATGAACATAATAAGAGCATTAAGCTGTGCGTTGCTCGCAGGTTTGGCTTTGTCGAATCTTTGCGCAGCGTCTACGGAAGTTTTTTTTACAAGGGGCTGAATGATGCCAGTGAACATACGAGAAATTGGAGCGATCCAAATAATTGGTCCTTGGGAGAAAATCTCGATTATGACAGCGGGGATTTTACAACAGTTCCCCTTGGATATATACCTGGCGAAGGGGGAAATACGGACGTAATTGTTCTCATGGCGCGCGAATCTTCTATCAACGGGCAGGCAGGTTCCAGCACAGGAAATGCCCTCAAACTTGACGGAGATTATACTATAGCCGGCATCGGCTGTGTGACTTTCAAGTGGGAACAGACGACCGTTGTCGACGGTTCATACATGGCAGATGGAGTCGAAAAATATCACACAATAAATTTTACCGGTACTAATAGCCAAGGTTTTGCCGTCAACAACAATTCCGGTTCTTATAATTTTTCATTAAATTGCAATCTTGCCTACAATTCCGATACGGCAAACCAGAATATGTTGATAAGGGCCAATTCCACAAAAGACATTACTATTGGAGTTGCGGGGAAGACAAGTTTGCTGGTTGAAAGTTCGTCTTATACATTTAAGGAGCTTCAGTTGATGACTCCGAAAGACGGTAATATTTACATGAATTCGTTTATAAGCGGATACAATACCAGCAATTCTGGAACAGGCAATATTTCCGTATTTATTAAAGGCAGCGCCACAGGTGCCGGAAAGATTGTGTTTCAGGGCAGCCAGACGAATAATTGTTATTACGGGTTGCGTGAATACGCCAAGGTAGAGTTGAACATGAGCGAAGGTGCGCATGTAAACGGAGCTTCACAATGGTTCGGTATGGCGGTTGGTTCACAGGTGACACAGATGTCCGGCACGCAGCTCGATCCAAATACGGTATTTTGCATAAGATTGAATAAAACCGATGCCGGAGTGGCTGAAAAGAATTGCGGCGTGTACGATTTGAACGGATACGACCTCTATGTCGGCAATGTTTATGTGCAGGCAACTTTTGTAAACGATCTTCACGAATTTGATTTTACCTTTGATTATGGCGACAGCGGCAAAGGCGTAAAGCAGTCTTTAGTAGTTTCGCAAGGCCTTACTGTGTATAACGACGGAACGACTATAGATTGGTCCAAGTCGAAAATATACATAGAGAATTTCGAGGACGGTTCCGACCTTCTCCTCTTTGGTAATTTGCTCGATGAGGAAATCCAAAACCGCATAGTATTCTTGGACGAAAACGGAATGGAGCGCGAGGGAACCGTGCAGTGGAAAGAGTATAACGGCATGTACAGCTATTATTTGGCAGCTGTTCCCGAACCCGCCGCTTTCGCCGCCGTATTCGGCCTTATCGCTCTCGTGTT
>CASFWX010000070.1 GCA_949298545.1 uncultured Verrucomicrobiota bacterium | reverse complement strand
GATTCGTCGGGCAATTTTCGTTGGCAAATAGAAACCCCCTACAAGTCGGTCGCAATATATTTTGGCGGGCGCTTTTACCAGTTTGAATTTTTGGGGAATGAAGTTCGCAGATTAAACTCCGCCGCATCGGAATCCGTTTCAGACATTGCAGGAAAGATATGTGGAATTGCTCTCGGCAATATATCCGAAACGGACTTTGAAATAAGCCAAAACCTTTCGGAACTTTCTCTAAAGCCAAAGGGCGGAATCATGGCGAAGTTCGTGCGCGATATAAAAGTTTCGCTAAAACCCGATGGTAAGTCTATTTCCTCCGTTGAAATACGGGGCGCCGACGGAGATGTCATGCGCGTCTCCATCTTGAAGGTTTTGCCATGGAAGGGGGGCTCAGACGGTGCTTTTGATATTTCAAAAGTCGCAGAATACAAGTTCCCCGGAGAGTAGGTAGGCATGGGACGCGCAATCAAACATCTGTTGGCAGCTTTGTGGATTCTCGTTTTCGCGGGGAGTGCTGAATCGGGGGAGTTCAAGACTCTTTTCCCTTTTGGCGCGGCTTCCTATTGCCAGAGAGGCGTTCTGACTTTTAACGGGGGCGATATTGCCGTAACAGTATCCGTAAAAAATCTTTCAGATGGCGGGACAGCCCTTCTCCTTGAATGCGGGGCGGGATCCCTCGCAAAAATTTCTGTCGATTCGGAAGGGAAAGTGTCCTACCTAAAAGCCGGGCTTCTTTCAGAGAGGGTTGTGCGGAAGTTTGTCTTGCGGGATTTGCTTGTATGCATTGGGGCATTTCGCGGCGGGGGGACCGCCTATTGCGATGCCGACGGGCGCGTTAGGATTTTTCGGACGGACTCAATGGAGGCCAGATTTTCCGGATACTCGAAATTTGAAGGATCCCGTAGGATATTTCCGGTGACGACGGAAATAGACGGAGAATCTTACAAACTAAAACTCAGACTTGTGGAAATTTTCGATGAGCGACCATGATAGGACAGCGGCAATAAGCGGTATAGGGATATTGTCTCCGATAGGAAATTCGTGTTCCGAAGTATTGGCTTCATTGCGCGGCATGCGCGACGGCATAGTCGAGGCTACAAAAATAGACACCTCCAAATTCGCCTCGCATTTGCTGGGCGAAGTTCGCGGTTTCGACTATTCCGAAAATATGGCGCCGAGTGAAATGGCAGAATATGCCGATCCTTTTATACGGCTTGGCATTTGCGCAGCAAGGCGCGCATTTAACGATGCGGGAATTGCTCTTTCTGGCTGCCGGGGCGATATCGCTATGGTGCTTGCCACATGCAATGCGGGCATGAATTCCGGCGAGATTATGTACAGGGAAATATTTAGCGGGAAGAGGGAAAAATTTTGCCGGGCGTCGTCGTTTCAATTTGAGTTTTACGCGCTGCAAAAAATTTTAGCCCGCGCATTGGGTTTTGAGGGCGAGGCGTGGACGATAAACACGGCATGTTCCGGTTCTACCGCAGCGATAGGGTTCGCGCAGTCTCTGATAGAGTCGGGGCGCTTTGGCAAGGTTCTCGTAGGCGGGGCGGATGCGGCTTCTTTGGCGAATTTTGCGGGATTCTCGGCAATAAAGGTGGTTTCTCCTGAAAAAACCGCTCCTTTTTCAACGCCGCCCGGAATGAACCTCGGCGAGGGTGCGGCGTTTTGGATTTTGGAAGATGAAAAATCTGTGCGCGCTCGCGGAGGAAAAATCTACGGCAAGGTTATAGGTTCGGCGACTTCCGGGGACGCACACCATCCGACGCAGCCTGATCCGCGCGGCGACGGGGCTTTTCGCACAATGCGCGACGCCGCTGAAAATGCCGGGCTGTCGGCATCGGAAATAGGTTGTATCAACGCGCACGGTTCGGGCACGCAAGCCAATGATTCATCGGAATCCAAAGGCATTGCAAAATTTCTCGGCGATGTGCGCGTTCCCATAACCTCGACGAAGTCCTATACAGGGCATTGCATGGGCGCAACCGGCATAATTGAGGCGACTTGCCAGTTGCTATCCATGAATTCAGATTTTATTCCGCCGACGCTGAGAAATTCGGGAAGGCGTCCGGGCTGCTCGATAGATGCGGTTTCCGGGAACGGAATAGAGAAAACCTACTCATCGTTTCTTTCGGCGAATTACGCTTTTGCCGGAAACAACGCTGCCATAGTGGTGGCAAAGGAAAATTTTGATCCGCGCGGTGGAAAGCCAAAATATGCAAAATCAAAGCGCGTGGTGATAAGCGGGGCGGGTTTCGTGTCGTCTCTTGGAGTGGCAAAATTCGAACAGATAGAGGCGCTTTTTCAGGGCAGAATTGGAATTTCCAAAATATCGAGATTCGATTCAGCCAGATCTGCCGGTTGCGTGAATTTGCCGAACATGCGCGCGTTCGACAGGCGCGTTGATTTTTCCGGAATGAACCGCATCAGCTCCTATGCTGCAATAGCTTCCAAGCAGGCCCTCGATTCCGCTGGCTTGCGGGTGGGACGCGAAAATTGCGAATCCGTAGGGCTGGCTGCGGCTGTTTGCCGAGGCGCCAGCGAGAGCGCGCACATGGAGGCCGTATTCGGAAGAGATGACATGCGCGGCGATATTGCCTGCTTTTCAAATGTGACAGCCAATTCTACTGCCGGCTGGGTTTCGAAAGCGCTCGGCATAAAAGGGGACAATATAACTTTAACGAGCGGACCGAATTCGGGAATCCAGGCTGTAGCATATGCTGCGCGGCGCATAAGTGATGGGCGCGCTCTCCAGATTGTCGCTGTCGGCGCCGACGAGATATACAAGAGGGAAATGGAGGAGTACGACAAAATTGGAAATCTTTACGGCTTGCCGATGGAGGAAAATTTTACCCTATCATTCTCTTCGCCGTGGAAAACTGTCATGGGCGAGGGGGCAGCGGCCTTGCTCGTCGAGGGATTTGAAACGGCGCGCGAACGCGGGGCGAATATTCTCGCTGAGATTCTCGGAGAGGCTTCCGCCATGGACTCATGCGCCATGCTCTCTCCAAATATCGACGGAAACGGCGTCGCCCGCGCGGTCTTTGAGGCTTTGGACCGTGCCGGGGTGGACAAAAGTGAGATTGATTTAATCGTGTGGAGTCCGCGCGGAAATGCCCAGGATAAAAGCGCAATAGACTTGTGCGAGTCCGAATTTTCGGGAGTCCCCATGGTTTGCACGTCTCTCAATACCGGGTATATGGAAACGGGTTCGACATTGCATGGCCTCGCATGCGCATTAACTGCAATTTCCGACGGCCGGGGCCTTTGGCGGCAGCGCACGGGCGTGCGCATTATCGACGCGCGGCCCTTGCCTAAAAATCCGCAAAGGATCCTGTGCTTGGCAAGTTCCTTTGCAGCAAATAGCCACGCTCTGATTCTTGCCAGAGGGGATATATCTTGAGCATTAGAGTGAAAATTTGTCTGCTGCGCTTTGGGACGGAGGTTTGCGGGGGGATTTCGTAAAATCGGCGTCGCAAGCGGAGAGAAAACCGTCCCTCCATTTTAGCAGAGCGCAACCCCATGAAAGCCCTACTCCGAAAGCGCACGCTGCGACTGTCATTCCGGCTTTGAGCCTGCCTGCTTCTGCCGCATCGGCAAGGGCTATGGGAACGCTCGCTCCGCCGCAATTGCCAACATCGTGCATCTTAAACCAGACTTTATTCATGCTTATCCCCAGTTTTTGCGCGCATGAGCTTATTATCTTTTCGCCTGCCTGGTGGAATACAAACAAGTCTATGCTGTCAGTATTCAGGCTGTTTCTCTTCAGAATTTCTCTCATTGACTGTGGAATTGCGCGATGGGCAAAGGCAAAAATCTTGACTCCGTCCATAAAGAGATTTGCGGCGCTTCTAATATTTCCGCTTTCGTCTGTATATTCCGCAAAATCCTCTTCTTTCAATGGGTGGCGGCGCATTCCGGAAGCCGGGCATATCAAATCTTCAAAGCCCCTTCCGTCCGTTCCGAACGTGAAATCTGTCAAAAAATTTTCATCGCAGGCTTCAATCGAGCACGCCGCGGCGGCATCCCCGAAAAGCGATACGGCGCTTCTGTCAAGTGGGTGTATGAGCTTTGATGGAGTATCGGCGCACAATACGAGAATCCTGCGCGCCAGTTTTGAATCTATCCATGCGCGCGCAGTTGCCAGAGCGTATACGAATTGAGAGCAGCCCAAATTTATGTCAAATGCTGCGCAAGAGCGCGGAAGCGCGAGCCTTTCCTGCAGCAGGCATGCATTTGAAGGCATTAAATAATCCGGAGTTTGGGTCGCGAAAATCAGGGCGTCATAGTTTCTATCCAGACCTTTTTCAAATAACAGGGAAGCTGCGCGGTACGCCAAATCCGACGAACAAGTGCCGGGGTCGGCTATGCGGCGCTCCAAAATTCCGGATACTGCCGCAACTCTTTCCATCGCGGGGTTTCCAAAGCGCGCTCGCAAATCGGAGTCGCTGAGTGTGTTTTCTCCGAAAGACGTTCCGATTGCCGTAATTGCCGAGCCCATTTCTTTTATCCTTTATATGCGGGCGTTTTTGTCCACCAATTAATTTCCGCGAAAAAAACGCGCCCCCTAAAAAAGTGGGCGCGTTTTGAAAGAATATCTCGCCGGGCTTACATGCTTTGCGTGAGGGTTTGCACGATCTTTATAATCGGCATAAATAGCGCGACAACTATGGAACCGACCACGAGGGCGAGGAACACTATCATTATAGGTTCAATAATCGACGTGATGGCCCCAACGGAATTGTCGACTTCTTCGTCGTAGTTGTCTGCCACGCGGTTGAGCATTTCCGAAAGCTGACCGGTTTCCTCGCCCACTTCAATCATGCTCGTAACCATGGTGGGGAATATTTTTTGCTGGTCGAGGGGAGTCGCGAGGGGCTCGCCGTCTCTGACTCTGTCGTGAACGCGTTCGAGCGCTTCGGAAATCAGGCTGTTCTTAATAGTCCCGCGCGTGATTGTGAGAGCTTCAAGTATCGGAACTCCCGAGGCGAGCAGTGTCCCAAATGTGCGGGTGAAACGCGCAACGGTCGATTTCATAACCAAGTCGCCTATGCGCGGAGCTTTGAGGGCGAATGTATCCCAAGCGCGCGTGCCTATTTTTGTCTTTAAGGCGAGCTTGAATACCAGTATGATACCGAATACTATGAGAAGGGTTGCCACATAGTTGTCCTTCATGAAGTTCGATATATCTATGATTATCTGGGTCAGCTCAGGCATCTGCGCCCCGTTTAGCATGTCCGCAAAAATCTTTTGGAATTGCGGGACGACAAACACCATTAGAATTACAACTATAGCCACCGCAACCGTCATAATTACTATCGGGTAGACCATCGCGCTCTTTACCTTGTTGAAGGTTTTCATCGCCTTTTCCTGGAAGGTTGCCAGACGATCGAGAACGACGTCGAGAACGCCGCCGGCTTCGCCTGCCTTTGCCATGTTGATGTAGAGTTTGTCGAATACTTTCGGATGTTGCGAAAGGCCGTCGGAGAATTTATTACCGGTGCGGACATTGTCGGCAACTTGCTCGATTATATCTTTAAAGTACGGATTTTTTTCCTGGCGGGCTATCACTTCCAGGGAGCGGAGAAGCGGCAGGCCTGCCTTGAGAAGCGTTGCGAGCTGCCGGGAGAATATCGTAACATTTTCGGCTTTTACTCCCGATCCTATGAGCGGCTTGCGGTGTTTTTTCTTTGACGCTTCGCCCTTAGACGCCGTCACGGCTACTTCAGCCATGCGGGATACCTTGAGCCCTTGTGCTGTCAGCTCCTTCTTGGCGCGGCTTTCGCTCGTCGACTCTATCGTTCCGCTTACTTCGCGCCCTTCTTTGTCAGTGGCTATATATTTGAATTTTGCCATGGTTATATCCTTTTTTTATATTAAGTGTATTTTAAAACTTCGTCGACTGTTGTCGCGCCGTCGAAAATCGCACGCAATCCGTCGTCGCGCAGAGTGCGCATGCCAAGCTCTATGGCTTTTTGTTTGAGAACCATAGTCGGAGCTTTGGCGGTTATTAGATCGCGGAGTGAATCGTTGACCAAAAGCAGCTCGAAAAGACCTTGGCGACCCTTGTAGCCAGATCCCCCGCATTCAGCGCAACCCTTGCCAAAGTAGAACTGCTTGTCGGCTATTTCTATCGGATCAACCCCGAGCCTATCGATTAGATCCTGTTCGGGCTCGTAAGCCGTGCGGCAGGTCGGACATATGCGGCGCACGAGTCGCTGCCCGAGAACACCTTCGAGCGATGCGGCTATAAGGAAGGGTTCAAGGCCCATATCCATGAGTCGAGTGACGGCACCGGGGGAGTCGTTAGTGTGAAGCGTCGCGAGAACAACGTGGCCGGTCAGTGACGCTTGAACCGCAATTTGGGCGGTTTCAAGGTCGCGGATTTCTCCGACCATTATTTT
>CASFWX010000069.1 GCA_949298545.1 uncultured Verrucomicrobiota bacterium | reverse complement strand
TTTTGATCGTATGTTTGAACGTCCCTCGGGGAGTCTATGAGGATTCTATCCTCGCCGCGGAACGGTTCTTCGCGATAATCGTTGAAAAAGAAGGTAACGTGGGCGAACTTTTCAGTTTCGGCGCACCTGAGCTGGGCTAAGCCTTTTTTGCTGATATATTCCCCCAATATATTCGCCATTTTGGGCGGCTTGGGGAATAATATATTAGGACAAAGCCCCTGCTTGTATTCAGTCATTGTGACGAAATAAACTTGGGGCCAAAGCGAGCGCTTAAATCCGTCGAAATCCTTGTCGATGAATGCCGATGTCAATTCGCGGGGCCTGTCTCCGCGGAAGTTGAAGAAAATTATGGCGTCTCCGTCGGATATCCTACCTATTGGATTCCCATTTTCCGTTATCCATGTCGGAGGAATAAACTCGTCTCCCTGCATATTTTCCTGGGCGGGATTTTCGTAATATTGGGAAAATGCGAGTTCCGGATTTTCAACAGCCCGCACTGTTTGGGTCCCGACGAGGCAATCGTAGGCTTTTTCAACCCTATCCCAACGCTTATCCCTGTCCATGGCCCAATAGCGGCCTATTACGGAGGCGACTTTTCCCACGCCGTATTTCTTCATTTCGGCTTCCACATCTTTTATGAAACCGAGCCCGCTTGTCGGAGGCGTATCGCGCCCGTCGGTAAATGCGTGGAGAAAAACTTTGTCATACTTTTTCTCGGAGCAAATTTTTAAGAGCGCATAAAGATGGCGTAGCATTGAGTGCACGCCGGCATCGGAACATAATCCGAACAGGTGTAAACTTCCGCCTTTATCGAGTTTTGAAAACACCTCTTTTAAAACCGGGCTCTCCAATACAGATCCGGTTTGAAAGCCTTTGTCTATGCGGACAATCTCCTGGTCCACTATGCGCCCGGCGCCTATGTTTTGATGCCCGACTTCGCTGTTGCCCATAATTCCGTCCGGCAGGCCGACATCGAGGCCGCAGGCGGTAATTTCCGTGCGCGGCCAGTTGTGTGATAATTCCGAACTGAAAGGAAGCTTGGCAAGCTTGATTGCGTTGTACTTGTCTTCGGCGGGATTGTGGTTCTCGCCCCATCCGTCGCGGATTACTAATATTACGGGTCTTCTTATTCCATTTATCATATATATTCCCTATCTAAATAATAGCTTTTGATTAAAGTAAAGCGTCGGATTTTGGGCAACCTTAATTTTTTCTTTTTAAAAATCCGCCAAAACTAATAAAAAACTTGCCCGCGCCGCCAACTGGAATAGCTTAAAAATTTTCAAATGAAAGATATTCAGCCTTCACCGAGTTCAAAACGCGAAACCTCTCGCTATTATATTCCCATGTCCGAAAGCGAGGAAAGGAAAATGCTTTCGGCAGTCGGAGTAGAATCGCTCGACGATTTGTATTCACATATACCGCCCGAGATAAGATTCGATGAATCCCATTGCGCCTTTCCCGAAATGTCTTCCGAGCAAATACGCAAAGAGATTTCTTCTATAGCGTCCAAAAACAAGGCCTACACCTCCGATTTTCTCGGCGACGCCCTTCCGAATTGGAAGCTTGAAAAAATAGTGGAAAAGGTTTCGTCCATACGCGGATTAAGCACTGCCTATACCCCATACCAACCCGAGAGGAGCCAGGGGACCCTCGCAACGCATTGGATATGGCAATGCGCGATTTCTGCTTTGACGGGATTTGAAGCCGTCAATTGCTCTCTGTACGATAGGGCAAGCGCGATTTTTGAGGCGGTAGCAACGGCGTTAAGAGCAACGCGAAAATATAAGGCTATTATAAGCGAATCTCTCTTTCCGCAAGATCTTGAAGTGCTCAAAACTTTTTGCGCCCATACGTCCACAAAACTGGTCTTTGCTCGCATAGACTCCTCTGCGGGACTGACGGATATCGGAAGGCTCAGGGAAATAATAGAAGAAAATCCCGATGCGGGATGCTTGGTATTCCCACAAGTCTCATGTTTCGGAACCCTTGAAAACACAGACGAACTGGTTCGCATCTGCGCGGCAAAAAAGCTAAAATCCGTCGCTGTTATCGATCCTTTCCTGCTCGGCGCTGGGGGACTTGCTGCACCTTCGGATTTCGGTGGAACTGGGGTTGACATAGCAGTCGGCGAGGGACAACACCTCTGTTCCGCCCCGTCCTTCGGGGGCCCCGGCCTCGGAATATACGCCGTGAGATTTAACGACGCAAATAAGACAGATGTCCGATATTCCCCAGGGCGCTTTGTCGGACGCGCAAAGGATATTTCCGGCAGGGACGCGTTCGTCATGGTCATGGCCGCCCGAGAGCAGCATATACGCCATGAGAGAGCGACTTCGAACATATGCTCAAACCAAGCGTTCATGGCAACTTTGGCGGGAGCGGCGCTCCTCGCAAAAGGAGACGAAGGCATGGGCGAATCAATTCGGCGCGCCCGTTCACTCGCAGAGACAGCATTTTCAAAGATAATGTCCTTAGGCGGATATTCATATCCTTTCGGAGCAACCCCTTTCTTCAACGAGTTCACGATAAATTGCCCGACTAAAGTTGACAAAATATTGCGCAAAGGGGCAGAACTCGGCATCAGGGCGGGCTGCGATGTTTCGGGCAGAAATGAAGTCGCTGGAAATCTTCTTAAAATATCATTTTCCGATTTGCATTCGGAAAATGACATATCCGCCCTTGTAAAACTCCTCGCAATCTTCGCCGAAGGCAAAGGGGAAAACAGGCGGGCCCCGCGAATTTCGGCATCTTATCTCCGCCAGACGCCTCCCCATCTGCCGCGCTTCGATTTTGAGGCCCTCGCGGAACGCTATGAGGAGTACGGAAAAGCAAACGTCTCCCCGGACGATTCTCCATATCCGCTCGGTTCATGCACGATGAAATACAATCCGCTGCTCAACGATGAACTTGCAAATCTGCGGGATTTTCAATCCGTCCACCCTCAATCTGGCGATTGCGATTCACAAGGCTCCCTTGAAATTCTTTGGCGCTTCGGGGAGTTTATAAAGGGAATTACAGGATTGGACGCCATAGCCCTGCAGCCCGTAGCCGGAGCCCAAGGGGAATATTGCGCCCTAAAAATGTTTCAAGCCTGGCATGCAGACAATTCCCGCGGAGCGCGCGATGTCGTCCTTCTCCCTTCAACCGCCCACGGTACAAATTTCGCAAGTTCCGCAGTTGCCGGATACTCTCCGAACAACATAATTCGCATACCGGCAGGCAATGACGGAACTCTCGATATTTCGGCTCTGAAAGAAGCCGTTTCCAAGTACGGAAACAGAATTGCGGCCATAATGATTACCAATCCCAACACGTCGGGAATTTTCGAAAAGAACTTCAGGGAAATAGCGGATATAATCCACAAAGCCGGAGGCTTGGTGTATATGGACGGCGCCAACTACAACGCAATCGCCGGCCGCATCAACTTAAAAGCCATGGGAGTGGACGCTATGCATAATAATATCCACAAGACATGGTCCATATCACACGGGGGGGGCGGCCCGGGAGACGGCTTTGTCGTCGTAGACGCAAAACTGGCGGATTATATCCCCTCCTATGTAGTCGCAAATGACAATGGAATTTTCAGGACAGCGCGCCCCAAACGCTCTATCGGCTCTTTGCACAGGCATTTTGGAAATTTTGCACACAAAGTGCGCGCTCTGGCATACGCCATGAAACTCGGCGGCGAAGGGGTCAGGAAAATGTCGGCATGCGCTGTGCTATCATCGCGCTATGTCATGGAACGCATGAAGTCTAATTGGCTGACTCTTCCCAAAGGGGCAGAAAGCGAACCGCGTATGCATGAATTTATTGCGAGCCTTCCGGAAAACGCCTTTAAGGCTTTTGAAAGCGCCGGTGTCAACAGGCAGTCCGCAACCGCAAGAGCGGGAAAACTATTTTTGGATTTCGGATTCCACGCCCCAACCGTAGCATTCCCGGAAGTGTACGGCCTTATGATTGAACCCACCGAGAGCTACGATAAGGACGAGCTGGACAGGTTCGCCGACGCCGCAAACGCAATTGAGAGTCTCATATGCGACAATCCCGCAGCCGCGGCTCGCGCACCCAGATTTACCCCGGTCGATAGAATTGACGAAACCGAAGCAAATAGAAAGCTCGTGCTTTCGGAACCCTTAACCAAACTTCCGCAAATACCTCAAAATAGGATTTCGCCCGAAAAGCTCAACAGCATGTCGATTGATGAAATTTGCTCAGCCATTCTTTCCGATTAGCATTAGCGGAAAATAAAATATACAAACTTTCCCCTAAAATCTTAAGCATAAAATATCGGCTAAACACAAGATGGATTCTGGGTTTGAATAATAACAGAGCGCCCAAGCTATTATAGTTTGGAGCGTTTTGCTTTCCGCATTGAAAACTCAAATTCTTTAAAAGCTTTACTTGTGCGATTGGGAGAAATCGCACAAGTTTTAACGGAATATGGAAGTGCCGCCGAATGCATCGCCAAGAGAGTTCCCAAATGGCCTGGCATTTCGCCTGGTGTCATTTCGAATCTGCGCCGATTTCGGATTTCCATGAAGCGCGCCCCGGCTTTCCGAAGTTTGCCTCGAAGATTTCTGCGGATTGCTCTTCATGCTTAAAGATATTCTTCCGCGCGGAATATCGAGCTCCAAAACGGAAACTGAAACTTTTTGTCCCGGCTTAACAACTTCTCGCGCATCTCTTACATAAGAATCCGAAAGCTGGCTTATGTGGACGAGGCCGTCTTGATGGACCCCGATATCAACAAATGCGCCGAATGCGGTCACATTTGTGACAATCCCATTGAGCCTCATGCCTTCGGATAAATCGCTCATTTTATTTACGCCCTTAGTGAAAGCGAATGGTTCAAAAGCTTCGCGTGGATCTCTTCCGGGCTTGGCGAGCTCTGCCATTATATCCTTGAGCGTCGGCATTCCGACATCGCCCCCGACATATTTATTTAAGTCGATTTTTGCGCGGGCGGCAGGATTTTTCACGAGTTCCCCGACGTCAACTCCTACGTCGGAAGCCATTTTTTCAACGAGCGCATAGCGCTCCGGATGTACTGCGCTCGCCTCGAGGGGATTCGGGGAGTTGGAAATTCTGAGGAATCCAGCGGCCTGTTCAAAAGCCTTGTCCCCAATTCCGCGCACCTTGAGAATGTCCCGGCGGGACTTAAACGCGCCCTCGGACTTGCGGTACTCCACGATCTTTGACGCCGTTGCGGAGTTCAATCCCGAAACATAGGACAGGAGTTCGCAACTTGCCGTGTTTAGCTCGACTCCGACTTTGTTTACGCAACTTGAGACTGTCTCGTCGAGCGAACGTTTCAAAAGGTTTTGGTTTACATCGTGCTGATATTGGCCAACCCCTATTGACTGCGGATCTATTTTAACAAGTTCGGCGAGGGGATCCATTAGCCTCCTGCCGATGGAAACTGCTCCGCGAACTGTTATGTCAAAATTCGGAAACTCCCTGCGGGCGACTTCGGAAGCTGAATAAATTGATGCGCCGCTTTCGTTTACCGAGACAATCGGAAGCGATGCCGGCAAACCGACGGATCGAATAAAATTCTCCGTTTCGCGCCCGGCAGTTCCGTTGCCGATAGCTATCGCTTCTATTTCATATTTTTTACAAAGCGAACGAATCATTCCCGAGGCCTCTATTGATTTTGCCTCCGACTGCTCCACATAAAACAGTCCGTTGTGAACGAGATCTCCCTGCCGGTTTAGGCAAACCAGCTTGCAACCTGTTCTAAAGCCAGGATCTATCGCCATGACATTCTTTCCTCCGAGAGGCGGCGCCATGAGAAGTTCGCGCAAATTGTCGGCAAATATTTTTACGGCGTCGGCGTCGGCGCGCTTTTTAAGCTCGAGCCGCATATAAGTTTCCGTTGAGGCGGAAAGAAGCCTTTTGTAGGAATCTTCAATGGCGAGTTTCACCTGCTCCCCGCAGGGCGAGGAGGCGCTTTTTAAAAACATTCCCGTCAAGAGCGCGATGGCATCTGACTCCTCCGGCAGGACGCGCATTATCAAAAAGCCCTCCGACTCTCCGCGGCGCACTGCCAGAATCCTATGGCTTGGCGCATGCGCCGCCTTTTCCTTCCAGTCAAAATAGTCCCTGTATTTTGCAGCGGAGTCCTCTTTGCCCGATATCACTTTTGAAATGAGCAATGATTCCTTTTCAAACAGCTCGCGCATCGCCGAACGCGCGTCAGGATTGTCGGCTATGTCCTCGGCTATAATGTCGCGCGCTCCGGCGAGAGCAGCCGAAGAATCGGAAATGCCCTTGTCGGGGAATATAAAATCCGAAACTTTTTCCGAAAAATCCGACTCCTGGTTCCCAAATATAAATCTTGCCAAAGGTTCAAGCCCGGCCTCGCGCGCCATGGTTCCGCGGGTGCGGCGTTTAGGCTTAAACGGGGCGTAGATATCTTCGAGGCGCGCGAGGCTTTCGGCCGAATTTATGGAAGCTTCCAAATCCGGCGAGAGCAGGTTGCGCTCCGAAAGAGATTTTTTCACGGCCGCCTTGCGCTCAAAAAGAATTTTCAGGCGCTCGAGCTCGTCGCGCACCGAAGCTATCTGAACTTCGTCAAACCCGCCAGTGGCTTCTTTTCGATAACGCGCTATGAATGGAATAGTGGCTCCGCTTTCAAGCAGTTTTGAAGTTTCGCGCACGCCGGTGCAGGGAAGTCCCAGGGCGGCGGCAGCCTTTGCAATATAAATTTCGTCCATCAATCGGTAAAAATTCTCTTTGGCTTAAAATTCTTTGGAGAGACACCTGACAAACATGTCGCGCAAGACTTGGTAATCCGCGCCGGGGCGCATAATCAGCTCTTCAAACGCTCGGGCAAGCGACATTTGGATATCGAACAGTTTTTTTAAATGAAACCTCCCTGCCGACGGGGCAAGCTTTGATCCGGCATACCAGGCGTTTTGGGAGAATATATTGTAGCTGCTCTTATCGCCCGCTCCTTCAAAATATCTCCCGAACTTTTCACTTGCGCCCTCCATTGCTCCGCGCGGCTGCGGCGAAGTCGAGGATATCAATTCTCCCGAATCCATTAGAGACCGGATTTGTATCAACAAAGAATTTTGCTTTTGCAGAACGGTCAATATCGGGCGCGCTGAGGCGTTTTTATTTGCGAAAAAGAATCTGTGCAATGCGGATAAAACGCCTTCGAGATTGCATGAATAAAAATTATTTGAAATGTCGAAAAAGTCCCCCTCTCCGAAAATTGGAACCATTTCCGAAATATCCCCCTCGCTTACAGGGCGCTCTCCGTTGACATAGGCGGCAAGCTTTTCAAGCTCCAGAACCGCCATGCGCGGATTATTTGCGACAGTCGCTGCGAGAGCTTCCGCCGCGCCATGCCCAAGGCGGACACCGAGCTTTTCCGACTCTCTTCCTATAAGTTGCAGGCAAGATTCCGAGGGATCTTTGCTTTGCAAGTCTTCACAAATAGAAATTTTTTGAATTTCCTTAAAAAGCTTTTTCCGCCTGTCCACAGGCGAAGCGCTGATTATTAAAACGGCGTTTTCGGGAGATAGGCGCGAAATAAAATCAACAAATTTTGCCAATGCTTCGTCAGTTTCAGCTCCTTTGCTTTGCCGATTGTCTCCGAGAAAATTGACGCCCCGCATCCATACGACGGTCTTGCCCCCGAAAAGCGGGACAGTGGAGGCGGCAGATATTGCGCGGGAACAGGCTTCCGACACGTCGGAAGCCTTGACGGCAGAACAGTCGATTATCTCCATCGACATTTCGTCCGACACATTTTTCGATTCCGCATCGAATATCTCACGCGCGCGATTGGACGCGATGAACTCGTCGTCAGCCGTTATAAAATATACCGCACCTTTTGGCATCTTGACTACCGAGCTTTTTTTTCGAGAGGGCTTTGTCAACTTTTTTTGTTCAGATTAAATTCAGCCAGGACATGCGAGAGCAAAATTCATTAAATTTCATCGCGAATAAAAGTGCTTTTCAAAAAAATTTTTACTTGTTATTTCCCGTATATTTTCATAGCAATAACAGTGAACGATGCGGGAGCTTTTCCCGTGGAATTGTAATTTTCACGGAGAAAAACTCATGAAAAAGAACAACAAACCAAAAGATAAATGAAAAAATATCTGTACTTGTCACTCCTACCTGAGGCCCTCATTGCTTCAAACCTCTCACCTGAGGATTTTGGAAGCTATTATGCGACAGGGGTATTTCGTCGCAACTGCGATAAAGCGATATTCTTTGCATTAGACCCGACTTTCAAATCGGACTATTTGCCTGTATCGCGATTCGAGGAGTTGTGTTCGCCACATCCGGACGGCTCTCCGCACAAGTCGGTTTATCTATCAGTCTATCGCGTATTGGAACACGTTCCAATGTCGGCAATAGGAAATCTCTATGTGGTCACCAGCGACGGAAAAACTCTCGAGCTCATTTCCAAGCCATTCTCTCCGGATCCAACTGCCCACATGTATCTCTATCAAGACCTTGCGCCATGCAGGCCAAGGGTTGCCAGTATACTTAATCCCCAAGAGTATACTTCGCGAATAACCTCTCCCGATAGGCTCGTAAACGTTGCAAAAATCGCTTTTTGCGATTTGAAGCTTGGCGCGCTCGAAACCGATCCGCTCCACGGAGAACTCGGCGATCTGCCATATATAAATGAGCATCATTTGCGCGACTGCCTCATGCAAGTGAAAAGCAAAGGCGGAAAAAACAATAAGGTTGTTGCCCGTTCTATGCAGGATTTGAATTATAGAACTCTCAAAAATGGCTTCTACGTCGGCGCGGGCGATGAAATGCTTTATTATCCAATGCCTTCAAAAGAAGAGCTGCAAACAAAGTTCTATAATTGGTCTCGAAGCGCTGGAATCGACTAAACCAATTCCATCTAAATTACAAAAGAGGCATGGTTTTATAAGTATCTATAAGCCATGCCTTTTCATTTTTAATTCCAAGAATTGAATTTTTTATAAAAAAAGCTTGAAGTGAGAATTGGCGGAGATAATAATATTTTCACAAAACATTTAACCGGAATTCTTATGAAATATACTTGTTCAAAATTATTTGTGTCAATTGCAACACTTTGCGCGGCATTTCCCTCTATTTATGCTGCACAATCAGACTGGGATACAACAAAAACCTATCTCGAAGGTCAACGTGTTCCGGGCACAGGAGGAGCATACAACTGGAATACTTCAACATCAGTCGCTTTGGACGGGTGTGCTGTATGGTGGAGATACAACAATGAAAGCCAAACTTGGGAAAAATCCTCGGATTCTTTTACTTCGGAATCAGACTATATAGTTCTAACAGCGGACACCATAAATGAAATCGACTTGGAGATTAAGCGAGGTTTGCTATATTATAACACAAATAATGTAATAGGCGGATTAACTGTCATTAATGATCAAGTTACTCAAATAAATTCTCCTTGGTCTAAGAACTGTATGCTTACTATAAAAAACGATTTTACCAAAATCGGGACGGGGAATTTCTCCTTTAGAACGCGTGGTTATGTCGGCGATTCCGGTTATATGGACAGTGGTTTGAATATCGAAGGAAACGCAATTCTTGGAGACGGAACGGAAACTACAAACGGGAATGTATATTTTGGCTCAAATGGAGATACTACGGCCGGAAGCTATATGGGTCCCCTAAGTACTGTCTATATAGGGAAAGATTTAATATTTAACGGTTCTAAATATACGGCTCGCTTTAATGTTGGCCTGGATTCTTATTCTGCAACTTACGATGTTAATTCACCAGATATAGTGATTAAAGGCATCGTCAGTTCAGAAGCTCAAGGCGTCATTCATATAAATGAACGAAACGGCGATTATTCAGGTACAACAACAGTTATGTCTGTAGGTGGTGTCGCGGGACATTCCATTTTCCGCAACAATTCCAGTGGAACTGCTGATAATACACTTTCAGTGCTCGTGTTTAATAATGCGGCAGGTACGACCTACACCTCTACAGCTATGATTTATGATGATGCAAATTCCTTCAATGTTGAAGGCAGTACGGAAAGCGGCCAATCCCTTGGTTTTAACGACCATTCAAAAGTCGCCATTGTAATGAATGGCGAGGGGACTCAAATACTTTCCAACCCCGGCCGAATGAAATTTTCCGGAGGGGTGACGGTAAACCGCGGGACTTTGCTCGTAAACGCACTCTCAGCGAGCGGAGCGTATATAACTGAAGCCGACGGAAGCCGCACATACCAGTGCACACACGGGAATCTTACAATGAATGGCGGTACTTTCGGATTTATGTCGGGAACTAAAGGCGGCGAATGGTCGTTTGACGAGATGTTCTGGAAGAGCGGAAATATTCAGCTGAATGTCTATGAAGACTCATACGATACCTTGATATTTACCGGCATGTTCGGATTCTCGGACGGCGAAACGGATTTAATAAATCTGACATTCCAAGGAAATTCTATAGTCGTACTTCTCGAAGAGAAAAAAATAATTTCCTGGGAATCGGTCGATCAAAACATAACTTCTGATTCGTTTGTTGCCAACAATGTCTTTGACCCAATAATGGGCGGCGAATACGAAGCTCAATTCAGGGTCGCAAATGACGGCCTCTACGTCCAATATGTTGCCGTTCCGGAACCGGCGCTGATCGGTTTGTTCTTCGGTGCTTTTGCATTGATCGCGGCAAAGAGAAAACGCAGATAATTTTCATCTTCTCAATTCTGGCGGCGGCTCTGAAATACTCAGAGCCGCCCTTTGTTTTTGAATATGCGACAATGGCGCCTGCGAATGTTTTAAAACGACAAAAAAAAAAAATAAAAAATCTGAAAAAACTTGACTGAAATAAAAAAAAAAGGACTATGTGAGGCTTTAAGGAAATTAAGCGGGCATAGTTTAGTGGTAAAACCCCAGTCTTCCAAACTGGTGATGTCGGTTCGATTCCGTCTGCCCGCACCAAAATGCGCCCCCCATGGGCGTTTCATTTTTTAGGAGATTCCAGTATGAGCGATAAATTGTTAATGATTGGCTTCCCCAAGGGCAGCCTCGAAGAATCCACAATAGCGTTGTTTGCCAAAGCAGGCTGGAAAATAACGAAAGGATCTCGCTCCTACAAGCCGTCAATCGACGATCCCGACCTTGACGGGCGTTTCGTGCGGGCCCAGGAAATCAGCCGCTATGTGGAGCAGGGCTTCTTTGATTGCGGACTCACCGGATACGACTGGATTATCGAAAATGGCAGCGATGTCGTGGAAGTTTGCGATCTCGTGTATAGCAAGGCTACAGCTCTAAAGTCGCGCTGGGTATTGTGCGTAAAGGAAGATTCGCCCATAAAATCAGTCAAAGACCTGGAAGGCAAAAGAATCGCAACAGAACTTGTAAATGTCACAAGAAAATTCTTGGAGGGAAACGGCGTAAACGCAAATGTCGAATTTTCCTGGGGCGCGACAGAAGTAAAAGTTCCCGATCTCGTCGATGCTATTGCCGACATCACTGAAACAGGTTCGTCTTTGCGCGCAAACAATCTCCGCATAATAGACACAATGCTTTATACAAATACCAAGCTCGTCGCAAATAAAACGGCTTGGGAAAACCCGGAAAAGCGCAAAAAAATAGAATCCATTGCGATGTTGTTGCAGGCAGCCCTCGATGCAAACAACAAAGTCGGGCTAAAAATGAACCTCCCCAAACACAACCTCGCCAAAATTATCGGCGCTTTGCCCGCACTGCGCAAACCTACAGTTTCACAGCTCTCCGATCCGGCTTGGGTGGCGGTGGAAACTATCGTCGACGAAAAGGTCGTGCGCGAAATCGTCCCGATTTTAAAGGAAAATGAAGCTGAAGGCATTGTGGAATATCCTCTCAACAAAGTTATCCCTTAGGATTCTCCCCTTAAAAACGCCTTTGCCCACTCCATTCTTTAAATAAATGTTGCAAAGAGAAATTCATTTTGTGATAATTTGCCTGTTATGAAAAAATTCACATCCTTAGCCCTAAGTTTTGTAGCCCTTTTGCTTTGCGCATGCACTACAAATGTGGTTGTTGATTCTCCGGCATATCCGCTCGGAACCTACGATGAAATATCGGGCACTTTCTACGGGAAGCTCGAAGGAAGCCTTGGAAATGTATTTAAATCAACCAATCTTGCGCTCGAAAAAGATCTGGGATATTTTAGAGTCGGGCAAATCCCCTCTAAGAACAGCTGGATAGTTTATGCCCGCGCGGAACTCGATCTGCAAATTGTAGTCTCCCTCGAGCAGCTCCCAAACAACCTGGTGTCTGTTGAGATCAGCTACGGCAGTGGAAACCTCATGAAGAGCCAGGAAATTTTCAACGCCATAGCAAAAAATTTGCGCTATTATAACTAGTTTTTTTTCAAAAATTCACAGGCATTTTTGTTAGATAAAAACGCGAGTCTCTAAGGGAATTCGCGTTTTTTTTTCTTATAAGAAGCAGATCCATGATGCCCGCCCATGCAATAGCTTAGATAAATTCGCAAAGTTTTTCCTCTTGCCCTGCAAGGCTTTTGAGGCTTTGCTTTAAGATATGGGTTTCGATATAAAAAATTATATTTGCGATCTCGTAAGATTTCCGAGTGTATCGGCGGATTCCTCGCACATCTCCGACGTCCGGGCATGCGCAGAATTTATAGCCGACAAATTTTCCAAATGCGGCTTTCAAGCAGAAACGATTGAAACTGCGCGCAACCCGATAATTTTGCTAAAGCGCAATTGTCCATTGGGAAACCCGTCCTTGAGGGTTTTGTGCTATGCCCACTACGATGTTCAACCGCCAGATCCCATCGAAAAATGGCGCACGCCTCCGTTCGAGCCGGTAGAGAAAGACGGTAAAATTTGGGGCAGGGGAACAGCCGACAATAAAGGGCCTAGCGCTTGCCTCATGGGAGGCTTGCTGAATTTCCTCGAAAAAAATCCGAATGCGCCCATCGATATCGCCGTTATATTCGACGGGGAAGAGGAAATCGGAAGCCCATCGATGAATGAGTACGTGGCAAAACATAAAGAATTTTTCTCCGGCTACGATATTCTGCTTCTGAGCGACACTTCGGCAATATCGAGCCGGCAACCGATCCTGACGATAGGCCTTCGGGGAACAGCAAGCTTTGACGCGATTTTTAGAGGGCCAAATACCGACGTGCACTCGGGAATGTTCGGCGGGGCTGTCTACAATCCGCTTCAGGCAATGTGCGAAGTCTGTGCCTCACTGCACGCTCCAAATGGCATGGTCAACATTCCGAATTTTTACGACGGCATTGAAAAACTTGAAGAATGGGAACGCAGCGAAATTGCAAAAAATCCCTTCGGAGATGAAGAGATTAAAAGAATGCTCAACGTGAAATCACTCTATCATCAGGCGGAATACACGCCATCAGAAGCATTGAGGGCCCTTCCATCCGTCGAATTGACAGGCATGGGCGGAGGCTACCAGGGAGAAGGCTCAAAATCCGTAATCCCTTCAGAATGTTTTTGTAAATTTTCCTGCCGGACCGTATTTCCCCAAAAGACGCGCGATGTCGTCGATATTTTAAAGAAGACTATTGCTTCACGAACTCCGCCCGGAATTGAAGTCTCGTTTATAGATTATGAATCTGGCGGAAATGCATACTATTTAAACCCTAAAAATCTCGGGGACGGAAGGCGGGCGGAAATCTTAAAAAAAGCTTTTGAAGCATCGCGCAAGTCTTCCGAAAAAACTTTTGGCAATCCCCCAATTATGCTGCGCGAAGGAGCGAGCATACCATTGATATCGCACATAAAAGATTTGACGGGCCTCGACAGCTTAATGTTTGGACTGTTTTCGCCTGAGGACAACCTGCACGCCCCAAACGAGGGATTCTCCTTGGAGGCGATACAAAACGGCGCGGCCTACTACGAAATGTTTTTTGAGGAAATGATAAAAAATGCTTAGCTGCACAAAAACCTATTTCGATATTCCATTCGCACACCGCCAACATCTCCACGACGGCGCGTGCGCAAAAATACACGGGCACAACTGGGATATATCCGTGACGTTCTCATGCGATAAAACCGATGAAAACGGCTTTGTGGTGGATTTTGGAAAGCTAAAATTTATCAAGGCATGGATAAACGAAAACCTCGACCATTCCTGCGTCTTCTCCAAGGACGACCCGCTCGCGGACAAACTCGTCTCTTCGGCTCCGGAAGCCTGGAAAGTCTGCATAGTGGACCAATGCTCCTGCGAAGGGCTGGCGAGGCATCTCTTCAAAATTTTTAACAGGCTCGTAAGGGAACATACGAATGGCCGCGTCAGAGTCACGGCTCTTGAGGTGAGCGAGGATAAAAAAAATACTGCGCGCTTTGACGAAGTTTCATGCAAATGAAAAAATACCCCGTCAGCGAAACTTTCCTCTCCGTGCAAGGAGAGGGTTTGCACGCCGGGCGAAAGGCGTTTTTTATAAGGCTCTACGGCTGCGATATTCAATGCCCTTGGTGCGACACCCGCTATGCGTGGTCCGGCGGAAATTTTAAGGAAATGAAAGCCGAAGAAATAGCGAAAGAGGCATTAAATAGCGGAGCGGCATTTGCGGTTGTGAGCGGCGGGGAACCTTGCCTCTTCGACTTGAGCGACCTCGTGGGGGAACTATCGCGCTCGGGAATAGCCTCCCACCTTGAGACCTCGGCAGCGCATGAGATACTCGACGGATACGCACCTGGAAATCGGCGCGGTGGATTCGATTTTATAGCTGCGAGCCCGAAACTTTTTCGCAAGCCCAACAAAAGGGCTTTATCGCGCGCAGACGAACTAAAATGCATAATTTCAAATCTCTCTGAACTCGAAGATTATTCGATAATAGCTCGAGACGCGCATGCCGCAAAAGCAATATGGCTCCACCCCGAATGGACCAAAAGCTCCGACAAAAAACTCTTAGGCGGAATTTGCGACTTTGTAAAATCCCGCGGAGATCCTTGGAGGGCAGGCTGGCAAATGCATAAAAACTATGCGGCAAGATGATTTCACAAAATAAAAAAGCTTGAAAAATATCTTGGAATGGAAAGTATTTTACCAGACCTCTGCGGAGTTCGAGACTGCCCAATCGGTTCCCCGCCTTAATGACATTAATCAGGGAGCTTGACCCTTGCGCAATGGATGTCAGGCCGGCATGATCGGAAGACAAAAGTTGCGAGGAAAGCACCCACCTCGTTTTAGGAGGCTGCGAAACCAAATCGGCAAGACGACTTTTGCGGGGGTCTCTTTTTTTTAAGTAAAATCCCAACCCGCAAATCGGCATACGCAGAATCGCTATATCTATGGATAATAAAAGAGACAAAAATCCCTGGAAATGGCTTCCTGCGCTGTATTTTGTTGAAGGATTGCCAAATGCTATAGTGGGCACACTTGCGGTGGCGTATTATAAGTCAATGGGAATGTCCAACGCCAAAGTTGCGTTTTTGACAAGCTTCTTATATTTGCCATGGATGTTGAAAGGATTTTGGGGGCCCCTTGTCGATTCCATTGCGACAAAGCGGAAATGGATATTTTTCTGTTTGTGGATATTTATAGGAGCCTTCTCTCTTTTAACTGTTGCGCAATTTTCCAATTCGTGGATCGCTTTAAGCGCCGCTTTGTTTTGGCTGCTTGGGTTTTCCTCAGCCACCTACGATATTTCCGCCGACGGATTCTATATGCTCGCTCTCAACGAGAAAAAACAGTCGTTCTTCGTGGGAATACGCAACGCGTTCTACCGCGGAGCCGTCCTGTTCGGGCAGGGCGGGCTTATGATATTGGCGGGTTATGCTTCAGAGCTTTTTGAAGACAAATCAAAGGGGTGGGCTGTTGTCTGGGGCGTATGCTCAATATTATTACTTGCATGCATTCCATTATTCTCCCGCACATTGCCGTACCCCCCGTCAGATTTTCCGAGAGAAGCATCAACGCCAGATAAACTTTTCAGTAATATTATAGGGGCATTTAAGGAATTTGTAGGCAAGCCGCAAATATTTTCAATTTTGGCTTTCGTCCTATTTTATCGTTTCGCTGAAGCGCAACTGACTAAAGTTGTGCAACCCTTCATGATGGATCCCAAAGAATATGGCGGCCTCGGATTTTCTCTGCAGCAAATGGGAATGCTTTACGGCACGCTCGCCTCTTTAGCTTTACTGTGCGGCGGAATCGCCGGAGGAATTTTCATATCGCGCGCAGGACTTTACCGCTCGCTTTGGCTTATGGCATCGGCAATGAATATTCCGAATATAATTTATATTTATCTCGCCGCGCTACAGCCCGATTCATTGCCCATTGTCGGAACATTGCTGGCCATTGAACAGTTCGGATACGGCTTTGGCTTCGCCGGATATATGTTTTTTATGATATACGCTTCGCGCGGGAAAAATAAGACTTCAAGCTATGCGATATGCACTTCCCTCATGGCCTTGGGCCTAATAATTCCGGGCTTTTTTAGCGGCGCACTGCAAGAAATCGCGGGCTATTTGGGATTCTTTGTCTGGGTGTTTGCCGCAACCTCTATTTCTTTCGCGGTTACTTTTTTGGCGCGCAGATATGTCGCCGCGGCGGAACATGCTAGCGAAAACACGTAAATTTATTTTCCATTTAGATGACCGCTGAAAATCCCAGACAAGGCATTTTATGATTTAAGCAACCGATTTTGCGCAGACGCTGGGAAATTTTTTCTTGAACTCGCTTATATATTTGAGAAAAATTAATCCACAAATTGTAATTGCATTTGCATGGGGAATAATATGGGAAAAAACTTAATAATTTGTACTTTTTTAGCGCTGCAACTGTTGCTCTCGGGATGTTTCGAGAAGGCCAAAGAGACTTCGTCAAAAAAGATCAACGATACTGTATATGTAGCACATCCAAGCAGACAATACGTAGAGATATGGGACGACTACACCGCAAGGCTTGAAGGAGAAAAATCCGTTGAAATTCGCGCGCGGGTCAACGGTTATCTGGAGAAAATACTATTTAAAGACGGCGATTACGTAAATGAAGGGGACGTCCTCTTTGAGATAGACTCGGCCCCATTCAAGGCCGTTGTCGACGCCTGCCGCGCCGATGTCGCCGAAATATCCGCAAAGGTTGAGCTTGCCTCTAACAATCTCGAAAGAGCCCGCCAGCTCTATGAGGGAAAGGCTGTTTCAAAAGAAGTTCTCGAAACCCGAAAGAGTGAATTGCTTTCGGCAAAAGCCGTAAAAATGAGCGCTGACGCCAAATTGAGCGAAGCAATGTTGAATCTTAAATTCACAAAGATTCTCGCCCCCATCTCCGGATATATAGGAAAAAGAAACGTAGATGTCGGGAACCTCGTTTCAAGCGCCGATACTTTGCTTGCTACCATTGTCTCAAGGGATACAATATACGCTTACTTTCAGATAAGCGAGCGCGATGTCATAAGATACGACAAGATAAACCTCTTTAAAACCATTGACACGCAAAAGCGGCAAGGTCCCCCCGTCAGGCTCAAACTCATGGACGAAAGCGAGTTTTCGCACAGCGGAGTCCTTACCTACGTGGACAACACCTTAAATGCCGCCAGCATCGAGCTGCGCGCTGACATAGATAATAGGGGCGGGCGCCTTTTCCCCGGAATGTTCGCAAAATTAAGCTTGCGGGCGGGCAAGCCGGTAGAGAAAATTCTCGTTCCCGAATTGGCAGTTGGAACGGATCTTATCGGCCGTTATGTCCTAATTGTGAACGAAGAAAACATAGTCGAGTACAGGGCTGTAAAAATAGGCGAAAAAATCGGGAAAATGGTGATAATTGAGGAGGGTTTGGACGGCAGCGAAAGAGTCATTTGCAAAGGAATACAAAGGGCGAGGCCCGATGCAAAAGTAACTCCTATCTCCCTGGATTCGTCATTGCCGGCTACTCCGAAAAGCTCCGCTTCGGAGCTTCAAACAGCCGAAGTTTCCTCTGAAAAAGTTTCGAATTCCAACCGCAATACGGGCGACACGCAGGCAAAAAAATGAAATTTTCGCATTATTTCATAAATCGCCCGATTTTAGCGTCGGTCATTTCCATAATAATATTTCTCATGGGCCTGGGGGCTTTTTGGGGCTTGCCGATTGCGCAATATCCAAATATTGCCCCGCCGATGGTTTTTGTTTCAACCAGCTATATCGGAGCTTCGCCCGAAGTCGTTAACAATTCTGTAATAGCCCCCATTGAACAGTCCGTAAACGGGGTGGAGGGCATGCTTTACATGCAGAGCCAGTCCGCTTCGGACGGGAGCGCAAGAGTTTATATAACATTCGATACCGGAACAAATATCGATATGGCCCAGGTCCGCGTCCAAAACCGGGTTTCGGAAATTTTGACCCGCCTTCCAGCGGAGGTGCGCGAGTCCGGTGTCACCGTGCGAAAGAGTTCTCCAGACCTTCTCATTACTATCAATCTATTTTCTCCTAACGGAACGCGCGATAAGATCTATCTGTCAAATTACGCATTGACACAGATGCAAGACCGCCTCGCGCGCATTCCCGGAATTAGCGAATTTAACGTCTGGGGTGCGAAAGAGTACAGCATGCGCATCTGGTTGGATCCCGACAGGCTTTCCTCTCTCAATATAACGCCAAAGGAAGTCATAGACGCGCTTCAGGAGCAAAATAAACAAATAGCAGCAGGCAAATTGAACGCACCGCCCGGACAAAGCGATACCGCATTTGAGCTTATAATAAATACCCAAGGCAGGCTTGCCACAGAAGAAGAGTTCGGAGAGATCATAGTAAAAGATATGCCCGACGGCAGGATAATACGCGTGAAGGACGTCGCGCGCGTCGAATTGGGCGCCTATAACTACGGCAGCGAATCCTACATAAACGGCAAAAGTTCCGTCTCTCTCGGAGGCTATCAGTTGCCGGGCTCAAACGCCATGGAATTGGCGCAAAAAGTCCGCGACGAACTCGCCGAAATGAAAAAGAACTTTCCGACCGACGTGGATTATGTCATCGGATTCGACGCAACCGAATATATATCCGAATCTATAAACGCCGTTTACCGCACTATATTCGACGCCATTATTCTCGTTGTTTTTGTGGTCCTTATATTCCTGCAAAATTGGCGCGCGGCATTGATTCCTCTATTCGCGATACCTGTGTCTTTGGTAGGTACTTTCGCGGTAATGTATCTTTTTGATTTCTCAATAAACAATCTGACATTGTTCGGTATCGTCCTGGCCATCGGCATAGTCGTCGACGATGCGATTGTCGTGGTGGAAAATGTGGAGCGCAATATGCGAGAAGGCCTCGGAGTGCACGCCGCCACTGAAAAAGCCATGACACAAGTCCAGGGAGCTGTAATAGCCATAGCGGTTGTACTAAGTTGCGTGTTCGTACCGACTGCGTTCGTCGGCGGCATATCAGGAGAATTTTATAAGCAATTCGCTCTTACAATCGCGGTATCCACTATACTTTCAGCTGTCGTCTCATTAACGCTGACTCCGGCTCTTTGCGCAATATTGCTGAAGGATAAGACAGAATCCTCCAATGGCTTTTTCGGGAAAATATGGTTCTACACAATAGGCGCATTCTTTAGAGCCTTTAACTTCTGCTTCGACAAGATATCTGAAAAATACGGCTGGGTCGTTTCCAAGCTAACGCGCATAGCTTTTATCATGATGATCCTTTATGCCGGCCTCCTCTGGATTACAAAAGACCTGTTCGAGAAGACTCCGCAAGGATTCATTCCCAAACAGGACCAAGGATATATAAACGCCTGTCTCATTCTCCCCGACGGAGCCTCGTTCGATAGGACGGAAGAGGTCATAAAGCGCGCCGGAGAAATTACTATGGGAATTAACGGAGTGCGCTATGCAAACTCCACAGTTGGAACTAACGGGATATCGAACATGTCCGCCTCTAATGCCGGAAGAATATCAATAAACTTTACCGACAGAAAGCAAAGAGACGCCGAAGGTAGAACCGCCAGCTCTATTCTCCAAGATGTCCGCGAACAGCTTGAGAGAGAGTGTCCAGAAGGAGAAGTCTACATGCTCACCCCAGCTCCGGTGCGCGGCATCGGAAGCGGAAGCGACTTTAAAATGCAACTGCAGGACCGCGCTGGGTTCGGAACGGAAGAGTTGCAAAAGCAACTTGACATACTCGTCGCCGAAATAAATAAACTCGACAGCGTATCCCAGGCTTTTACTGGATTTAGGATTTCAAATCCGCAACTTTACATTGATATCGACAGAGAGCGCGCCCAAAAGCTAAACGTCTCCCTCGATGCATTGTTTAAAACACTGCAGTACAACCTCGGATCTGCCTACGTAAACGACTTTAACATACTCGGCCGCGTCTACCGCGTTCTCGTTCAAGCGGAAAGCACAAACCGCAGCCAGATCAGAGACATATACAACCTCAAAGTCCCCAATAAAAATGGACAACTCGTCCCGCTCGGTTCAATCATATCAGTAAAGAGAATTATCGGACCGGATCGCATCGTGCGATACAATATGTATCAGAGCGCAGAAATACAGGGAAACCTCGCCGATGGATATAGCCTGGGAGAGGCGGTGAAAGACATCGATGAACTCGCGCTAAAAATTCTTCCCCAAGGCATGGGCATAGAATGGACAGACATCGTATACCAGCAAAAGAAAACGGGTAATACATCTTTGATTGTGTTTTTTATATGCGTATTGTTTGTATTCCTCGTTTTATCCGGGCTATACGAAAGCTGGAGCATTCCTTTGGCTGTAATCTTAATTGTGCCTTTGGTCCTCCTCTTCGCAATGTACGGAGTCAATCTGCGGGGTATGGACAACAATATAATGACGCAAATCGGCTTTATCGTCCTCATCGGACTGGCATGTAAGAACGCAATCTTGATAGTCGAATTTGCAAAACAGCGCGAACAACATGGAGAGGAACTTGTAAGCGCAGTCAGCCATGCCGCGCGTAACAGGCTGCGCCCCATACTCATGACTTCTTTGGCTTTCATTTTCGGCGTTATTCCCCTCGCTTTTGGGATAGGGCCAGGCTTTGAATTGAGGCAGAGCCTCGGAACTTCCGTGTTCTTCGGAATGATAGGAGTCACTGTGGCAGGCTGCCTCTTTACTCCTATCTTTTACTATGTGATTCGCCGCATTACACGAACCAACCTAAAACTCGATTCGGCAAGCTAATTTGAACTACATCGCAAAACTTTTAAAGACAACCTTGACAGCCGGATTTTTTTCACATTTATTATCACACGTTTTTTATTAGCCCGGATGGCGGAATTGGCAGACGCATCAGACTCAAAATCTGACGACTTCGCGGTCGTGTGGGTTCGACCCCCACTCCGGGTATAAAAAAATCCTCGAAACACCATCGCCCGTTTCGAGGATTTTTTATTTGAATATCCGCAAGGGCTGCCTGCGAAAAAAAATGATTGCCATTAAAATATAAAAAGGCCTCCAAATAGAGGCCCCTTATTGTTTAATTATTCTACACTGCTATTTTGAAACTTCCATAAGTTCTATCGGCATGCCTTCCTCTACAATAAAAGCGCACTTTACATTCGGGAAGGGATTAAATGGCTCTATTATGACTTCCGCGCCCTTGAGCTCTTCTTCAAGCGAATCCACCTCGTAAGCGATATGAGTCATTTCCTGGCAGATCTTCGGCATCGGGCAACCAGGCTGAAAACAGAGAAATTCAACCTTGTTCTTCGATTTCGCCGGATCGGTAAGATAGAGCTTGGTAACCTCCAAGTACTCTGAGTTTGGCCTTTTCTCCTTTACGGGAATTCCTATATGTGCTAGTTTTCTCATGGAGAAGATTTTTTAAGCTCCGCAAGAGCTTGCAAGTTTTTTCTTTAATAAAACGCTATTTTAATAACAAATTTTTTTGAAAATTAGCGTCGTAAAATGCAAAGAAATATTGTATTCGATACCTTAATTTTATTAGGAAAGAACCATGAAAATTTATTTTATGACAGCATTGGCGCTGTTGAGCGCATCGGCTATGCTTTTTCAGGCAAATGCGGAAACAGTGGCATGCATGGGAAAAATAGTTCCGGGAGTCCGCATTTCAAGACTCGCGGCCGAATCTCCTAACGGATCCCAAGCGGTTGTTAAAGAAGTGAAAGTATCAAAGGGAGATTCGGTAGCCGCCGGAACTGTAATTGCTGTAATACAAGGAGCTGATAGAGCCGAAGCCGCTCTCGACAGGGCGAAAAAACAACTTGAAACAGCCAAGAGCGCAGCTGCCATAAAAATACTTCAACAGAAAAATTTAATAGCCGATCTCGAGGGCGCATGGACGCAAAACCAAAAAGTGCTGGACGAGAAAGATCCTCCGCGCCGGGAACGCGAACAAATCGAATACGAGCAAGAAGCGCTATCCCGAAGAATATCACAAGCGAAAGCCATGCTCCCTCTCGTGGAAAAAAATGAAAACGCCATAGTCGCCGAAGCATCCGCTGCGGTTTCCGAAGCCGAAAAATTTTACGGAGCGTTTTTCGTAAAAACTCCTTTCGCCGGCGAAGTAGTCGAGGTCCATGTAAATCCCGGCGAGGCTGCGGGGCAGGACGGAATCGCCGAAATTGCCGATACGCGCACAATGTTCGTGGAGGCGGAAGTCTATGTTTCAGACATAAGCAAGGTAAAGCCCGGCGATCCAGCCGAAATTTTATCGGACGCCTTAAAAGGGAAAAAATTTACGGGGAAAGTCGTTCAAGTTTCCGGATATGTAAAAAGCAATAAAATATTCAGCTCGGATCCCAGCGACTATTCCAATCTGCGGGTCGTAATCGCAAAAATTAAACTCGACGATCCGGCAAGCTTTAAATCCCTGATAGGCTCACAAGTGAGCGTGCGGATTGGCGCAAAATAGTTAAAGTGTCCAATAGTAAAAAAAGTCTCTGGGAAAAAATACTCCCTTTGGGCATACCGCTCTCTTGGCTTCAGCTGACAAGCGAGCGCAAGCGTTTTGCCGTGGCAATAGCAGGCATAACATTCGCGGTGACAATGATGCTCTTTCAAATAGGGCTGCACGGAGCGCTCTACCGCCAGGTAGTCGGTCCTCTCCAACTCTTGGATTGCGATATCGTATTGGTAGGGGCAAATTACGAATATTTCGGAGTGGGCAGGGGATTCCCAATCGTCAGGCTCTATCAATCGCGCGCGCTTGCTGAAGTGGCAGACGCAAATTTCTTAAAACTCGGTTGCGCCTCCTTTAAAAATGTGGACAACGGGAAAGAACGCGATATTTTTATCATTGCGTTCGACCCGTCAAAAAATGTGTTTACGGCCCAGGATATAAAAAGGAACTCCGAATCCCTCAAACGCGATGGAGCAATCCTTTATGATGCAGCCTCGCGCGGACAATACGGCGACGTAGTTCAAAAGTATAAAACTCAGCCCGACGGAAAACTCCGCACGGAAATAGCCGGTAAAAAAACTACAATTACCGGATTGATTAAAATAGGTCCGACATTCGCGGCGGACGGCAATATCCTGACAAGCCTTAAAACCTTTTCAAAAATCTGGCAGGGATCGCCCGACGGAGTCGTGGACGTCGGAACAATAAAGCTCAAGCCAGGTTCCGACGCAAAAGTTGCGGTGGAAAAGCTCAAAAAAATCCTTCCCGAAGACGTCGTGGTAATGACAAAAGGCGATTTTATAAAGGCGGAAAAAGAATACTGGTCGGTCCGTACCCCCATCGGATTTGTGATTGGAGCTTCTATGGCGGTCGCATTGTTCGTAGGAGCGGTAATCGTCTACCAGATTTTGTACACCGACGTTTCCGACCATATCCCGGAATACGCAACACTGAAAGCCATCGGTTTCAGCGATTCATTTTTCGTTTGGATTATTATTCAAGAGTCACTCATCCTTTCGGTCCTAGGATTCATACCTGGCGCCATATTTTCGGAAGCTTTATACATACTAACGCGCAATGTGGCTAACATGCCGACTTATATGAGCCTAACAAATCTTCTCATAGTCTTTGCTTTCTCTCTATCGATGTGCGTGATTGCCGGTTTGCTCGCCACAAAGAAATTGCGCAGAGCCAATCCCGCCGACATTTTTTAGCCTTTCCATCCGATCGATTCTGTCCGCATGCACGATAATCTCCCATAAACCTCTTTTCGTTTGATAGAACAGCCTAACGCACAGTTAAAGCTTGTAATAAACACTCGGCCATATAAGGTCGGGAACATGAAAAAAGAGAAAAAAAGCCAGGCAAGCTGGGGAGGGAGATTCTCCAAATCTATTAGCGACTTAATGCTGGATTTTAGCGAGTCAGTTTCATTTGACAGCGCCCTGGCGCGCTTCGACATACAAGGATCCGCCGCCCATGCGCAGATGCTCGCCCATTCGGGAATCATCTCAAAAAAAGAATGTTCGGCTATCATTGGCGGACTCAAAAAAATTTCAAAAGCAATAGACGAGGGAAAATTTGTCTGGGACAAGTCTCTTGAAGACGTCCACATGAATATAGAGCAGGCTCTGACAAAAATCGAACCCGCCGCCGCCAAACTGCATACAGCCAGAAGCCGCAATGACCAGATCGCAACCGATATGCGTTTGTTCATTAAATATGCCTGCTCTAAGCTAAGGGAAAATATATCAAAGGCGATGTCTGTGCTTCTCGATTTAGCAGAAAAAAACATCGACATATTGATACCAGGATATACCCACATGCAGCGCGCGCAACCTGTAAGCGTGGCGCATCATCTGCTCGCATGGGTCGAAATGCTCGCCCGCGATGCCGAGCGTTTCGCGTTTGCTGCAGACGGAGCGAACGTATCACCGCTGGGAAGCGGCGCAATAGCCGGAACAACGCTCCCTATCGACAGAGCATTTTCGGCGCGGCTCTTGGGCTTCACAGACACAGTCTCCGGGGACCCCGTCTTGACGGGCAATTCCATGGACGCCGTAGCTGACCGCGACGCCCACATGGAATTTGCCTTCGCCTGCGCATTGCTGGGGACGCACATCTCCAGAATTGCGGAGGACATAGTCATTTGGAACACTTCGGAATTCGCATTCATAAAGCTTCCGGACGAATTTACAACCGGATCCTCGCTCATGCCGCAAAAGAAAAATCCCGACTCCTTTGAATTGATGCGCGGGAAATCCGCCAGGCTCTTTGCAAACCTATCCTCGCTGTTCATGCTGTTAAAAGGTCTTCCGCTTACATACAATAGAGACTTGCAGGAGGATAAGCCGCCGGTATTCGATTCATTTAGGCAATCTTTGATTTTACTCGAAGTGTTGGCAGCTTCCATGAAACTGGCGACTTTCGACCGCGCCCAATGCGCCCAAGCCGTATCCGATCCACTCCTGCTCGCCACGGATCTGGCTGATTACTTTGTAAAAAAAGGCGTTCCTTTCCGCAAAGCTCACCACATAGTCGGAGAGCTCGTGGCGCTTTCCGAAAGCAAAAAGATTCCGATAAACGAGCTCGATGACGCTGAAATATTTTCGCGCTGCCAAAATGCCGACAAGACTTGGCGCGAAACCTTCAACCTGAAAAAAGCCCTTGAAATGCGGGAAAACACCGGCATGCCGGGAAAGCGGCAGACTGTTTCGCAAATAAACTCCTGGCGCGCTTACCTGCGCGAAAACACCAAAGCATAACACTGGTAAAAAATGTTTGTCGACGAAGCTATAATCAGGGCGAAAGCGGGCGACGGAGGGAAGGGCAGCGCAAGTTTCCGCCGCGAAAAATTTATTCCGCGCGGAGGTCCCGACGGGGGAGATGGTGGAAAAGGCGGAGATGTCTGGGCGGTGGGAGACGAAAATCTTTCGGACCTGAGCAAATATTCCTATACCCCGAATATATTTGCCGGAAATGGCGCAAAAGGAGCAGGAAGGCTTAAAACGGGCGCTTCCGGAGCTGATGCCGAGCTAAAAGTTCCGCCCGGCACAATTATATACGACTCAGAAACCGGCGCGCTTGTGGCGGAAATTTTAGAGCATAAAGAACGGGTTTTATTACTGCGAGGGGGCTCGGGTGGGCTCGGCAATGCTCATTTTAAAAGCTCTACAAACCGCGCTCCGCGCCAGTTTACTTACGGCAGCGAGGGAGAAAGCGCCGAATACAAACTCGTGCTAAAAAGCATTGCCGATGCGGGGTTGGTCGGATATCCAAACGCGGGAAAATCCTCTCTGGTATCCCTCATCACGCAAGCCAAACCGAAAATAGGAGCATATCCTTTTACTACGCTCCACGTGAATATAGGAACGCTCGAATTCCCGGATTATTACGAAAAACTAAAACTCGCGGATATTCCGGGGCTGATAGACGGGGCAAGCCAAAATAAAGGATTGGGGCATGAGTTCCTGCGCCATATAGAACGATGCAAGGTACTCGTCCTCATGATAGATATGGCGGGTACAGACGGACGCAATCCATGCAGTGACTATAAAAGCATTCTCGCTGAACTCGAACTCTATTCAAAAGACTTGCTAAAAAAACCGTTAATCATAGCGGCAAACAAAATGGACGAGCCTGCAGCAGAGAAAAATCTTAAATCTTTTCGCAAAAAATATCCTGCCGCAGACGTAATCCCGATATCATGCCTCACCGAGGAGGGAATCGGCGCGCTGAAAGACGAAATACGCAAAAAATGCAAGCTTTTATCTTTTTAAGGGCACTTTTTTATCCCGCTGTTTGCCGCAAAAAACGGAAGTAAAAATTTGACATTGCCGCGCATCTCGACTAAGCGTTTTTCCATACATGAATATGCACTTTTTTACCCCATTTGCACTAAGGAAATCCAGAGGCGGATTTACACTTATTGAGATCCTCGTCGTAATAGCGATATTAGGAATACTCATGGGTATTACTACCCAAATGCTCGGAGGCGTCAGCGATTCGCAAGGGCGCGCCCGCGCAAAAACAGATATGGAGCTCATAGCCGCAGGTCTTGAGGCATTTAACGGACAATACGGCGGATATCCGAGGCTAAACTCCGCTTCAGGCGAAAAATTCGTGGGAGGAGAAATATACAAATGCCTCGTCGGAAAAATGATCCTTAAAGTCCAGAACGAGCAAGTTGTCATGGAGGAAGTCAGCGTAACGCGCAAGCCTTTTGTAGACGCCGGAAAACTTCTGATTTGCGATCCGCAAGATCCCTACGTCAAAGATGTCGATGCCGAAAAAAACGGTGTCTATTTCGGCGATCCTTGGCTTGAACCATATCTCTATTTCTTCGATACCTCCTCGTCGATCTCTTATGAGGGTACAACATGGAAATCTCCGGGATTTGTCCTGATGTCCAAAGGACCCGACAAAAAAGAAAGAGATTCCCTTTCCTTGCACTCTACCGGTATCGTGCCCGACGAAATGGACTACACTTCAGCCAAAGAAAACGTCGATAACATAATCCAAGGGCGAGACACCTAACCCCTAAAACCCTCTAAACATTTCACAAATTTTAAAAAAAAGGCATAAAAATGAAATCTGAAAGAAAAGCATTCACACTCGTTGAACTCCTGATTGTAATATCAATTATCGGCATACTTGTCGGCATGATAGTTCCCGCCATATCGAGCGCACAGAGAAGCGCTTTGAAAACTACGACCAAGGCATTGCTCACCAATATGGCAACCGCTTTGGAGCGTTATAAAGACGAATACGGATTTTTCCCGACCTTCCTCTCAAACCGCGACCGCACAAACCTCGACGACGGCAACTATTCCGAAAACTTCGTCAAAGCCGTAAGCGGATTGGACGGAGACGGCAAACCTCTATCCCAGTCAGACCGAAGGGAATTCAATAGAAAAGCCCGCAAATTTATAGAATTCAACTCTAACAATCTCGTTCAAAAAGGCGGATCCCAATGGAAAATCATAGACAGTTTCGGAAATCCGAATATCTATGTATGCGTTGACGGAAATAACGACGGCTTCATAAAGCAAGGCTTCCCCAATGCAAGCGATTCGATAAATTCAAGCACATTAAAGGAATTGGTTCCTAATCCGCAAGTCGGCTTGCGTTCAAAGGCGATTCTCTTTACTTTGAAGAAAGACTCGAAGAAAGCCACGGCAGACTTCAGCTCGGAAGACGTCTTCTCCTGGCAATAATGCAGAAACCTTTAGGGGATTAGCATGAAAACAAAAAATGCCTTTACTCTCATTGAAATGCTCGTCGTAATCGGGATTATCGCGATTATGTCTCTGGGCATATCAATGTTGACCAATAGTGACTCCTCGCAATCCATATATTCTGCCCAAAGATCCATGATGACGGCATTCTACGAAGCCCGCATGACCGCCCTTACAAAACAAACGGAAGTCAGAATTGTAATA
>CASFWX010000068.1 GCA_949298545.1 uncultured Verrucomicrobiota bacterium | reverse complement strand
TTCGTCCATCTTGCTTCCGGTTTCAACGAGCGCCGTTCCTATGATCGTCAGCGATCCACCTCCCTCTATATTTCTTGCCGATCCAAAAAACTTTTTAGGCTTTTGTAGGGCGTTGGCTTCTACTCCGCCGGACATCGTTCTGCCGCCGTTCGGCATTAGTGCGTTGTAGGCGCGCGCAAGCCGCGTTATCGAGTCGAGAAGAATCACGACGTCATCGCCATTTTCAACCATTCTGCGCGCTTTGCTTATCACCATTTCCGCGGCATGAACATGGCTTGCGGCGTCCTCGTCAAAGGTCGAGGCAACGACTTCGGCATCGACGTTGCGCCTGAAATCCGTCACTTCCTCAGGCCGTTCGTCGACGAGCAGGGTTATCACTTTCGCATTCGGCGCGTTGCGGCGTATCGACTTGGCTATCCCCTGCATTAGAACTGTTTTACCCGTTCGCGGAGGGGCTACTATCAATGCGCGCTGTCCGAACCCTATTGGGGTGAGGAGATCTACTACGCGCATCGACAAATTGTCCCAGCCGCAATTCGGTTCAGCTTCCATTATTATGCGGCGCGTCGGGTAATATGGGGTAAGTTCAGTAAAGGGGACGATATTTTTTACTTCGGACGGCGGCTTGCCCATTGCGTCGAGTATCTTGACCGCTATCGGACAATTTTCCGCTCCGCCTTCTCTCGGAGGCATTGCCAATACTTCGACTATGTGGCCGCGCCTGAGCGAAAATTCTTCGATTAGGCATTGCGGGACGTATGCGGAGGAGCGTTTCAATGCATAGTTGTCGCTGGCCAAGCATATTGCGCCGCCAAGCTTTTCTTCAAAGAGGTCGAGGACTCCTCGCACGGCGATAAGTTTGCAGTTCTTTGCCGCATCGGAGTAGTATCGGGATATGAGATCGCTCTTTCCACCGCCCTTGCTGTATTCTATTCCTTTCCCGTCAAAGTAGTTCTGTATTTCCTTGGCGGGCATGGGATAAATCTCATTAAAATCCTCCGCTACGCCTATTTCGCCTGCATCTCCTATTTTAAAGGTCCTCTCGGATGAAGAGCCTTTTGTGTTTTCAGGTCCGCCGCATATGGCGGAGTCGCTCCCGGATTCTTCTTTCGAAGGCGTTGCGAAAGCCTGCCGCCCACTTTCTGTCTCTGCCGGGGCGCCCGCACTGTCTTCGGAAGCTGCTCCTATGAGTTCCCAGTAGGATATATCGCCAGTTTTGACATTTTCGGTTTCGGACTTTTCCGAATCGCCTTTGGATATATTTTCTTTTGGTTGAATGTCCGCTTGGTTATCGGAAGTATTTTCGGAATCGGTTGTTTGGGAGATGGTGGCGGGGGCATCGGGATCGCCTTTTTCCGCGTCGGGTGCCTTTTCTGCGGGTTGCATGCCGCTGGAGTCCGATGCTTCCGAAATTTGCGCGTTCGGCGAGGCGCATTGAGGGGAGGGGGCTCCCGCTCCCGACACATTCGAGGATTCGGAGCCGGATATTAAAGCCTGCTGGTCGGGCGGAGTCTTGCCGAGAAATTTCCACGCGAGGTATTTTTCTATGGCATCTTTAGATTTTAGAACTTCCCATTCCGGAAGGTCTGCAGGGTTCATAGCGTCGCTTTCCCCGCTTGCGCTATGTGTCCAGCGCGGTTTCTTCTTTAAATCCTGGCGCCTGTTTGTATTTTGCTGGTTTTGCGGTCCGCGCTGGTTTTGCCGGTTTTGCTGACTGCCGGAATTTTGGCGTTGCTGATTTTGGCTGCGTCCGCCGTTTTGAGGCCCGCGCTGGTTCTGTTGAAAACGCCCGCTGTTGTTTTGTCCAGAGCGGTTTGCGTTTTGCTGGAATCTTCCGGGGAAGCGCCCCCCCTGTTGGTATTTTTGATTTGAGTTTCCCCGGTTTCGCTGCCAGCGGCCTTGGCGCTCGTCGGATGAGGCATATTGGTCGCGGCGCGGGAGTTCGCGGGCATTGTTAGAATCGGGCGAGGGAGGCTCGCGGGAAGCATCGTCGATTTGAGCGTAGTTGTCTTGGATTAGGTCCTCGTCGCTCGTCGAAAAATACTGCGGGATTTCATCGTAGTCTTCGTCGCCCCCTGTATCCCCGGTTGAAGTTTCACCGCCCGGAACGTTTCCATCAAAGCCTTCAGGTTGCGGGGCATCTCTGGCTGGAGTGTATGAAAATTCGTCGCTTTCGTCTTTGTGGACGAAAACTCCGCCTTCGGAATCTTCGTAATTTTCCGGAGTCGGTGATGAGGGAAGGTCGCGCCATACCGGACCCGAGACTGCCGGAGTTTCAGAGCCTGCGCCTTGAATGGTGTTGCTTCCGGAATTTTCCGCGCCGGATTCCGCGGGGGGAATATCCGTTTCCGGTTTGATTTTTTTAGGGCGGCCGCGGCGCTTTGCGGGTTTGGATACTTCGGGTGCAGGCGCCGTTTCGGGGAGTTTTTCGGCGGTGAGATTCTTGGGTTTTCTGCCGCGCTTTTTGGGTGCGGGCGCAGAATTTTCCGCTTCCGCCGAATTTAGAGGCTTTTCTTCTTCCATGGTTGATTTATAGACGCGATAATACCAATTCCGCCTGCTTTTTTAGAAAAGACTTGTCTCCTTCGTTAAACAAAACGACATCGCACAGTTCGGCTTTTTTTAAGGACGGAATTTGAAGGGCGTCGCGCGCCGCTATTTGGGCGGGGGTCATTCCCCTTTGCGCCAAGCGGCTCATGCGCAGGCCTTCGCTACACAATACACTAACGCACAAATCGAAGTCGTTTTCAAGCTTTTTTTCAAAGAGCAATGGAACTTCTACTATCAAAACTTTTGCATTGCTCTCGGGAATTTTTTTCCACGCGCGGCGTATGGCAGGATGCAGTATATCCTCGAGCCTTTTAAGTTTTTCATCGCTCCCAGCGGCGAATGCCGTTCTGGCTATCGCCTCCCTGTTTGCTTTTCCGTTTGGGTGATAGGACGATTCTCCGAACAGGCTTTTTACGGCGGACCGCACTTCAGGATCTTCGTCGAGGACTTGGTGGGCTATGGCGTCTGCCTCGAGCGCCAATGCGCCGAGTTCGCGGAAGGCCGCAGCCGCAGCGCTCTTTCCGCACCCCATGGCGCCAGTGAGACCGATTGTTTTCATTCAAAGCCCTTGTGTTGGCTCCCCTTCAAAAACTCTTTAGTTTGCTTGCGCAACTTGCGAAGCTTTGTCTGTATCTTAAAGAGTTCTTTCGCCCTGAGATGGTCTATGAAAGTTATCCCGTTTAGATGGTCGTTCTCGTGCTGAACGCATCTGGCGAAAAGCCCTTCGCAGACGAGCTCGTGCCTCGCGTTGGAAAGATCGGAATAAATCATTCTCACTGCTGCCGAGCGCTCTACTTCCGCGAAAATCCCCGGAAAAGACAGGCAGCCCTCGTCGCATATTTCGACGTAATCTCCAATTTCTTCCACTTCAGGATTTACCGCCACCAAAGGCATGGCTATATCGAGCGGTATCTCCCTGCCGTCTATTTTAAACCGGCAAGGGGTATCAGTATCGGAGCGGCGCCGCATATCGATGGCGAACACGCGCTTTGATACTCCTATTTGGGGCGCTGCCAAGCCGAGTCCATTTTCGGCTGCGAGCGTTTCTATCAAATCAGCTGCCAGATTGTTTAGCCCTATTCCGAAGTCGGATACCGCTTCGGCATTTTGCTTCAGTACGGCTTCCCCGTATTTTGTGACGCGCCTTAACATAGCGTGGTGCCGGCGTTTTATTCTTCCTCGCGGCTGTTCCCAGAGCGCGGAATTTTGTTGTCTGTGCGGACTATTAAGACGGGTTCCTTTGTCTTTATCCAGACTTTTTGTTCTTTGTAAAGTTTTGCGGAGCCGAATTCGCATGCCTCGGAAAAAGTCTTTAGGGGCAGGCGCCTGCCTTTAGGGGTGAGGTTAAAGCTTCCAGCGCCTTTAAAGACTTTTTCCAATGCGCTGTCGGGTCTGTCGTCTTCGGGGATTTGAAGGACCCACCCGACGTAGTCGGCGTCGGTGAATCTTCCTTTGGGATCGCTCACTACCATCACATACTGCTTCTTTACGGGAGGCTCTTTTTCAGAAATTTCGGCTTTTGCCTTCACTTCAATATCGATGTCCTCCATTATTTGGGCGACCGTGCGCGCGTCCAATTCGGCGCGCTGAAGGATTATTTTCACCAATTCTGTGTCAACTTTTGCCATGTTTTTAAACTTTGCCACCCAAGCGGCGCGTGTCAAAATTTTTTATCTTTAAAAAATAAATTAACAATGTCTTTTGCTCTCAAAATATTTTAAGGGATTTTTGAAAGGTGTTTTTGGGGTGAAAACTAAGCGCAAGGCCGGAATTTGGGCGCGCGAAAGAAATCCGGCGTAGCAAGGTCTTAATGCGCTGGAATTTTGCGGAACGTTGGCGGAACGCTAAGGCGCGGATCAAAACGCCTCCTTTAAATTAGCTGTTATAAGCAAAAAAAAGCATCAAAAACCTATTTGCGCTTTCTTATAAAATCGGAGCTGTCCAATCTCTTGAAGTTAGCATTCTTTGCAGAAATTTCCAGCTTCGCTTTGTCTCCGGGGAAGTTGCCTCTTCCGAATATTACGTTCTCCCCGCCGTTCCAATATATCTCGATGGAGATTTTATCTATAAATATTCTCATCTTTGCGGCGCCGCCGGCGGGGCGGGAAACTTTAAAGGTGCGAAGCTTTTTCTTGCCGAAGTTTTCGCGTATCGACAGCTTTGAATCGGAGGCGCAATAGGATATTTTCGCTCCTGCAATATCAACCTCAAATTCCGAGTCCGGAGCTTCGAGCGATACTTCGATTTCGCTCATCGACGACGTCCCTATTTCATTTTTTCCGAGCAGGCTTTGCGGGTTCCCGAAAGCATTTAAAATCTCTTTTGCGGGCGAGGCTGACAACTTGTATTTGCCGTCGCCGCCTCGCTTTAATGATATTTCCATGGGAATACTCAATTCCTGCATAAACGGCATTTTTATTGAGCGGGGAAGATCGCCTGCTCGCATAATTGCCATCATGACAACTCTCGAATCGGGGGCGTTGTCGAAAGTTTGTCCGGCGTAATTGGTCCCTTGCAGAAAATTGGAATTTATTTCGCCGTCGAAATTAAAATGTCTTCCGTCGAAGTCTCCGACGGAATACTCGCCGTTCGCCTCGAGAAGAACCCATTTGCATTTGCCGTCGTCCGCCCTTATTTCAAATATGTCGGGGCATTCGTAGCGCGATCCCTTTACCACCGACGCCATATTCCATTCGCGCAAATTATCGGAAGTCCATATGGAAAACGCCCTATTTTGGGGGTTGTTCGGCTTGTCGTCCCCGAGGGCCTCATATCTGAAAATTATCCATTTGCGGGTCGGCTTATGAAAGAATATATGCGGATCCCGCCCTTTTGACCTTATGACCGGATTGGCGCCAAAATCTTTAAAAGTCTTAAAATCTTCCGTATACGCCAAACTTTCGCCTATACCCGTCCGCGTGTAGGCGAGTATGACGCCGCCTTTGCCCGAGCTAAAGAGCCCGCTTTGGTTGGAGGAGTCGGCATAAGCCGTTCCCGAAAAGGCCTGCGCCATGTTTTCGCCATTCATGGTAGGATAGATGGCTATGGGTTTATATTCCCAGTTTACGAGATCTTCGCTCTCGGCGAGTTTCCAATGCATCGGGCTTTTCCATTTCGCTGTTGCGCACGGGCTGTATTGGTGGAATGCGCGCCATTTGCCTTCCCAAAATACGAGGCCGTTCGGATCGTGGAGCCACCCGAAAGGAGCGGTTAAGTGAAAGAGCGGGCGGTTGGGTTCTTTGAGATAGCTTGCGCTCGATTCTATTGCGGGCTTCTCGGTAAATTCGGGAACGAATATTTTGTCTTGGGGGAGTTCTATTTTAAGAGCGAGTTTTTTGCCTTTAAACCGCTTTATGTCCAATGATGCCGTCCAGTCTGGATTCGCGGGGGACAAGGACACAGATTCTTTGTGGAGCGTCTTTTCTTTCCCGTCGCATATTTCCACTATTTGCAATGGGAATTCTGGCGCCCCCACTGCAAGGGGAAGGGATATATAATTGCTGTCAAGGGGAATATCGTAGCGTCTTATGACTTTTTTTACGTCGCTATCTGCCGATGAGGCGAAAGGCAGAAAGATAAAAAATGCAAAAATAAAAATCTCAAGATTCGAAAAAAAACGTTTCATAAAAATGAATTTATCCCATACGCCTATTCTGTCAAATATAAATTTTTTCTTATTTTTGGGGTTTAATCATTTTCTTCTTTTTATATTGGCAAGATTTTGCGTCTGGCTATATTTTGCAATAAGTTTATTTGGATTAAAAGGGATTTGAAATCCGATTCTTGCCTTGGGGATAATGCGATGTGAGGCTTTTGTGCGGCGGCGGAATTTTTGAGCTGGCAACTTTCGGGCATTTCGGCTTGTCGCGGCGGGCGGCAGTGGAAAAAATTAAAAAATTTTGGCGGCGCCGTGGGCTTTTCTTAGATTTTGGAATGCAGTCCGGGAACTATCAACGCAAGGCGTGAAAATAAAATAATAGCATCGGCTTCAAAGGCTAAAATTTTTGAAATTCGCGCGAGGGAATCCTGAAATGGAGCTATTGGGGCAATATCAGGCCGCGGTTTCGGACGATGAAATCAATTCTCACCGTGGCGTAATGTTTGCCGTTAACGCTTATGTTTCTAATTTTAGGCGCCTTATACGAATTGTCCACATCGTAATATTCGTCAAAGGACGAAGTCGCCGAAACGAGGGGAGTTTTATAATTTATAGACGATAGGCGGTGGGTGTTTTGGTCAAAGTGGAATTGCATGTTGCAATTCCCGCTTTCCATCAATCCCACCACGTCGCATTTTGAACCGTTGGCGGTCGAGATGCCCTCGTATGCGAAAGAGTCGTTGTAATTGCGTTCGGATTTGAATTTTGATGTGAAGGCGCGGGCCGCCAAAACGTCGTCGAAATATACTATTGCTCGAAGAACAGTTGCCGCTTTTTCGTCAAGTTGCG
>CASFWX010000067.1 GCA_949298545.1 uncultured Verrucomicrobiota bacterium | reverse complement strand
TTTTTACTGACTGCGCCTGTAGCTCAATTGGATAGAGCGTCTGACTACGGATCAGAAGGTTGGGGGTTCGACTCCCTCCAGGCGCGCCATTAAAAGCAAGCATTACACAACATGGCAGAAGAAACAAAAAAGAAAAATGTAAGGGAACTCACTTTCGTTGACACCGAGGCGCTCAACCGCTACGTCACCGAAACGGGCAAAATTTTGCCGCGCAAATTTACGGGTTTGAGCGCGAAGGAACAGCGCCATATAAAGAAGACCGTCAAGCACGCGCGCAACATGCTCCTCATGAAATAGGGCAGCAATCCCTCATGGGAAAATCCCACAATATTTCGCAGCCGCCGCAAGAATTGCTTGAGGCGGCTGATTTTATTTTGCGGGGGGGGATAGGCGCCGTCCCGACGGAAACCGTATACGGACTGGCGGCAAATGCGCTCAACCCTTCCGCCGTAAGAAGGATTTTTGAAGCGAAAGGAAGGCCGTTTATAGATCCCCTCATAGTCCATGTATCGGACATGGAAATGGCGCGCGCAGCGGCCCATTTCACCCCAGAGGCGCTGAAACTCGCAGAACACTTTTGGCCGGGACCCTTTACTTTGGTTCTAAAACGCAAAGATGCCATACCCGACATCGTAAGCGCCGGCCTCGATACCGTCGCATTGAGAATGCCGTCGCACCCCATGACGCGCGCTCTCATAAATGCCTGTTCCGTTCCCATAGCAGCCCCGAGCGCCAATCCTTTCGGATACATCAGCCCAACCCTCGCTGAACACGTGCGCGAGCAGCTCGGAAATAAAATAGACTTTATTCTCGACGGCGGGCCATGCAAATGCGGCGTCGAATCCACAATCCTCATGGCGACATGCGAACCGATGAAGCTTCTGCGCGCAGGCCCGATCGCGCCGGCGGAAATCGAGAGAGTCCTTGGCAGGCCGATAGATAAAAATCCCAAAAAGAACGAAGCGCATCCTGAAGCTCCAGGAATGTTAAAATCGCATTACAGCCCGCGCTCGAAACTTTCACTCTTCGATCTCCCGGAAGAAATTCCGGAGGCTTTCAAGGGGGAAATCATATTCTTGAAGAGGCCGGAACATCCCCGAAAAAACGAGTATTGGCTGAGCGAATCGGGTGACGAAGCGGAAATGGCGCACAATCTTTTCGCGCTTCTTCGCTCGCTGGATAAATTCGCTAAAAACGGAATTTACTGCCAACGCCCGCGCGCCGACGGGATAGGATTGGCAGTCCTCGACCGCCTCACGCGCGCCAAAAACTCCTAAAAGAAACACCGCAGCGCGGTATGTTTCTTTAACTCTAATGAAGCATCATTTTGCCTATTTTTGCATACTCTTAGCATTGCGCTACAAGACAGTTTTAACTTATAAATTTTCCATCGGCATTCGGGTAGACACAGCGTTGACGGCGAATCCTATCAAAGATAAATTCCTCCGTTTTAGCAACAATCACGCGCCTAAAAAAGAGACTGATATTCATGGTTGACAAATAAATCACAAATTTATAGAAATAATTTTTCAAATAAAACATGATGAACTTCTTAATAGCTGTCCCAAAGTTTTTATTGTTTTAGTTATTGCTAATTTTTTCGTTCATGGCGCAAGGATGCGGCTCTGCCGAACCTGCAAACAATGAAAAGCAAAATCCCCCCATAAAATTTGAATTTTCCAAGATACACCGCTATAAGAAGCCTTCTTCTTTAAACCCGCCTGCTTCTGAGATTCCGGATTCTTATAAGGCAATGGTTATGAATGTTAAAAAAGGGGATAATATTGTGCCGACAGCTTTTTATGTAAAAAGTGTTCCTGATATTTCCGGCAATATCATAAAAACGGCGCACATTGAAAATAACGGCGCAGAAGGACATATCATTATAAACATCGAGTTTACCGATGAAGGCGCTAAAATGATTGAAAAGCTAACCAAAGAGATCCTTGACGAAGACATTGCCACAAACATCAAACAACCTTTGGGTGTTATCATAAACGGCAAACTGATATCGACTCCACACATACAATCAGTAATTTCAAAAAGCTGCCAGATAGTTTTATTAAAATCAGTGTGCCAGGAATCAACTTGCCATGAAATAGTAAAGGCCATAAAAGCTCTAAAGAATTAGAGAGCTAAAAAATCATATGGGATTAAGTTCGCCCTAAAATATTAAACCTCTTTAAGTGGAGGCGGTTTTATTTCTGCAATGCGTTCCATTATGGCATCGACAATAGCCTGAGCCCTGTCATGGACGTTTTTTCCAGGATCTATATCAGAAGGGTCAATCGGCGCTCCCGCGCAAAATACCAGCCTTGTTCCGCCGCGAAGCCTGTTAGAGCGCGGCAAGACATCCTCAAAAGCGAAAGATCGGAGCGGAAGAATTGGAACTCCCGCCTTTATTGCAAGAAGCCCCGCGCCGGGTTTTCCCGGCAGGAGTTTTCCGTCCGGGCTTCTGGTTCCCTCCGGAAATATTATGACGCTTTTCCCGGACTTCACGCGCGCAAGGACGTCGCGGAACGCCCCCAAGTTTCCGGCGCTCCCCCGCTTTACCGGCACGGCGTTCAAGGCACGGAAGAAAGGCCCTGTCAGGCACCCGTCCATAAGGGTGTCGCGGGCGACGGCGCACATTTCTGTCTCGTGAAAGAAACTTGAAGCCATCGGATCCAAAAAACTGACATGGTTTGCGACAACTATGCAGGGCTCGCGGGGTATATTTTCGTATCCCGTCAACTCAATGCGCCCGAATACGTCGCATATGACGCTCGACAAGTGCCACCAGCCCTTATAGACGTATTTGCCTCCAAATTTAAAAAAACGCGCCCTCATATTTTACGACTCTACAATGAGAGAAAGTGTCTTATAGACGACTTCGTCCTTGTTCATGGCAGAAGTGTCAATTATTTCGGCGCCGTCGGGAACCACGAGCGGAGCGGTTTTTCGGCTTGAATCCATTTCGTCGCGCTTGCGAATGGAGTCCCCTATTCCCTCGTTTGCGCGCCGCGCCGCGCGCGTAGCTTCGTCCGCCTCTAGAAAGACCTTCAAGTTCGCATCTGGAAATATAACCGAGCCGATGTCCCTCCCCTCCATTATAATTCCGCAATAACCGGCTGAACGCGCGAAATCTGCCATTGAACGCTGATAATCCCTCAGAAAATTGCGGACGCAAGGCAAGGCGGCGAACTCCGCAACTTTGGAATTTATCCTTTCAGTCCGGAGCAAAGAATCGTCAACCAAATTTCCCGATAGGCTCATGCGCGCAGAGTTTCCAAGCAAAACTGTTCCAAGCCCCATGCTTCCGAGAGCTTGGGCAACTTTTGCTTCTTCAAAAGGAGATATATCCCGCTCCAAAAGCGCGTGCGCGACAGTTCTGTAATGGGCGCCTGTATCCACATGCATATAGTTTAATATTCGCGAACATTCCCTCGATACGCTCGATTTTCCTACAGCCGCCCCCCCGTCGACAGCCACGACGCGCATTTCTTTTGAATCGGCGTTTGCCGTATACAGAACCTCAAAGAACTCTTTCCAAGTCTTTGAAGTGCACTCGGGATTTTCTATGGAAAGCCATTTCGATCCGTCCCCGCGCAGATCGAGAGACCCGAGCACAGCAAAACTCATGGCGATTCTATGGTCGTCGTATGTCTCCACGCATATGCGTGAATCGCCAACTCTCGATAGAAGTTCCGCGCGCGCCAGCGGTACTATTTTTATCGAATCTTCCGTTTCATTAACCGACGCGCAAAACTTCCTGAGTTCCGCAGAAACCGCGCGAACCCTGTCAGTCTCCTGGCGGCGCGTATGTGAAATCCCGCGTATGGTCAAAGTGAAAGGAAGCGCCGGAGACACTGCCGCGAGAGTCAAAAAAGTGTCGGAAACGTCGTTGAAGTCAAGCTCCACGCTTTCCGGGAAGGACGCGTTCTCCGGGCGCATTACCAGGAGATTTCTCCCCACTTTGCGGGTCTCCACCAGCCCGATGCCTTTAAGTATCGAAACAAATTTGACATCTCCCTGAAGTTTGCAGTCGCCAAAATTTTCAATTTCGCAAACGCCCCCGACGATCGCCGGCAGAATGGCGAAATAGCTCGCGGCTGTCGCGTCCGGTTCAACCGCATAGACCCTTTCCGCAGACGTGCGGCGCGCTGCCTGCGCGGCAAATTTCGATCCGGCGGCGGAAACCGAAAATCCAAATTCCGCCATCGCCTTTAACGTCATATCCACAAACGGCCTGGAAACTGTAGTGAGGGATAGCTCGACCGACATTTGCGAATCTGCCAAAGGCGAGACCATTAAGAGAGCCGAAAGCATCTGGCTCGAAGCCGAAGCGTCTATCTTTACATTGCCGCCGCGCAACCCGCATGTGCGCATGCGAAACGGAAAGCGATACTCCTGCCCTAAAAACTCGAATTCCGTCCCCTGGGATTTCAAAGCCTCTATGAGGCCGCGCATCGGGCGGGAATACATTGCGGGATCGGAATCGAACAAATAGTTTCCGCCTTTCCTCAAGGCGGCCAGAGCTGTTATGAAACGCGCGGCGGTACCGGCGTTGCCAACGTATAGCGAAGCTTCAGAATTTGGAATTTCCCCCGCGGCGGATTCAACTGTCATCGTCCTCTCAAACCTGTCGGAGCTAACCATGTAGCCCAAGCGCGAAAGGCAATCCATCATTATTTCCGTGTCGCGCGAAAACAGCGCTCCCGTCAGCACGGTCTTGCCGCCCGCGAGGGCGGAAAGCATCAGGGCGCGGTTTGTCAGGCTCTTTGAGCCCGGAGGCAGAATCGATGCCCTGCATTCGCCGCTAAAAGGCCTTATCGATATTTTAGAATTCATAGTATTAAAGTTTGTCGCGATATTTCTTCGCAAGCCTCAGCCTTTGGCCGACGGCTTCCGAATCCCCGGATTCTATGCATGAAATCAAGGAATCCAAATCCGACGCATACGACTTTAAAGCCGAAACTATCTCGGCTCGGTTATCCGAAACGATAGAGTCCCACATCTCAGGCGAACCCGACGCCACGCGCGTGGTGTCTCTAAAGCCAGGCCCCGAAAAATTGCGCAAATCAGCATCTTTAAAATTGGACGCATTGAAGCAAAGTGTCCCGGCGAGCAAATGGGGCAAATGGCTCACGCGCGCAACTATTGCGTCGTGCAAATCCGGAGATACGAAACTGACCCTCATTCCAACAGCCTCCCACATCTTTTTCAGGAACTCCGCCCCAGCTTCCTGAGAAGGTCCGGAGGGGGTGACAAAACACGCCGCCCCATCGAAGAGAGAGGCGTCCGAATTATCTATGCCGTTCTTTTCTGAACCCGCCATCGGGTGCGACCCTATAAAAAGCCCCTTTGAGCCTGACAAGGCGACGGCGCATTTTCTGCAAACCGCCCCTTTCACGCTTCCGACATCCGTAACAATAGCACCCTCCTTCAAAGCAGATGATATCTCCGCGGCTATTTCTGGTATGTTTTTTGTCGGCGAGCAAATCACCGACACGTCCGCCCCGGAAACGGCTCCAGATGCTGTTGAGCAAACCTCGTTGAACACTTCGGGAATGTCGGCACACTTCTTCCGGGTAGACTCGCTTCGAGACCAAACGGAAATATTTTCCGCAACTTTCCTGGCTTTTAGCGCGCGGGCAAGCGACGCTCCAAGAAGCCCCGCCCCGAGTATGGCAACTCTCCCTATTGATATCATGCCGCTTAAATAACACAGACATGCCATTTTCCTCAACAAAATTCTTGAAGTACAGCCCCGCTTCAAAAAAAAACAAAAGCATTGCTGTAAAATTAAATTTGCAAGACAGCCCTGCTAAGGTATACAAACCATAAAAAACAGGAAAAAATATGGACGTTTCAGTCGTAATACCCGTATTCAATGAGGAGGGAAATCTCCGCAAGCTATTCTCCCGGCTGTGCGCAGCCATGGACGCGCTCGGAAGGTCTTGGGAAGTCATATTTGTCAACGACGGTAGCAACGACAAATCCGGGGAAATTTTGCGCGAATTCTGCGCCGAGCGTCCAGAAAACGTAAAGCTGATAGATTTCAATGGAAATTTCGGGCAGCATACGGCCATCATATCTGCTTTCGAGCGCGTATCCGGCGATATCGTCGTCACCTTGGACGCCGACTTGCAAAATCCCCCGGAGGAAATAGGAAAGCTCCTCGAAAGGATAGACCAAGGCTGCGACGCCGTCGGCGGATACCGCAAGCAAAGAGAGGATTCGCCCTTGAGGAAATACGCCTCAAAAATCGTAAATTTCGCGCGCGATAAAATGACGAACATAAGAATGAAGGACCAAGGCTGCATGCTCCGCGCATACAGGCGCAATATAGTTGACGCCATAGTCCGCACCAACGAAAGGTCAATGTTCATTCCTGCGCTTGCCTACACCTTTGCCGCCCGCCCAGACGAAGTGGAGGTCGAACACGCGGCCAGAGCGGTCGGCGAGTCTAAATATAGCCTCTACAAACTCGTCCGCCTCAACTTTGACCTGATCACGGGATTTACGCTCGTTCCCCTGCAGCTTTTTACGATCTTCGGATTTCTAACAAGCATAGGCTCCCTCGCGCTAGTAGTTTTGCTATTTTTCAGGCGCTTCTTCCTCGGAGCAGAAGCGGAGGGGCTGTTCACGCTCTTCGCAATCCTGTTTTTCCTCGTGAGCGTTGCAATGGTAGGAATAGGGCTAATAGGGGAGTATGTGGGAAGAATATACCAAGTGGTTCAGGCGCGGCCGAAATATATAATAAAAGAGACGGTGGGTTTCAAAAACGATGGCAAATAAAGACGCCAAAATTTTATTTTTTGGATTTAGCGACGTCGGCTACCGGTGCCTGAAATACATGATAGACCAGGGCATGAACGTCATCGGCGTCTTCACCCACGACACCGATCCGCAAGAGGAGTGTTGGTTCAAAACTCCAGAATCAATCGCCAAGGAAAATTTCATACCTGTATTCAAGCCCAAAACCCTGAAGACGGAAAAATGGATTCGCAAAGTGAGGTACATGAAACCAGACCTCATACTTTCGCTGTACTATCGAAACATAATTCCGGAAAGCATCTTCTCCGCAGCCACCTTGGGCGCGTATAATATGCATGGATCATTCCTGCCCTCCTACAGGGGACGCGCACCTTTGAACTGGTCAATCATAAACGGCGAAAACTATTGCGGGGCAACCATGCATGTCTTAGAAAAAAATTTCGACACCGGCGACATAGTCCTTCAGGAAAAATATGAAATCGGCCCCGACGAATACGTCGGACAAATCCAAGCGCGAGCCAGCGACACCGCTCTTAGCGTGTTTAAGCATGCTGTTCCATTGCTTCTCGCCGGAAACCCTCCAAGGGCCCCTCAAGATTCATCGAAAGCTTCGTATTACGGCAGGCGCAGGCCTGAGGACGGAAGAATAGACTTCAATAAAACTGCGCGGGAAGTTTTCAATCTCGTCCGCGGAGTCAGCCGGCCTTTCCCCGGCGCATTTGCGGACTTCGACGGAAAGCGCGCCATAATTTGGCGCGCCAGAATAGGAGAGGAATCCAAGGGAACGCCTCCGGGTGAAATCGCCTGCCGCTCACCCTTGAAAATCGCCTGCTCGGACAGGTTCATTGTCGCTGAAGAAATAGAAGAGAGGGAAATTCCGAATCAACAATCCATATAGGCGCGCAAAAACAAATCAGGCGCTCTCTGTTAAAAATTTTTTTTCAGGCTCGCCTCGCCGCCGGAAACTAAGCGGACGGATTCGTCGCCTATGAGGACTCTCAAATGCCCGAAGTCATCGACGCCGTCTGCCGTTCCCGAAAAATCTTCAGCTCCGGCAGACACGGAAATCCTCTTTCCTTTCAGGATATCGTATCTTGAAAAGCTTGAAGCCAGATCTTCGGAAAACATATTATGCCCTGCGGAAACGACAGCCGAAACTATCTCAGCAGCCGCTTCGTTTATTGTGATTTCCCGCTTCGCAAGAGAAAGCAGATCCGTTATCCTTCCCTTTAGCTCTCCGGGTATGCGCTCCCCGGCGAGAGAATAGTTCAGCCCCACGCCGAAAATTATTTTTCTCGATCCGTCCGGACAAATCCTCATTTCTGCGAGCATTCCGCAGAGTTTCTCCCCCGCGGCAGACCAAATGTCGTTCGGCCATTTTATAAAAAGCTCCGCTCCGCATGCGGAGGAAAGCGCATCGCATATGCCAATTCCCGCGCGAACGGTAAACGACTCCGCCGCCCGTGCCCCGAAAGGAATGTCCGCCGCGACCGACACGCACACAGAGCCGCCGCCGCTAAACCACGCCCTTCCAAGCCTTCCCTTTCCCGCTGTCTGGCTGCGCGCGAACAGCGCAAACGGCAAGCTGTGCGAGGAAAGCATTTGCATTGCCTCCACATTCGTGCTTTCAAGCTTTTCTTCGACGAACACCCGCACTTTCAATCCCTTCGCTAAAAGAAGTCCGGATATCTTTTCAGCATCTATCCTTTCCATTGCAGGACATTTTCCAATTCACCGGGCATGCGGTCAAGAAATATGGAGCCAGGTTAACAGTTAAATAAACTGGATGGGCAAATTGGTTGAACGAGAGCGCGAAAGCCTAAAAAATATGCTCCAAGAAAACTCCCTGCAATTTGCATCTACATAAATTCCAAACAATAAAAAGGAAAAAAATGAAGGAACAAAAAAAACTGACATTCGCCCTGTACTTTGGCAACAGAGGCTTCTTCCCTGAATCCCTGATAGGTACTGCGAGAGATGAAATCTCCCGCAAAATAGAGGAAATGGGATACGGATACATAATGCTCGACGCCGGCGCCACGCGATACGGGGCCGTTGAAACCGCGCGCGAGGGCGAAGTGTACGCAAAATTTTTGGCGGAAAACCGCGGAAAATACGACGGCGTCATACTAAGCCTTCCGAACTTCGGCGATGAAACTGGTGCAATATCGGCTCTGCGCGATTGCGGAGTACCGATTTTCATACAAGCCTATCCCGACGACATGGATAAAATGGACAATGCCAGGCGCCGCGATGCGTTCTGCGGAAAATTCTCGGTAATGGACGTATTCTGGCAATACGGACTGAAATTTACCAACATGAGCCCACATGTCGTAAGCCCAAAATCACCTGACTTCGAAAAGAATATACGCGAATTCGCCGCCGTTTGCCGGATTGTAAAAAAGATGAGGCGCTTCAACATGGGCGCAATCGGGGCGCGCACGACCGCCTTCAAGACGGTAAGATTCGATGAAATCGCCCTTCAGCGCCACGGAATAACAGTTGAGACTGTCGACTTGTCCGAGGCAATCGCCCGCGTAAAAGGCATAGACGAAAATTCCTCCGCATTCAAAGAAAGGAAGGACTATTTGCTCAACTACGCCGACTTCTCCAAGGAGCCCGGAGAATCCTTCATCAACCATGTCAAGCTGTCCCTCGTGCTCGACTCTTTTATCGAAGAGTTCGATCTCGACGCGCTTTCAATCCGCTGCTGGATAGAGCTTGAAAAGATTTTGAAGGTAGCCCCCTGCGTTCTCCTCTCGGACCTCAACAACCGCGGCATATCCGCAGCGTGCGAACTCGACGTGTGCAACGGGGTCATGATGACGGCGCTCTCGGCTGCCCAAGACGCTCCCGCAACCTGCCTCGACTGGAACAACAACTACGGCGACGAACCTGACAAGTGCATACTCTTCCACTGCGGCCCGGTGGCGGCGTCGATGATGACAGGCAAAGGCGAAGTCCAGGAACACTTCATGTTCGCAAAGACTTTCGGAGCCGGTTGCGGTTGGGGGCCGTGCGTCGGAAGAATAAAGCCGGGAGACATGACATTTGCCAGCTGCAAAACCGAAGGCGGAAAAATAGAGGTGTTCGTCGGAGAAGGCCAAATTACAAGCGATAAGATTCCTCCGGAATTCTTCGGGTGCGCGGGCGTCGCTAAAATAGACAATCTTCAGAAAAAGCTGAAGGTAATAGGCGACAACGGATTCCGCCACCATGTCAGCATGACTTTTGGCAAGCACGAATCCGCCATTCGCGAAGCCCTCGGCAACTATCTCGGATATTCCTTCGTGAATATCTAACATCGGCCGCGCGCGCGGACTTGCCTCTAGAGAAAACGCGCAAGTCCGCGCCGCGTCCCTTCCTTATTCATTATTCTTTACACAAAGCCGCTGCGCGGCCATTATGTAAATTCACCATACGCATTCAAGGGGGAATCTTATGCCGGAACAAAACTCGCGAGTCTCACTCGCAGACATTGCAAAGGCGCTCGGCATATCCAAAGTCGCGGTATCGCTGGCGCTAAGGAGATCTAAATCCGTATCGAAATCAACCGCGGCAAAAGTGCGAGACAAGGCGGCAGAACTCGGATATCAGCGCGACGCCCTCCTGTCCCGCGTCATGAAAAACCTAAAATCCCATAAGTCGCCCAACAGATTTTGCGAAACCATAGCGCTGATAAACGCCAATAAAAACCCAAACTCCACGCGCGAACACCCCACCCTTCCAACTTATGTCGAAGGAATACGCCGCGCCGCCGACCGCATGGGCTACGGCATCGACGAATTTTGGCTGCACGACCCTGCCCTCGACGGCGATTCCCTGTCGAGAATCTTAAAATCGCGCGGCATAAGGGGCGGCATTGTAGTCGGACTATTCGACGACAATATGCTTCCGGAAAAGTTCTCCGCACTATGGAAGAATTTTAAATTTGTTGCAACCGGCCTGCGCACATACAATCCAACTCTCGACTTCACCTCGGCAGACCAATTTCTCATAGCAAACCGCGCTACTTTGAAAATAATCGAACACGGGTACACCAGACCTGGGCTCGTCCTCGACAAAAAAATCGACGAACTCGTAGAGGGGCGCTTTGCGGGAGGATTCCTGCGGGCGCAGCTCAAGCTTGCCGAGAAAGACAGGATTTCCCCGTTCATGGAAACCGAAGAAGCAAGGGAAAACCCGGAAATATTTTATTCTTGGCTTAGGAGCAATAAGCCCGACGCCATACTCTGCCTTTACAATACCCCTAAAAAATGGCTTGAGAACATCGGAATGCAGGTTCCGAGGGACATCGCCCTCGTCCAGCTCGAAAGGCGCCGAAGCGAAAGCGATTGGACGGGAATGGAACAACACAACGACCTCGTCGGCGAGGAGGCAGTTAAGAAGCTCTACGACCTCCTAAACCGCCAGGAGGATTCCGCGCCCCACCAAACTACGTCGACTATCGTGACTCCGCAATGGGTCGAAGCGCAAACAATGCCTGCGAGAAAATCAAAGAAAGCGCGTCAAAGAAGCGGGAGTTAAATCCGCGCGCCGATGCGAAAGCGATTGGGCGGGCATGGAGCAACACAACGACCTCGTCGGCGAGGAGGCAGCAGTTAAGAAGCTTTACGACTTCCTAAACCGCCAGGAGGATTCCGCGCCCCACCAAACTGCGTCGACTATCGTGACTCCGCAATGGGTCGAAGCGCAAACAATGCCTGCGAGAAAATCAATGAAGGCGCCTCAAAGAGGCGGGAGTTAAATCCGCGCGCCGATGCATCGAAAATCTACAATCCGCCAGAAAAGCGCGATTCTCCCACAAGGCATAAATCTGGCATTGCAACGCTCCGCAGAATTTCCCGGTGCGGCCGCAAACAAGCACACCGGGCGCGCAAAGCCTATTTCGAGGATTTGAATTTCTTTAAGAGCTCCTTGTATGCTTTCTCCTCTTTGAAAGGCTCTCCGTCGAATTTCACTCCGCCGCCGTGGATAGCAAGCTTAGAAATTGAGTTGCGGAGGGAACTCGACGGATTCTCCAATTTTCCCGCCTTTATGTCTCCTTCGGTAATTTTTGCGAACATGATTTCCTGCGCGTTCAAAATGTAGCGGCCATTGTCGTAAATGACATATATGAAACCGTCATCGGAAAGCGACACGTCCGGATAAGTCAAGTTTTTCCCGCCGTCCAAGACCAGCTTGTAGGGAAAAGTTTTGCCGTCGTCTTCGGAAAGAAAAGCGGTCATTTTATGGCGCTGGCGGGAGGGAGAATCGTTGGCTACCAATAAAATATTGCCGCTCTTTAAACGCGTAAGATTGAATCGGGTGTTTATTCCAAAATCCTTTGTAAAAAGTTTAAAATTTTTCCAAGTCTTACCCTTGTCGAAAGACTCCATGCTGCCTATGCAATCCCACATTCGCATAAACATCAGCAACGAGCCGTCAGAACGCTGAACCGCCATATGTTCGGCCGCAGCCACACGGCGCTCCCCTAAATTATAGTCCCCCTCTACGCAGGAATAATACTCGAATGTTTTTCCGCCGTCCCGGCTTATCGTCCAAAAAAGATTCGGTTTCCCAGAACCCCGCCCGCAAACTAAAGGCTGTATTATAAAAGCGTCCGAAAGCACGGTGGGCTTGTTGAGAGAAACTCCGCAACCGTTAAACACGGGATCGGACCATTTCGTCCGCGGATTTTCAGGCTCCAGCGCCTTGAATTTCCATGACGTCGTATTATAGCCTTCTTTGGATTTCATCGTGCGGGTAATGGTAAGGTATAAAGACCCGTCCGGCGCTTTCCAAAAACGAGGATCCCACGTATTCCCATCATGCGAGCAAGTGGCATCGCACACCGCTACAAATTCCCACGACTTTCCATCGTCGCCGCTCGTATACACCACTATGTAATTGCCGCCCTCGGAGAAACCCTCCCACACGCTCCCGGCATACCATGCCGCCCAAAGCCTACCGCCGGAAGTGATCTCTATGCTTGGAATCCCCTGCCATTTGCGATTCCTCTCCCAATATCTGGGCGAAGGTGTGAGTTTCAGTTTCGGCATTTCCATGCAGGAGGGCATTTCAGGCTCCTTCGCCTCGGGCAAATCCCAAAAGCCAAAAAGCGCACAAGGCATAGCCAAGTCTAATAATAAAAGCCAATAAACTATTTTTTTCATATAATATATAATAAATTCCCAACGAGCGCTTGTCTTAAAAATTAATTATCTTTGCTTCCTGTATGAGTAAAGATCAAAATAAACCTCTCAAATCCCAATACCCCCATAAACACAACAACAAGCATTAAAAAAAGGCGCCGTCTTGAAACGGCGCCCCAGCATTAAAAGAAAATGCAATCGCAACTATTTCTTTATCTCTCTATGCAGAGTCCTGCGCTTGAGAGACGGATTGTACTTCATCTTCTCAACCTTCTCTCCGCCCTGTTTGCGGAAGTTGCGCGTTGTCATGTATCTGGACGGCGATTTGCCCTCCTTGCGCGCCTCTGTACACTCTATGATTACAATTTCGCGTGGCATAAATTATTCCTTCTGTTGCGTATTTAAAAATATTTGGTCGAATCTGACCTATGAGATAATCTTTTCAAGCTTATTTTTATAAAATTCTCCAAGCATGGATTTCAATTACAGAATATCCGATTAGTTATTTTAAGTTAACTGGGACAGCTGTATCTCTTACGATTATATTTTTTAACTACTTGTTCCCTTTCCCGAAAGCTTAAATATCTTCCTTTGGATACACGCAATACTTGCAGCAAAGCATGCATGCAATAAATAGCAAAATCTATTAGATAGGAGTTTGTCTTCTAAGCTAATCAATAAAATACATCTTCCATGTATTCTTCTGCAGACTTATTTATTTATGTGAAGATTTTTTATTTTATATCCGACACTGCAACGCCAGATGTTCCGCTTTAAAGCGCCTAAATAAGCTATTATACCATAGAAAGTTTGAAAAAAAATCCAATAAAATACCAAAAAACTTGACAAAAATAAAAAAATATAAATCGTAAACGCATAAGAATCCGACATGGGCAAATAAACGTGTCTTTCTTATCAGTTGTTAGTGGTAGTAAGTTAAAACAAGCGGCCGCGCGCCCTAAAATGGCGCGCGGCTTTCTTTTCCCCAATTGCAATACGCAAAGGCATCAAATCTTAGTCAGCAATCTTGACCCTTACAAATGCAAGTTCATCATAGGGTTTCTTTTGTCCCCGCTCATAAAATACAGCCACCGTAGAATCCGGTAAGAGCGCGATATCAGAATATGCCGAGGGACCTTCATAAATGACGAGGCTGTCGCACCAAAGCGGTTTTTTTAAAAGTTGTGGACAATTATTTTCAAACCACTTTAAATATTCCGAAGCCTTTGAGCGGCGCAAAGTCAGATTCTTCCTTCCCCTTGAGTCCGCCGGATTGGAAAAAAACAAATTTGCCTCTCCGGCTCCAAGTTGAGACTTTAAAGCGCCCTGGCAAGTCGGCTCCGGCAATTCGATATCGTAAACAGACCTCTCCCAAGTTTGCCCATAATCTTTGCTTAAAGCGACTCTTCTGAACTTGTGGCTCTTTTCCCCTTGATCGCGCATGTTCAGCAGGAGAGTGTCTCCGACTTGCGCAACCTGACATTCGTTTCCGCCAACAAAATCGCACCAAGCGCCGAGTTCCCATGTCTGCCCTGCATCGTCGCTGTACATCGCCCCCGACCTGAGGCTTTCTCCCGCGCCCGTATCAACCGGCACCACGAGCCTTCCATCGCGCGGTCCGCCGGATACTTGTATGCCTCCGCCTGGACCCGTCGCATACCAGGTTCCCTTCAAAAGCCCGAGCTGCCCGGTCAACTCGCGCAAAGGCGTCCATGTCAAGCCATTGTCATGCGATTCGCAAACATATATGCGCCGCGTATGGGAATCTTTATGCAAGTGCATTTTCCTTTCTGTAAAGCCCTCCGGAGTTGTCGTGAGAACGAGAACAATTTTTCCGCTTTTTCTATCGAGTATGGGAACGGGATTTCCGAAAGTAGTTTTGCCGTCGCCCGCTATCTTTATACTTTTGCCCCATGTCTTTCCCCCGTCGGAAGAACGGCGCACTAACAAATCTATTTCGCCGTCGTCCCCAAGAGATTTCTTCCTGGCTTCGGCAAACGCGAGAATGGAATTGTCCGCCGCCACGCAAAGAGCCGGAATGCGGTATCCAAAATACCCGTCGTCTCCAGCCTTAAATGGCACGCTCTCGCTTTCTATAAACATCTTTGCCCAAAGCGAAGGCGCGCATATCAATAAAATTAACAAAATTGTATTTCTTACCATAATCTCTCTCCCCAACTTTGACGTTAATAAAAATCAAAATATTTATAAGCTTCTTTTATGCCATATTGTCCGTTTTAGGACGCAGCAAAAGGAATACCGCAGCCAAGGTAATCGCCAAGCCCGCCGCGAGCCCCGCAAATGCCAGCCCGAGTTTTCCGCCGTCCGTAAATTCACCGAAAAGGCTCGTTACGACCGCGCCCGAAAATACCCCCGCCATATTCATGACTCCATAAGCGGCCGCCCTTCTCCTAACTGGTATGAACTGGCATACAATCGGCATGTTGTTCGCATCGAGAAAGCCCCAGCCGAAGCCGAAACAAATTCCCGAAAGCACGCTCGCTGCCAATCCGCTTCCAAATCCCAATAACACCAAGCCCGCCATGCAAAATACCAACCCGAGCGAAAGAGTGTAAACTCTTCCCCTTATATTCCTGAGCACCCACCTGTCGGATAATGCCCCGCCAGCGAGAACTCCGACAAACGAAGCCGCCGCGAGGGTTATCGTGGCGATGGGTCCCGCCTCCGACATCGGAACTGAAAGCGTCTCTCCAAAAAGGGTCGGCAACCAATTTTTACTGGCCCATCCGGGCAGCGATATGGCTGCAAAATAAAATAGTATCACCAAGAACGGAAAAGTCTTAAAAAGCCCTATAAAAGTCGCAATTATAGATTCTTTTGAAGATTCAGAAAGCTTAATTTTGTCCCCGCTCGGCTGGCAATCCGCCATGTTTGAATCTTCGGAGAGGCGTTTTTCGCGCAGAAACAAAATAAGGACAAGCGAATATGCCACGCCGACTATTCCAAATACGTGAAAAGTCTCCTGCCATGAGAGGCGGGAGGCAACTGTCGCTCCGAATCCTCCCAAAGCCTGGCCTATATACAAACCCGTCATGTGGACCCCTATTGCCAAACCGCGCGATTTCCCCGAATGCCAATCCGCTATCAGCGCAAGAGCGGCGGGAATATAGAGAGCTTCGCTCACTCCCATTAAGGCGCGAAGCCAATACATTTGTTCAAAAGACGATGCGTATCCCATCAAAAGGGTTACGAACGACCATACCGCCAGAGACCCTATAATCAGCCATTTTCTGTTTAACCTGTCCGCAATCGCGCCGGCAAAAGGGCCGACGATTCCGTAAATCCACAAAAACACAGCCATGAGCCTTCCGAAATTTGCGGCAGACTCAAGCTGTGAAATATCGACCATCATAGACTCTCTCATGGTCGACAGGATTTGCCTATCCATATAGTTGAGCAGCGCCACCACCCAAAGCAGCGCCACCACAAGCCAAGGATAGAATTTTCTCTCGGACAGGCGTGCCATAATATTGATTACAATATATTGCACTTCGAGAAGAAATCAATTCTTTCAAGATCTTTCTTGAGCGATTTCTCCTCCGAAGAAGTGAGATTTTGGAATGGCAGGCGGTTCGGCCCGAGATCGAGCCCTATCAGCTTCATTATGCGTTTGCCTCCGACTATGTTGCCGCGGTACTTGCATATTATATTGATTACCTCCTGCGAGTAATTCTGCATTTTGTTTGCGCGCTCGATATCGCCCGCCTCCCAAGCTTCGAGTATGGCGTTTTGCACCCTGCCATTATAGTTGGTGGTTCCGCATATGCAACCGCGCGCCCCGCCCTGCACCAGACTGCAAAGGGCGGTCTCGTCCTGCCCGTGCAAAATATCGTACTTGCCTTTTTTATAGAGGCGGCACTGGTTGTACTCGTAAAGGCACTCGTTTGTGAACTTTATGCCGGCAAAGTTTTTGACGCGCAGGCGGTCTATTTCTTTTAGCAATCCCACCATGGGAACATACGTGCGGCTGAAAACCGGCATATGGTAGTAATAGAACGGAATGCCGGGCGCCGCTTCGCATATCGCCTTGCAATAAAGCGCGAGCTCTTCGACACGGGCTATGTTTGGGAAAGCCGAAGGCATTGCCCCGACGCCCCAGGCGCCAATATCCATGGCATGCTTGGCGAGAATGCACGCAGATTTCAGCGGGCATGTCCCGACATGCACTATCACCTTAAAATCCTTGGGAGATACTTTTACCCACTCTTCGGCTATTGCCATTCTCTCGGCGCCGGTGAGATTGCAGCCCTCGCCCGTCGATCCGTTTAGAAATACGCCCTTCATTCCGTTCTTAACGAGCATCGAAGCGTATTTTTTTATTATAGACAATTTAACTTCGCCCCGCGCGTCAAACGGCGCATAGGGAGCATCTATTAATCCTTGTATCTTTTCCATTTTTTTTAATAGTTGAAATTTCTCCTTTAGCTTAAGAACAAGCGTTAAATACGACGGTTTCGAGTATAGCGCACGCTGAAATGGCCGAAAATTCCGCCTCCTCACCAAAAGGAATAAGAATATTTTCCGACAGGCCGACAGCCCCGCCGCATGATGATTTTAACGCTCCCTCAACCACGCTGATTATGCGCGGAGCGCAGTCTGCGGCATAGCCGATTTTAGCGCCTTTGGGCAATTTAATCTTGCGAATCTCAAATTGGCGCGAGCGGCAGAGGACAGCGTTGGAAAACCCCTCAAAACGCAATGGGGCGGGCTCAAAATCTGAAAAAATAATGTTTTTCATCGCCTCCTCCACATGCAATGCCCGAGGCTTTCCATCTAATCCCGTCCTGCCCCAATCGTAAATCCTGTAAGTCGTGTCTGAATTCTCCTGTATCTCGAGTATTATGTTGCCTCCTCCCAATGCATGAATCCTTCCGCTCGGCACAAAAAGCGAATCTCCCCCCCTCGAAGCGAAAGACGCAACGGCCTTGTCCAGGCGGTTCCCAGCCGCGAGACGCCCAAACTCCCGCCTATCCACCCCGCGCCTCAATCCGGCATAGATTTTAGCTCCTGGACGCGCAAAAGCCACATACCAATTTTCCGATTTGGGCTCGACGCCCTTAGAGCGCGCGCGGCAAGACCTCGGATGCACCTGGACGCTCAAATTTTCGGAACAATCGAGCCACTTCACCAAAACCGGAAAGTTTTTTTTCGGATTCCACCCCCGCCCCATGACATACTCCGGATTTTGCTCGATAATGCTGCGCAAAGTCATTGAATCGAAAACCCCGCCCGCGGCAACCGAGCAAGCCCCGCATCTATCGGAAATTTCCCAGCTTTCCCCTATCGGGACCCCGGGCGGCAAATCCCGGGAAAATTTACTCTCGAGGTTTCTCCCGCCCCATACTTTCGAAAAATACAAAGGTTTGAATCTGATAAAGCTCATTTGCCTGCCATCGAATCGAGCTTGTCTAAAGCAAAGGAATACGCCCCTATGTTAACAGCCCTAACCGCGCCGATTTTGGAAACGCACACCCCTATTTTTTTTGACGGATTGTACGATACCGTCCTGCCAGAACCGAATACTTCAATGGAAACTACGTCCTTGCGAAGGAACTCCGCCAATTCGGAAGCTTCTTCGAGATTGTAAACTTTCGTCTGAAGGCGCGGAACCTTCTCCCCGCTCTTGCGGCGCGTCAGATAAGAGCGCATCTCGCTTATGAGAGATGGCATAATGTATTTTTTCGCCCCCGTCACTCCCCCGCCCAAGACCACAAGCCCGTCTATTAGGGAGACGGCCGTAGCCACAGCGTCGCCAACAAACATTCCGTAGCGTTCAAAAGTCTTCTTTGCCGCTTCCACATTTCCCGCGCGCAAACCTTCCGCAATTTCAAAGACATTTTTGGGTTCTACAACTCTATCGCCCGACGACAGCCGCTCGTACTCGTCAACTATGAATTTGGCGGACACAAAATCCTCGGCTATCACGTCTGTGCGCTCCTTATTCCTAAGGCAAAAAGTCTCCACGCACGCATTGTCTCCTATGTGGAGATGACCGCCGGAAACAAATCCGAACCCGAATCCGGTTCCCAAGGTATATCCGAGCAAATTGCGATAGCGTTTTTTTCTTCCGGCATCGCCAAGCAGGCTATTTACCCAAGGCAAGGTCCCTGCAAGCGACTCCCCGTATACGAAAAGATCCGCGTCGTTGTTTATGAAAACCGGAACAGAGAAATGTTCCTTTAGGTAATCTGCCAGCGCCACTCCTTTTCTGAAAGCGGGAAAATTTGGAACGTATCCGCCTATTATGCCCTTGGGATAATCAGCGGGGCCGGGAAATGCAAAGCTTATGGCAGAAGGCTTTTCGGGCAGATGCGATATTACTTCCGCAAATCCGTCCCTTATCGAGCAAATACATTTTTCTAAATTTTCATAATTCGATTTCTTTGCGATATCGGGAACTATTTGCACATTCCCCTGCACCGCTCCAAATACAAAATTTGTGCCGCCCGCATCAAGAGTCACAACTATTCGTTTATCGTCGGAATACATAATGTCTTTCTTTGTCTCATTGCATTATATCCCGAAAAAAAATTTTTAACAAATAATCAATAGGACATCTTTTTTAAATGCATGACATCTTTTTATTTTAGGCAACTTCAAATTTGTTTTTTGTATTTTATTATTAATAAGAGTATTATAAAATTGCTCCAATGCGCGCAAAAAAAACGCAAAAAAAACTTATGTTTTTTTGCATTTCACTGAGAAGCTTCGCCGATGAATTGAATCGACAAAAAAAGGGCTGCCTAAAAAATGCGGGAAACTCAAACCACATATATATTCGTCCCATGCCAAATATTCCCGCACGCGCAATACAATGCGGCAAAACAAAAAATCTACGAATTTTCCAGGTTTTTCTTTTTTTCCCGAAGCATTCGAAACTGCAAATTGAAAAATCAGCGCGAATAAAACGCCCGTCAGTCCGAGTGAGGCGAAGTCCAGAAGGTTTCTGCCCTGCAAAGCTCCAGTCCGTCCTCGCAGCGCACGAGCCTGTGAAAAAAGGAATCCCCGGCGGCCATGGCAACCGATTTTACAGTATTTCCAAAAAAAGTCTCGCGCATATACTTTAGGCGGTATGATTTTAAAGAGTGGGAATTTCTATAATTCAATGGAATGGCCTCGAGAGCGCGCGGTATATATTTTACGTTGTTCAAGTGCATGTTAAAATCGAGATCGTCAAAACGTACCACTTGAGATGTCTCTCCCGCAAATTCTCCGCGCTCGCAAATCTTGGTGAACTGGCATGATTCGAAAGCCCCGCATTTTTCAGTCTCAATTGAAGACAGATATGGCTCAAGCCTAACGGGCTTATGGGCGCCTATGGAAGCAATCAGCTGAATGCTCGATCCGCGCGCAATTCTTTGCCCTCCTGAAAAAGCTTCAAAATCTACATAAGCGCGCGCCGAACCCAGTTTCCAAAACCAAACTGCAATATCGACATTCTCGCGCCAAAACGGCATTTTGCCGCCGAACTCCACAATTACATCGCTTGTGAGCCAAGTCAATCCGAGGCGCGACAAATCATAGGCTGCAAGATTTTTCGATGCCATATATTCGGCGAAACAATCCTGAAAGTACATTCCGACAAAAAAGTCTTTCAATAGGTATGTCGGCGATATCTCCGATGCGCGGACGGAATATGTTTTAAAAAATTTCACTGCCGGCATGGGTTTAGGTTTTACTTGTAGAGATCGGGAACGATGCCGAGCTTTTTTATCTTGTAAAGAATTATCCTCTGGGTAATTCCGAGATGTTTGGCCGCCGCCGTTGCGTTGCCCTTCTTCAATTTCAAAGCCTCTACAATGAGTTCCTTCTCGAATGAGGAGACTAAAGACTGGTAATCGGCGCCAGTCTCCGGCAGGACGCGGGCCGTATTGGTATTTTCAGCCGTTTGCAATGAAGGCGGAAGATTGTACCCGCTTATTACATTATCCGACGAATCTATAACCGCGTACTCTATGCAATTTTCCAACTCCCGCACATTTCCCGGCCAATAATAAGTCGCCATCATATTTATTGCGGGAGTGGAAATTCTTACAATCGACTTGCCGTGCACCTTGTTGTATTTAGCCAGAAAATATTCCGCCAGCGGCATGATATCGCACCTGCGGTTTCTGAGGGCGGGCATATATATTGGAAAGACGTTCAAACGATAGTAAAGATCCTCTCTAAAAGAACCGGCTTCTATCATTTCCTCTAAGTTGCGGCTGGTAGCAGCGATTATTCGAACGTCAACTTTTATCTCGCTGTTTCCCCCGACCCTATAAAATGAATGCTCCTGGATAAAGCGCAAGAGCTTCAACTGCATCGGCAGAGATAAGTCTCCTATCTCGTCGAGAAATAGAGTGCCATTATCCGCCATTTCAGCCAAACCCATTTTGCGGTTTATAGCGCCGGTAAAGGACCCTTTCTCGTGCCCGAAAAGCTCGCTTTCAATCAACCCCTCTGGAAGGGCTGCGCAATTGAGCGTTATGAACGGAGCCGAAGCGCGCTGCGAACCCTTCTGAATTGCCTTTGCCACAAGCTCTTTGCCCGTCCCTGACTCTCCGCGTATCAAAACGGTCGCCTTTGATGAAGCCACTTTTGAAATCATCGAATAGACCTTTTTCATTCCGCTGCTGTTGCCTATAATCTCCGAGGGGCGGAGCTTGTTTTCAAGTTCAAGCCGCAGGCGCTTGCTCTCGTTTATCAGCTTTTCTTTTTCCTCGTGTTCGGAATAGGCTACGAATATTGCATCGGCCATGATGTTGGAAATCGTCTCGAGCAGGTGGAAATCGGCTTTTAAGTCAGTTCGGGCATCAACCTTTCTATCTATGCTCAATGTGCCTATCACGTCCCCCCGGTAGACAATCGGAACGCATATAAAAGCTATATTTTTTTCTCCGCTCCGAGCTTTAGTGCGGTTGAGAAATGCTTTTTCTTTGGATATATCGGGTATTATTCTGCCCTTACCCTCCTCGGCTACCAAGCCGGTAATTCCCTCTCCTACCCTGTAATGCCCGCGCCCAATCTCCGCGGGGCTCAATCCCTCGGACGCTTCGACAACCAATAAATCACCCTCGCGCAAGGTTAGCGTTCCGCGTATCAGACCCATTTCGAGATGCAAAATTTTCAAAACTTCAGCCAGCATCTCAGAGACGGGCGTGCGCCTGGCGACAAGATGGCTAATCTTATTGAGTACGGCTACTTCAACATGTAAACTCATTTTGCCGGACATGTATAGCGTTTTTTCCATAAGAGTCAATATGTCGCTCGAGATTTTTAAACTGGAAGCAGGCGGTATTCGCCAAGCGCTATGCCGAATGATTGCCGGAGGCGCTTTTCGAGGATTCAAGCGCTTTGCGGTATTCAACGGGAAAAACCTTTACGAACTTTGGAAGCGCCTCGCTCCAGTTGGATAAAATTTTACCCGCGCGCGAACTCGACGTCTCCTTGAAAAAGTCCTCCACTATTTTCTTTAACTCCCTCTCGCCGGTGGAATTTTCAGGCACGCTCTCGAGGTCTATAGACTGAAGATTGCACCTCATGTCAAAATCTCCGTCCGCATCGTAGACATAGGCTATGCCGCCGGTCATGCCTGCCCCGAAGTTGAATCCAGTGCGGCCCAAGATCGCGACGCGCCCGCCGGTCATATATTCGCAGCAGTGGTCTCCCGCTCCTTCTGAAACAAAAGTCGCGCCGCTGTTTCTGATTGCGAAACGCTCTCCTACAAGTCCATTTATAAAAACTTTTCCTGCCGTTGCACCGTACCCTATGACATTTCCGGCTATGCAGTTTGAAGAGCTTTCTATATTTGATCTCTCCGGAAGCCTGACGACAATCTCGCCGCCCGATATCCCTTTTCCTACATAATCGTTCGCCTCTCCTTCAAGAACAAAATTTATGCCATGAGCGAGAAATGCGCCGAAGCTCTGCCCGGCGACTCCCCTGAAGCGGACGTTTAAAGTCTTATCGGGAAGCCCCTTCCCGCCATGCCTTCTGACGACAGCGCAGCTGAGCATTGCCCCTGCGCTCCTGTCAGAATTGCGAATTGGCACAGACAAGTCCGCCCTTTCTCCACTTTCTATATTTTTTGCGAGCGCGGATATGAGTTTCCTATCGAACGGCTCCTCGCGGATACCGCGCCAAAAACCCGCACTGCGCCGCGGGAGGGAATCGTCGCCCACCTGTTCGAATATTGCGGAAAAGTCGAGCTTGCGGGCCTTCCAAAATCCGACCGCTTCGCCAGTTTCAAGCAAATCTCCGCGCCCGACGGCTTCGTCTATGGAGCGCAAGCCAAGAGACGCCAATATTTCCCTCGTTTCGCGCGCGGCGAATCTCAGATAGTTTTCGATGTGTTCCGGACGCCCCCTAAAGCGCTTTCTCAAGCACGAATCTTGCGTGGCTATGCCAACCGGACAAGAATTTTCATGGCACTTTCTCATCATGACGCACCCGAGGCTCACAAGTACGGACGTGGCAAAGCCAAACTCTTCCGCTCCGAGAAGGGCGCCTATGACCACGTCCCTTCCCGTCTTCATCTGCCCGTCAACTTGAACGCGTATTTTATCGCGCAACCCGTTTAGGCGGAGCGTCTGCTGAACCTCTGCAACGCCGAGTTCCCATGGAAGCCCCGCATGCTTGATGCTCGTCAGCGGAGAAGCGCCCGTCCCGCCGTCGTGCCCGCTTATGAGAACCATATCCGCCTTCGCTTTCGCAACTCCGGCGGCGACAGTTCCAACTCCAAGCTCAGAAACGAGCTTTACGGATATGCGGGCGTTTTCATTGGCGTTCCTGAGATCGTAGATTAGCTGCGCCAAATCCTCTATCGAATAAACATCATGGTGCGGCGGGGGAGATATCAGCGTCACACCGGCGGTCGAGTGGCGAACCTTTGCTATTATTTCGTTCACCTTGTATCCCGGAAGCTGCCCGCCCTCGCCGGGTTTGGCGCCTTGGGCAACTTTTATCTGTATCTCCCGCGCGTTCGCCAGATATTCGGCAGTGACCCCAAAACGCCCGCTCGCAACCTGCTTCACCGCGCTCGACACGTCGTTCGGCGTCCCGGCGCTCGCATAGCGCGCGGGATCTTCGCCGCCTTCGCCGCAGTTGCTCATTCCTCCCAGCCTGTTCATCGCAAGCGCTATCGTCTCATGCGCTTCGGGGCTTATGGATCCGTAGCTCATCGCGCCGCTCACAAATCTGGAGATTATGGAATCCTCGCTCTCCACCTCGCATATCGGTATGGGATCGACCTTCTTCAGCTTGAAAAGCCCGCGCAAAGTGCAGAGCGTTTCCTCCTTCCCATTTACATACTTTGAAAATTCCCTGTACTTCGCCTCGTCCCCCTCGCGCACAGCGCGCTGTAAGAGAGAAATTGCCTGGGGCGTCCAAACGTGGTGTTCCCCGCCCTTCCTGAACTTGTAATGCCCGAAATTTTCCAGGGAGCTTTCAAACCCGCGCTTCGGATAATGCGCCTCCCGATAGCGCGCGAGAGTCTCAGCCGCAATTTCCTCCAGCCCTATCCCGCCGATGCGCGAAGCGGTCGGAGCAAAAAATCTGTCGACAAACTCCCGCCCCAAGCCGACTGCTTCAAACGCCTGGGCCTGGCGATAACTGCGAAGCGTAGATATCCCCATCTTCGACATTACCTTCAAGATCCCGGCGCAAAGCGCGCGAATGTAATTTTCAACCGCCTCCGCCGCGCCCACTCCCTTAATAGAGCCTTTGGCGACCATATCGGCTATGCTCTCCATCGCCAAATACGGGTTGATTGCAGTAGCCCCGTATCCGAGGAGCAATACCATATGCGAAACTTCCCGCGCCTCCCCGGTCTCCGCGACTATTCCGGCGGAAGTGCGGATATTCTTCTCTATAAACCTGCGGTTTACCGCCGCCACCGCCAAAAGCATCGGTATCGGGGCGCATCCGTAGGAGAGATTCTTATCGCTCAATATTATCACGCTCTTTCCCGCGCGAACGGCGGCCTCGGCTTCGTCGCATATTTTGTCGATTGCATCAGAAATGGCTCCTGTTCCCCCCCCCGCGGAAAATTCCGCGCTTATGCGCTCGGCCTGAAAACTCTCTATCTTCGACGAGCAAAGGCAATTCACGTCCCTGTTTGCAAGAATGGGATGCGGAAGCTTTAAAAGCCGCGCATGCTCCGGCGATTCAATTAAAATATTGCCCTGGTTGCCTATGTAGGTCATTAGGCTCATGACAAGCCGCTCTCGAATGGGATCTATCGGCGGGTTCGTCACCTGGGCGAAAAGCTGCTTGAAATAATCGTATAAAAGGCGGGGCCTTTGGGAAAGAACCGCAAGGACTTCGTCGTTGCCCATTGACCCGCTCGGTTCGCGTCCGCTTTCGGCCATCGGGCGCAAAACCACATCGAGATCTTCAGAACCGTATCCAAACAGCTTTTGGCGCATTAGTATATTTCCGCCCACTACGGGATCCGGCAAGGATTCAAAAATCCCGCTCAAAACGATTCTGTTTTCGTCAACCCACCTGCGGTATGGTTTGGAACGGGCGACGAGCGTCTTTATCTCCTTGTCGAAAAGTATCCTGCCCCTGTCGAGATCGATATAGACCATTTCCCCCGCCCCGAGCCGGCCGCGCTTTAGCACGTCGGAATCGGGAATGTCCAGCACGCCGGCTTCAGACGCGAGAATAAAACGACCGTCTTTAGCAAGCGTGTAGCGAGCCGGGCGAAGCCCGTTGCGGTCTGCGATGGCCCCGGCATGCGCCCCGTCAAAAAATGCAATCGCCGACGGGCCGTCCCAAGGTTCCGAAAGCCCGGAATGATACTCAAAAAATCCGCGAATGTCGTTGCCGACGCAAAAATCCCCGCCCCAAGCCTGAGGAACGAGCATAAGCATGGTATGCGCAAGGCTGCGCCCGGCAGATGCATAAAGCTCGACAGCGTTATCGAGGCAGGCGGAATCGCTCTGGTTGGGACAAATTACGGGCAAAACCTTAGCCATGTTTTCGCCAAAGAGCGGAGACGAGAAATGGGTCTCGCGGGAGCGCATTTGATTCAGATTACCGCGGAGAGTGTTAATTTCCCCGTTGTGTGCAAGATATCTGAAGGGTTGCGCCAGCCTCCACGATGGGAAAGTATTAGTGCTGTACCGCTGGTGCACGAGCGCAACTGCGCTTTTAAAAGCCGGATCCGAAAGATCAGCGTAAAACTTCCCGAGTTGGGGCGCGTTTAGAAGCCCTTTATATACGATAGTTCGACAGGAAAGCGAGCAAATGTAAAATGCGTCCGGTGATATCGAACAGGCCTGCGCCTCTTTTTCTATCTGCCGGCGCGATATGTATAAGACGCGCTCAAAATCCGCCGAATCCATATCTCCGTTCCGCGGGAAGACAAAGAACTGCCAAATTTCCGGACGCGTTTCGAGAGCCAAACCGCCTATTGCCGAATCGTCCACAGGAACATCGCGCCAAAACGCCAATTCCAAATTTTCCTTTTTTAAAATTTCCTCGCATATCCGGCGGCATTCGCGAGCGAGATCGCCGTTCCGGGGAAAAAACGCCATTCCGACAGCATATTGTCCCCGCCCAGAAAGCCCCGATAGTTCCCTTTCAAAAAACTCCCGAGGGATTTGCAGCATTATTCCGGCTCCATCTCCCGTCATGGCGTCTCCGCCAACCGCGCCGCGATGAAGCAGCCGCCCGAGTATCTTTATGCCCTCTTCAACTATCTTGTGGCTGGCG